>JAHCAT010000015.1 GCA_019634735.1 Lysobacterales bacterium | reverse complement strand
CCGTCGCCAGCTCGGGACTCGGGACTCGGGACTCGGGACTCGGGACCCGGGAAGCGCGGCGCGCTGTGCTCCCCTCTCCCTCTGGGAGAGGGGCCGGGGGAGAGGGCCGGCACTTGCCATGATTTGCATCGTTGCCGGCCCGGCGGCGCGCGCTGGCCCGGACGGGCCTCTTCCCCGCCCCTCCCCCGCAAGCGGGGGAGGGGAGAAGTGCGGTGCCGTCGCCAGCTCGGGACTCGGGACTCGGGACTCGGGACTCGGGACTCGGGACCCGGGGCTCGGGATCCGGGGCTCGCGATCCGGGACTCGGGAAGCGCGGCGCGCTGTGCTCCCCTCTCCCTCTGGGAGAGGGGCCGGGGGAGAGGGCCGGCACTTGCCATGATCTGGATCGTTGCCGTCGCGGCGGCGCGCACTGGTCCGGGGAGAGCCCTACCCGGGACCTTTTTGGAATCATTGACTTTGAGCCGAACTTCTTGGGGTGCAAAGCACCCTGACGGTCGCCAAGCCGCCCCGGTTCCGGGTACAAGCGGGCAGCGCAGCGAGCTGCAGAGGTTTCTCCCCCACCCCTCCCCCGCAGGCCGGGGATGGGCGAAGTGCGGCGCCGTCGCATCGGCGACACGCCGCCTGGCAGCGAGCTGAAACACGACGCCAATCAGGTGCGGGAAAGAGGACAAGTGCGGCGCTGCGTCATGCCCGCCAGCGGGTGAGACGTGCGGTGCTGCGCCCAGGCCGGCAGGGGTGGCGGACCCCGGCGAGACGATCCGCGTCCGGTGCGGTCAGGTCTGGCTCAGTAGCGGGCGCCGCCCTGTCTTCCGTAGTCGGCCAGCACCGCGCAGGCCGCCTCCCGAGCGATGTCTCGGCGTACGGCGATGCCGCGTCGTTCCAGTTCGCCGGTCCAGTCGGCCGGCAGCGGGCCCTCGTCGAACTCGGTGAGCGCCATGACATCCTCGGCGCGCGCGCCGATCAGCAGGGTGTCGATGCCGGCCCAGAACGTGGCGCCGTAGCACTGGCAGCACGGCTGCGCCGAGGTCGCCAGGGTCCAGCCCGTACCGGTCTCGTTGAGGCGGGCGCGGCCGGTGGTCTGCTGGGCCAGCATGAAGGCGATGATCTCGGCGTGGGCCACCGAGCAGGACTGCGGCAGCACCAGGTTGACGCCGGCCGCGACCAGGCGGTCGTCCGGGTCGAACACCGCGGCCCCGAACGGTCCGCCGGTGCCGTGGCGGACATTGCCGCCGGCCAGGGCGATGGCCAGTGCGACCTTGGCCTCGTCGCCGGCGACAGCGGCGCCGCCGACCTGGTCTGCCACCCACCCGGGCAGGCGCAGCGACACCACCTGCGGCAGGGACGTGCTCACCGGGGGTCGGCTCCGCCTTCGGGCGGGGCCTGGTCGCCCGATAGGTTGCCGTCCGGGTCGGGGCCGCGCGCCTCGCAGCGATTGGCGACGCAAGCGCAGGCCTCGATCACCGGGAAGCCGCAGATGCCGGCCAGGCCGCGCTCGGCGCATTCGCGCGACACCGCGCCGGGATCGGGGCGCGAGTCGCTGTTGACGCATGCCGGGTAGTAGCCGCAGCAGTTGCCGACATCCATGACGGTGCACTGCGCGTCCTCGCTGCAATCGAAGCGCAGCCCTGCGTAACCGGCCAGCGGCGGCGAATCCAGGCCAGCGTGCGGCACCGGCTGTTCGAGCGGGGGCGGGGGCGGCGCGGCGGCGAAGTCGGGCACCGGCACCGCCGCGTCGCGGTCGCGGCTGCCTGCGCTGCAGCCGACGGCCAGCAGCGCAAGCACGAGGATCACCAGGCAACGGTAGGGACGCATGGGCGGGCTCGCAGTCAGGGTCGGTCGCGGGCAACGCGGCCAAAAAAGGGTGGCCGACGGGGCTGCGGAGTGGTCGCAGCCGGGCCGATCAGCCGCCGGCGCCGCCGGGCGCCAGCAGCACGAGGATACCAAGCACCGCGAAGGCCAGCGCCGCCAGCCGCCGGACCCAGGCCATCGGCAGGCGCTGCAGCAGCCAGTGCCCGGTGAACACGACCGGCGCGTTGGCGAGCAGCATGCCCAGCGTGGTGCCGGCGACCACCGCGAAGGCTGCCTCGTCGAATCGCGCTGCCAGCGCCACCGTGGCGAGCTGGGTCTTGTCGCCCATCTCGGCCAGGAAGAACACCACCACGGTCAGGCCGAACACACCCAGCCGGCTGGCGCTGGCGACCTTGCCCTCGTCGAGATGGTCGGCGTGCAGGGCCCACAGGGCCATCGCCAGGAACGCCAGGCCGACCAGCCAGCGCAGCACCTGCGGGTCGAGCCACTGCGCGAGCAGGGCGCCGACCGCGGTGGCCAGGGCATGGTTGAGCACGGTGGCCACGGCGATGCCGGCGATGATCGGCCAGGGCCGGCGGTAGCGCGCCGCCAGCAGCAAGGACAGCAGCTGGGTCTTGTCGCCGATCTCGGCCAGCGCAACAAGGCCGGTGGCGATCAGGAAGACGTCCACGACGATCGGGCCGGCCGCGACCGGGTCAGCCCGCGGCCCGCGCCCAGGTGTCGCGCAGGGTGACGGTGCGATTGAACACCGGCGCCCCCGGCGCATGGTCGCGACGGTCGGCGACGAAATAGCCCAGCCGCTCGAACTGCAGTCGCGACTCCGGCGTCACACCGGCCGCGCCCGGTTCCACCCAGCCGCGCTGCTCGCGCACCGAATCCGGATTGAGGTGGTCGCGGTAGCCCAGCCCCCCGGACTCGTCGTCCGGGTCAGCGACCTTGAACAGACGGTCGTACAGCCGGAAGGTCGCGGCCGTGGCATGACGGGCGCTGACCCAGTGGATGGTGCCCTTGACCTTGCGGTCGGTGCCTGGGCCGCCGGGACGGGTGTCCGGGTCCAGCGTGCAATGCACGGCGGTCACCTGGTCGCCGTCGTGCTCCACGCCGGTGCAGCGCACGATGCCGACGCCGCGCAGTCGCACTTCGCCGTCGGGCACCAGGCGGTGGAAGCCCTTGGGCGGGTCGACCATGAAGTCCGCCGCCTCGATCCACAGCTCGCGCGCGAACGGCACCTGGCGCTGCCCGAAGGACGCGTCCTTGGGGTGGTTGGCGAACACGAGCGACTCTTCGTGATCCTCGGCCAGGTTGTCGATGACCAGGCGCAGCGGCTCGATCACCGCCATCGCCCGCGGCGCGCTGGTGTCGAGATCCTCGCGCACGCAGCCCTCCAGCACCGAGAAGTCGATCACCGAGTTCTGCTTGGACACGCCGATCCGCTCGGCGAACAGGCGCAGCGAAGCCGGCGTGCAGCCGCGCCGCCGCATGCCCTGCAGGGTGGGCATGCGCGGATCGTCCCAGCCGCCGACCAGGCCCTCCTGGACCAGGGCCATCAGCTTGCGCTTGCTCATCACCGTGTAGTTGATGTTGAGGCGCGAGAACTCGATCTGGCGGGGCTTGGCGGCCTGGTCGGGCAGGCCGCGGTCGCGAAGGGGCGCCAGCAGCGCCGCATCCTGGTGCAGGCCGACGCGATCCACGCACCAGTCGTACAGCGGCCGGTGGTCCTCGAATTCCAGCGTGCACAGCGAGTGGCTGATGCCCTCGATGGCGTCGCTCAGGGCATGGGCGAAGTCGTACATCGGGTAGATGCACCAGGCGTCGCCGGTGTTCTGGTGGGGCACGTGCTTGATGCGGTACAGGGCCGGATCGCGCAGGTTGATGTTGCCGCTGGCCATGTCGATGCGGGCGCGCAGGGTGCGCGCGCCGTCGGGGAACTCGCCGGCGCGCATGCGCCGGAACAGGTCGAGGTTCTCCTCGACATTGCGCTCGCGGAACGGCGACGGCCGGCCCGGCTCGGTGAGGGTGCCGCGGTACTCGCGCACCTGGTCGGCGCTCAGGTCGCAGATGAAGGCGTCGCCCTGGCGGATCAGTTTCTCGGCGGCCAGGTAGAGCACCTCGAAGTAGTCCGAGGCGTGGCGCAGTTCGGACCACTCGAAGCCCAGCCAGCGCACGTCTTCCTTGATCGCCTCCACGTACTCGGGGTCTTCGCGGGCTGGATTGGTGTCGTCGAAGCGCAGGTTGCACACGCCGGGGAATTCGTCGGCCAGGCCGAAGTTCAGGCAGATCGACTTGGCGTGGCCGATGTGCAGGTAGCCGTTCGGCTCGGGCGGGAAGCGCGTGCGGATCGCCTGGTGCCGACCGCTGGCCAGGTCGTCGCGGATGATCTGGCGGATGAAATCGTTGCGGGGTTCGGCGCTCATGCGGGGGCGCGGTCGACCTTGAAAGGGGTCGCAATTCTACCGGACTCGGGAGCGGGGACCGGGGACCGGGGACCGGGGACCAGGGACCGGGGACCAGGGACCAGGGACTGGGAACCGAAGGTCGGGGTGGAGGATCGAAACTCGGAGCACGGAGCACGGAGCGCGGAGCACGGAGCACGGAGCACGGAACACGGAACACGGAACACGGAACACGGAACAGGGCAACTGATTGGCTCACGGTTGTCCGTGGACGCTGTGGTGGCGGGCAGGTCGGGGCCGGACAGGCTGTCGGCACGCGTCGTGGCGGCGGGTGGGCTAGGCTTGCGCGATGGACACCATCTGGCATCCGCCGACCCTGATCGAAGGCCAGCTTGCGCGCATGCGCCTGCAGGACGAGGGCATCGCCTGTCACCTGGCCGGGGAGCACCTCAGTGGCGGCCTGGGCGAGTTGCCGGCGTTCGGGCTGTACGCGCTGATGGTGGATTCGCGGCAGGCGTTGCGGGCGCTGGCGCTGCTGCGCGAATGGGGCCTGGTCGAGGACCAGGGCGGCGGCGACATCGAGGCCTGATCCCGGCCGGGCGCGCGGCTGGCCGCGGGCGCTTCGTCTGGGCGCCCGGCGCGGGCGTCTGGTCGGCCCACTGCGGGTGCCGGCTGGCACGGTCGCAGGCGAGGCGCTAGCGTCGCAGGTTCTTTGCCCACTAACGGATCGCCATGACCTCCACTTCCCGTTGGCTCGCCGCCGCGCTCGCGGCGTGTGCCTGCCCGGCGCTGCTGGCCGCACCGGCCGATGCCTGGCGCAGCAGCTACCAGCCCGCCGCCCATCCGCCCACCCTGATCCGCGGCGCCACCGCCCTGCTCGGCAATGGCGAGCGCCTGGAACAGGCCGACATCCTGCTGGTCGACGGCCGCATCGAGCGTATCGGCAGCGGCCTGTCCGCGCCGGCCGGCGCCATCGAGATCGACGGCCGCGGCAAGTGGGTGACGCCCGGGCTGATCGACGTGCACTCGCACCTTGGCGTGTATCCCTCGCCGGGCATGCAGGCGCACAGCGACGGCAACGAGATGACCAGCCCGGCGACACCGCAGGTCTGGGCCGAGCACGCGGTGTGGCCGCAGGACCCGGGCTTCCACACGGCGCTGGCCGGCGGCGTCACCGCCCTGCAGATCCTGCCCGGCTCGGGCAACCTGATCGGTGGCCGCGGCGTCACCCTCAAGAACGTGCCGGCGGTGACCTACCAGGAGATGAAGTTCCCGGACGCGCCGCAGGGCCTGAAGATGGCCTGCGGCGAGAACCCCAAGCGCTTCTACGGCGGCCGCGGCCAGGCGCCGATGACCCGGATGGGCAACGTCGCAGGCTATCGCGCGGCCTTCCAGGAGGCCAGCGAATACCGGCGCACCCTGCAGCGTCATTCGCAGCGCCAGCGCGACGGCGAGTCGCAGCCGCGCCGCCGCGGCAGAAGCGATGCCCCGCCGGTGGGCGGCGGCGGTCCGCTCGACACGCCCAAGCGCGACCTGCGCCTTGAGACCCTGGTCGGCGTGCTCGACGGCGAGATCCTGCTGCACGTGCACTGCTACCGCGCCGACGAGATGGCGGTGATGCTCGACCTGGCGCGCGAGTTCGAGTTCCGGATCGCCGCCTTCCACCATGGCGTCGAGGCCTACAAGCTGGCCGACACCCTGGCGCAGGAAGGCGTTTGCGGCGCGCTGTGGGCGGACTGGTGGGGCTTCAAGATGGAGGCCTACGACGCCATCAACGAGAACATCGCCCTGGTCGACCGTCCCGAGGGCGGCTGCGCGATCGTCCACTCCGATTCCTCCGAGGGCATCCAGCGGCTCAACCAGGAGGCGGCCAAGGTCATGGCGCACGCCGCCGAGGCCGGCATGGACATTCCGCCGGAGCGGGCGATCACCTGGCTGACCCGAAACGCCGCGCGCTCGCTGGGCATCGAGTCGCGCACCGGCACCCTGGAGGCCGGCATGATGGCCGACGTCGTGCTGTGGGACCGCAACCCGTTCAGCGTCTACGCGAAGGCCGACCAGGTGTTCGTCGACGGCGTGCTGCTGTACGACCGCGCCGATCCGCGCAGGCAGCCGCTGTCGGACTTCATGCTCGGCCAGGAGGGCGCACGATGATCGCCATGCTCGCAAGGACCCTGGCAGCCGCCGCGGCGGCGCTAGCCCTCACCCACACGGCGTCGGCGCAGGACGTTCTGATCCGCGACGCCCGCGTGCACACCGTCGCCGAGGCCGGCACCCTGGAGCGCGCCGACGTGCTGGTGCGTGGCGGCCGGGTCGCCGCCATCGGTGCCGGGCTGACGGCGCCGGAAGGCGTCGCCGTGGTCGACGCCGCCGGCCTGTCGCTGACGCCCGTGCTGTTCGGCGGCCTCAGTGGCCTGGGCATCGAGGAGGTCAGCGGCGAGGCTTCGACCGTCGATGGCAACCTGGCGCTGATGTCGCCGCAGAACGTGCCCGCGCACGAGCCGGCCTGGCGCCCGGAGTTCGACCTGATGCCGGCTTTCAACCCGCGCTCGGCGGCGATCGGCGTCAACCGCGTCGCCGGCATCGGCTGGACCGTGCTGGCGCCGGGCACCGTCGCCGGCGGCAGCTTCCTGGCCGGGCAGGGGGCCGCGGTCGTCCTCGACGGCCGCTTCGACGCCGAGCTGGAAGGCAGCCGCAGCCTGTTCATCAACCTCGGCGCCGATGCTTCGACGCTGTCTGGCGGCAGCCGTGCCGGCCAGTACATGCTGCTCGAGCAGGCCCTGCGCGAGGCGCGTCCGGCGCCGTCGCCGGGCATGATGCCGATGGTCCCCAGCCACGGCCTGCTGACGCCCCTGGGCCGCGAAACGCTGTCGCGCTACCTGCGCGGTGGTCGGGTGGTGTTCCATGTCGACCGCGCCAGCGACATCCGCCAGACCCTGGCGCTGGCGCAGCGCATGGGCGTGCAGCCGGTGATCGCCGGCGGCACCGAGGCCTGGATGGTCGCCACCGAGCTGGCCGCCGCGAAGGCGCCGGTGCTGCTCGACGCGCTGAACAACCTGCCCAGCAACTTCGACCAGCTCGGCGCCCGCCTGGACAATGCCGCGCGCCTGCACGCCGCCGGTGTGCCGGTGGCCTTCAGCCAGGGCGGCGACGCCACCCACAACGCCCGCAAGGTTCGCCAGCTGGCCGGCAACGCCGTCGCCAACGGCCTGCCCTGGGAGGCCGGGCTGGCCGGCCTGACTGCGGTGCCCGCGCAGGCCTTCGGCGTCGGCGACCGCCATGGGCGCATCGAGGTCGGCCGCAGCGCCGACCTGGTGCTCTGGACCGGCGACCCGCTGGAAGTGACCAGCGTCGCCCGGCAGGTGTTCTTCGCCGGCCGCGCGATCCCGATGCGCTCGCGGCAGACCGAGCTGCGCGACCGCTATCTGGCGCCGGCCGGGGCGCTGCCGCGGGCCTACTCCGGCAGCCGATGAGGAACAAGCGACCGGGATCCGCCCTTGCGGCGGGCCCGGTCGGATGGTCAGGCCCGCGGCCATTCGAGCGTGGACGCGCTGCGCTGGCGACCCTGACGATGCCGCCCGCGGCGGCGTCCGGCAAGGCGGGCAACGGGGCGGGGGACAGCGTCGCGCAGGCGACGCGGTCGCGGACCGGCCGGTTCAGCCGGCCAGGGTCGCGCAGTCGATCACGAAGCGGTACTTGACGTCGCTGCGCAGCATGCGCGCGTAGGCGTCCTCGATCTGGTTCGCGGCGATCACCTCGATGTCGGCGACGATGCCGTGCTCGGCGCAGAAGTCGAGCATCTCCTGGGTCTCCGGCAGGCCGCCGATCAGCGAGCCGGCGATCGCCTTGCGCCCGAACACCAGGTTGAAGACCCCCGGCGAGGGATGGCCATGCTCGGGCACGCCGACCAGGCACAGGGTGCCGTCGCGGCGCAGCATGCTGGTGTATGGATCCAGGTCGTGGCTGGCGGCGATGGTGTCGAGGATGAAATGGAAGCGCCCGGCATGGGCCTTGATCGCCCCGGGATCGCCGGTCAACACGACCTCGTCGGCGCCCAGCGCCAGGGCGGCCTCGCGCTTGTCGGCGCTGCGCGTGAACGCCACGGTGTGCGCGCCCATCGCCTTCGCGAGCTTGATGCCCATGTGGCCCAGGCCGCCGATGCCGGCGATGCCGACCGTCTGGCCGGGGCCGACGCGCCAGTGCCGGAGCGGCGAGTAGGTGGTGATGCCGGCGCACAGCAGCGGCGCCACCGCGGCGAGCTGGTCGGCCGGGTGGCGGATCGCCAGCACGAAGGACTCGTCGACGACGATGCGCTGCGCGTAGCCGCCCAGCGTGTGCCCGGGCGCCTCGTGGCAGGGGCCGTTGTAGGTGGCGACGAAGCCGTTCTCGCAGTACTGCTCAAGGCCCTGGCCGCAGCTCGCGCAGCGGCGGCAGCTGCCGACCAGGCAGCCGACCCCGACGGTGTCGCCGACCTTGTGGCGGGCGACCTCGGCGCCGACCGCGGCCACGGTTCCGACGATCTCGTGACCGGGTACGCAGGGATACAGGGTGCCCGGCCATTCCGAGCGCACCGTGTGCAGGTCGGAGTGGCAGACCCCGCACCAGGCGATGTCGATGACCACGTCGCGCGGGCCGGGCTCCCGGCGCTCGATGGCCATCCGGGTCAGGGGCTGGTCGGCGGCATGGGCGCCGTAGGCGTGCACGGTCATGGTGGGTTTCTCGGGTCGGTGACGTCGCCAGCTTGGCACAGTCGCAGCACCGCGGTGCGAGGGCTGGCGCAGGCGTGGCCGCGGGCGGGCTGCGGCAGAATGGGGCCGCCTTGAGGAGCCCCCGATGGACACACCGATCGCCCCGCAACTGCTCGGACCTGTGCTTGCCCTGGTCGCCTGGAGCCTGGTGGTCTGGGCCTGGATGTACGCGACCCGGCTGCCGGCGATGCGTGACGCTCGCATGCGGCCGGACCCGATGGCGCCGCGTGGCGCCCAGATGGCGACCCTGCCGGCGAAGGTGCGCTGGAAGGCCGACAACTACAACCATCTGATGGAGCAGCCCACGCTGTTCTATGCGGTGGCGATCAGCCTGGCGCTGCTCGGTCGCGGCGACACCTGGGTCCTGGCCCTGGCCTGGGCCTACGTCGGCCTGCGCGTCGCCCACAGCCTGGTCCAGTCGCTGTGCAACCACATCCCGAGCCGGTTCGCCCTGTTCGTGCTGTCCACCCTGCCGCTGATCGCCCTGACCGCGGTCGCTGCCTGGGCTCTGTGGGATCTGCGCGGCGCCTGATTGTCGCTAATGGGGAAACCGGGACTCGGGACTCGGGACCCGGGACCCGGGACCCGGAACTTCTCGTCGGTGGCCAGGCCGGTGCAAGCGGAGCAGTACGGCAGCGCGACCTCCTCGGCTGCCGCCGCATCGAGCGCCGTGTCCGCCGAATCCAGCAGAGGGTGTCTTTTCATCCGGCCCGTGACTGGATTGAGATTCAGAAGCGGCCAGAGCCGGACCCGCCCAACCCCCACCGCTTCCGCCGCTAGTCACCCCCCCCCTTGTTTTCCCACTCCTGATCCCCGATCCCGCTCCCCGGTCCCCGGTCCCCGCTCCCCGATCCCTGATCCCCGATCCCCGGTCCCCGATCCCCGCTCCCCGCTCCCCGGTCCCCGCTCCCCGCTCCCCGGTCCCCGGTCCCCGGTCCCCGGTCCCCAACCCCGAGTCCCGAGTCCCGAGTCCCGGGTCCCGGGTCCCGAGTCCCGGGTCCCGAGTCCCGAGTCCCGAGTCCCGAGTCCCGAGTCCCGAGTCCCGAGTCCCGAGTCCCGAGTCCCGAGTCCCGGGTCCCGGCCCCCACCAACTTGCCCCCACGCCCCCCATCCGCCACCATGGCCGGCTTTGCACGGCTGCGCCCCGCGGCCCGCGCCTTCCGGACACGATCATGGGCATCAAATGCGGCATCGTCGGCCTGCCGAACGTCGGCAAGTCGACCCTCTTCAACGCGCTGACCAAGGCCGGCATCGCGGCGGCAAATTTTCCGTTCTGCACCATCGACCCCAACGTCGGGGTGGTGCCGGTGCCGGATCCCCGGCTGGGCCAGCTGGCCGGCATCGTCAAGCCGCAGAAGGTGATCCCGACCTCGATCGAGTTCGTCGACATCGCCGGCCTGGTCGCCGGCGCCAGCAAGGGCGAGGGCCTGGGCAACAAGTTCCTGGCGCACATCCGTGAGGTCGATGCGATCGCCCACGTGGTGCGCTGCTTCGAGCACCCGGACATCGTCCATGTCGCCGGGCGCATCGATCCGCTGTCGGACATCGACACCATCGACACCGAGCTGGCGCTGGCCGACCTGGAGTCGGTCGAGAAGGCGCTGAACCGCGCCGAGCGCGCCGCCAAGGCCAACGACAAGGAGGCGATGGCGCGCCGCCCGGTGCTGGCGAAGCTGCAGGCTGCGCTCGCCGAGGGCCGCAGCGCGCGCAGCGCCGGGCTGGACGAGGAGGAGCGCGCCCTGGTGCGCGACCTGTTCCTGCTCACCCTGAAGCCGCTGATGTACATCGCCAACGTCCGCGAGGACGGCTTCTCCGACAACCCGCACCTGGACGCGGTGCGCGCCCGCGCCGCCGCCGAGGGCGCCGAGGTGGTGCCGGTATGCGCCGCCATCGAGGAGGAGATGGCCCAGCTCGACGACGCCGACCGCGACGAGTTCCTCAAGGACCTCGGCCTGGACGAGCCCGGCCTCAACCGCGTGATCCGCGCCGGCTACCGGCTGCTGGGCCTGCAGACCTACTTCACGGCAGGCGTCAAGGAGGTCCGGGCCTGGACCGTGCGCAAGGGCGCCACCGCGCCGCAGGCCGCCGGTGTGATCCACACCGATTTCGAGAAGGGCTTCATCCGCGCCGAGACCATGGCCTTCGACGACTTCGTGCGGCTGGGCGGGGAGGCCGGCTGCAAGGAAGCCGGGCGCCTGCGCCTGGAAGGCAAGGACTACGTGGTGCAGGAGGGCGACGTCCTGCATTTCCGCTTCAACGTCTGACGACTCTCAGGCCTGCGTGGCGCGCCACGCAGGCTGGGAAACAGGCAGACGACCGCATTCTCAGCGCTCTGAAAGGGCTGGCGGGGCAGTCTTGCAGCCCCGCCCGGCCGGTGGCCGATCACTCGAATCCGTGGGCGAAGATCAGGTCGTTGTCGGGCTCCACCACCACCGAATCGGTGTTGTTGCCCGGCACCGGGTCGGTCAGGCCGGCGCCGAGCACGGCGGTGGCGGTGTTGGCGATGGGCCCGAGCGTGCCGGGCGCGACCGTCCCGGTCGCGTTGAACACGACCTGCCCGCCGGGCGGCAGGTTGACCAGCTGGGTGATGTTGCCGCTGCCGGCTGCCGCGCAACTGGCGCCCCCCGTCGCCGCACAGGTCCAGGTCGCCCCGGTGAAGGCGGCCGGGAACAGGTCGACCACGGTGGTGCCGGGCGCCGCGGCCGGCCCGGCATTGCTGACCACCAGGGTGTAGGCGAGCGGGGCACCCGCGGTGTAGGCCGACGGGTGGGCGGCAAGACCCACCGCGACATCCGCCTCGGTGCTGGCGGCCTGGCAGTCGACCACAGCCCGGATCACCCAGTCGCCGGCGACGCCCAGGCTTTCGGCGCTGCGCCACTCGAAGCCGGCGCCGAAATTCGAATAGATCGAATTCCGTCCGGGCAGGATGCCGTTGGTGTCGCGCACCACGCTCGGGCCGACCACGAGCGGCGGCGCCTCGTCGAAGGTGAGCGCCACCACGAACGTCTCGTCCTGGGCGACCGGGACCAGGATCGGGATGACACTGTTCTCGTCCGTGTAGCGCCACTCGTTCAGTACGCCGTCGGTCAGCACCGGACCACCCACCGTCTCGACCACGACGCCGGGTGTCGGGAAGGTGCCGGCGCGGTGGATGCGCACCGCCTCGTGGATGATGGGCGCGGCGGTGCCGGACTGCGAACGCCAGAACACCTGGACGGCCACGATGTTGCCCGCGCACGGCGAGGTCAGCCACGAGCCGGCCGCGCCACCGGAAATGAAGCCGGTGACGATGATGGCCGTCCCGAAGTCGGTCAGCGAGTCGTTCTTCACGGTCACCTCCGCGGCCGTGGCGCCGCCCGCCGTGGCCAGGGCAAGCAGGCCCGCCAGCGTGTTCCTCATCATGGTTGTGTCCCCCACCGGTGCCCTCTCGGCACATCCGGGAGCCTATCGAAGGCCGGCGGGTGGTTTCCGCGAACTGATCGACAGTTGTCGGGCCGTAGGGCGGTGCGATCCTGCTGGGTCCGGCCGGGCCGGGCGGGCAAGGTTCCGTACGGGACACGAACCTGAACCGGGGTTCCAGGACCTGCCCGGTCTCGCCGCGGCCTTCACATCGGTCTGCCTAGCCTTGGCGCATGGATTCCGACGATCTCCACGCCGCCGACCGGACCCTGACCCTGCTTGCCGCCGCGCGCCGCGCCCACCCGCAGCCGCCCGCAGCGGGCAGTCCTGCCGAGCGCGATGGCCTGGCCCGCTTCGCCGAACTCTTCGCCGGCCTGCGCGAAGACCGGATCGAGCGCCTGGCCGACGGCGTCTACCACCCTGACGTGGTGTTCGACGACACCTTGAAGACCGTCCGCGGCATCGCCGCATTACGCGCCTATCTGATCGACGGGGCGCGCGCCACCGAGGACTGCCAGGTGGCCATCGACGAGGTCGTCCGCTCCGATGCCGGCGAGCACCTGCTGCGCTGGCGGATGATGATCCGCTTCCGCCGCTTCGCCAGGGGGCAGGACACCTGGAGCGCCGGCATGAGCCACTTGCGACTCGCGGCGGACGGTCGGGTGGCCTACCACCAGGACTACTGGAATGCGGCGCACGGGCTGTTCCAGTACGTGCCGGTGCTGGGCTGGGGCATACGGGCGATCACCCGGCGACTGTAACCTCGCACCTGACGGCTGCGCCGGCTTGCCCGGTATCGCCATCGCGGGGCGACCTGCCGCCCTGACCGCCCGCCCCGGGCGCCTTCACGCGGGTGGGCCGGGATAGAATCCGCCCCCGGATTCCGCTGCCGAGTGCGCCATGACCGCTGCCGTCCCCGCCGTCGCCCCCGCCGGGCTGCGCTCCCGCCTTGGCGCCTGGATCGAGTCGCCGCGCATCCAGGGTTTCATCATCGTCCTGATCCTGGTCAACGCGGTCACCCTGGGCCTGGAGACCTCGGCGCGCGCAATGGCGTCCTGGGGCGACTGGCTGGTGCTGGCCGACCGCGCGGTGCTCGGCGTGTTCGTGGTCGAGCTGCTGGTCAAGCTGTTCGCGTTCGGTCCCAGGTTCTTCCGGAACCCTTGGAACGTGTTCGACCTTGTCGTGGTCGGCATCGCCCTGGTCCCGGCGGCGGGACCGCTGTCGGTGCTGCGCGCGCTGCGCGTCCTGCGCGTGCTGCGCCTGATCTCGCTGATGCCGCGCCTGCGCTTCGTGGTCGGTGCGCTGCTCGCGGCGGTGCCCGGCATCGGCGCCATCGGCGGCCTGCTGCTGCTGGTCTTCTACGTGTTCGCGGTGATCGCCACCAAGCTGTTCGGTCCCGACTTTCCGGAGTGGTTCGGGACGCTCGGCGCCTCGCTGTACAGCCTGTTCCAGATCATGACCCTGGAAAGCTGGTCGATGGGCATCGTGCGCCCGGTGATGGCGGTGCATCCCTGGGCCTGGTCGTTCTTCGTGCCGTTCATCCTGGTCGCCACCTTCACCATCCTCAATCTGTTCATCGCGATCATCGTCGACACCATGCAGAAGATGCATGCCGAGGAGAAGGCGGAGACCGAACAGACGCTGCGGGCGATCACCCATGAGGAGGCCGAAGGCCTGGCGGCGCAGATCGTCCATCTGCGCCGCGAGGTCGGCGAGTTGCGCCGGTTCCTCGACCGCAGTTCCGGTCCGTCGGCCTGAGCCGCGCGCGGCGCAGGCTCAGGCGCGGCGGTCGGCAAGGCGTCGCAGCAGCGCCTCCAGCGCGGCGGTTTCGCCGCCGGCGCGGGACAGCGATTGCAGCGCGCCGGCGATCAGTTCGTCGGCGTGGCGGCGGGCGGCTCCGACGCCGAGCAGGGAGGTGAAGGTGGGTTTGCCACGGGCGCGGTCGGCACCGACCGCCTTGCCGGTCACCGCGCTGTCGCCGGTCTCGTCGAGCACATCGTCCTGGATCTGGAAGGCCAGGCCGAGATCGCGGCCGTACTGGTCCAGCGCCGAGTCCCGCGCGGGGTCGGCGGTGGCCGCGGCCAGGCTGCCCAGGCGCACCGCCGCCAGGATCAGCGCACCGGTCTTGAGCGCATGCATCTCCCGCAGGGTGGCGAGGTCGGCATCCCGGCCGACCAGGGCCAGGTCCAGCGCCTGGCCGCCGACCATGCCCAGGGCGCCGCTGGCGCGCGCCAGTTCCACGGTCTGCGCCAGGACCACCGGCGCCGGCAGTCCGGCCGCCAGGCCGCCGGCCAGCGTCCCGAAGGCGAGCGCCTGCAGGGCGTCGCCGGCCAGGATGGCGGTGGCCTCGTCGAAGGCGCGGTGCACCGTCGGCCGGCCGCGGCGCAGGTCGTCATCGTCCATCGCCGGCAGATCGTCGTGGACCAGCGAGTAGGCGTGGATCAGCTCGACCGCGCAGGCGGCAGAATCAAGCCGCGCCAGCGGCACGCCGCAGGCCTGGCCGCTGGCGTAGACCAGCAGCGGCCGCAGGCGCTTGCCGCCCCCGAGGACGGCGTAGCGCATGGCCTGTTCCAGGCGTCCTTCGCCGCCGGGCAGCAGCCGGGCCAGGGCGTCGTCGCAGCGTGCGCTCAGCGCATCGAGCAGGTCCGCCACCGGTGCGCGCGGCTCAGGAAGGATCGGCGTCGAACGGCGTGGCGCTGTCCGGATCGAGCGGATCGAGCAGCTGGCGCACCTTCAGCTCGGCCTGGTCGAGCGCGCTGCGGCATTGCCGGTACAGCGCGATCCCGCGCTCGAATGCGCCCAGGGAGTCGTCGAGGCCCAGCTCGCCCTCCTCCATCCGGCCGACCAGGGTCTCGAGCTCGCCCAGCGCCGATTCGAAATCGGCGACCGGCAGGGGGGCGTCGAGGCCCGGCGTTGATGCAGGGGCGCTGGCGGGGCTGGTTCGGGCCATGGCCGTCACGTTAAACGCGCTCCGGCATCCGGTCAATCGGCTCGAAGCGCAGCACGCTGCCGGACTGCGCCAGGCGGGCGGACAGCGCGGCGGAGGCGACCAGGTCGGCAAAGCCCGCCGCCGTGCCGTCCAGCCACAGCACCGGCCAACGCGCGCGCTGCCAGGGCGGCACCGCCTGCTCCTGGAGCACCAGGCGCAAGGGTCGGGTCGGACCGCCCGGCGTCAGCCTGAAGGCCTCGCCGCCGCGCCGCGAGCGGACCTGCATGGCCAGCGCGGTGGCGGGTTGGGGGTCGAGCAGCAGCTGCCCGCAGGGCAGCTCGAGCGGTTGCCGGCCGTCCCAGTCGATCGCGTAATCGAGCGGCTGGTCGCCCCCGGGCGGCAGCAGGTACAGGTACTGCCGGTATCGGCGCAGGACCGCGCCAGGCAGGACCAGGCGGGGCGAGGCATCGACCGCGGCGCCGGCCAGCTCCCGCTCGACGCGTGCCAGGCGGTCGGCGCCGATGTCGTGGATGTCCAGCGCCGACAGCCATAGGCGCAGCGCCGCCCAGCGCGCTGGACGCGGGGCGCCGGCCAGTGCCGGCCAGGCGAGCACGCGCGGATCCGGACCCCGTGCCCGTTCCAGCAGGTCAGCCCCGGTGGCGCGTTCCAGGTCGCGCGCATCGGCCAGGCGCCGGGCGCTGCGCGAGAGGGCGGCGGCCGCATCCGGCCAGCGCTGGCGCAGTGCCGGCATGACCACCTCGCGCAGATGGTTGCGTTCGAAACGGGGTGAGAGATTGCCGGGATCCTCGACCCAGGACAGACCGCGGGCGGTCGCCCACGCCGCCAGCGTCTGGCGATCGATGCCAGGCCGACCGGCCGGCTCGTCGCCCAGCCAGGGTCGCCAGACCCGGAGTCCGTCGGAGCCACCATCGCGCCAGCCGGCCATCGCCGACAGGCCGGTCGCGCCGGCGCCGTGCAGAAGGCGCAGCAGGACCGTCTCCGCCTGGTCGTCGAGATGGTGGCCAAGCACCAGCACGGCGCCCTCTTCGCAGTCGTCGCGGAAAGCCTGCCAACGGGCTTCCCGCGCGGCAGCTTCCAGCCCCCGACCGGCTTCCACGACGGTCATCTTCCGGGTGTGCAGGGCCACGTCCAGGTCCGCGCAGACGCGGGCGCAGTGCGCGGCCCAGCCGGACGACGCCGGATGCAGGCCATGGTCGACGTGGATCGCCGCCAGGCCGCGCCGGCGGGCCGCCGGCAGCGCCGCCAGGGCGTGGAGCAGCACCGTGGAGTCCAGCCCACCGCTGAAGCCGACCCTCAAGGGTCCCTCCGGCAGGTCGGCCAGGCCGCGCGCCAGCAGGTCGGAGGGATCGATGGCCATGGCCGGCGCCGGCGCCTCAGCGCAGCGCCACGGGCCGGGGAGCGCCGCCTGCAGGAGGTGCTCCCCGGCTGCGGGGGGCTGCCGCCACGTCAGTCGCCCAGGTGCGCGCCGTAGCCGCGCAGCCGGGCGTAGCGCTGCGCCACGAGTTCGTCGCGGGTCAGGCGTTCCAGCGCCGCGAGCTCCTCGAGCAACGCCTCCTTCAGGCGGTCGGCCATGCCGTTGGGGTCGCGGTGGGCGCCGCCCAGCGGCTCGGGCAGCACCCGGTCGACCAGCCCCAGTTCGAGCAGGCGGGCGGAGGTGATGCCCAGGGCCTCGGCGGCGTCCTTGGCCTTCTCGGCGGTCTTCCAAAGGATCGAGGCGCAGCCCTCCGGGGAGATCACCGAATAGGTGGCGTTCTCCAGCATCAAGGTGCGGTCGCCGACGCCGATCGCCAGGGCGCCGCCGGAGCCGCCCTCGCCGATCACCGTGCACACCACCGGCACGCGCAGGCGCGACATCACCAGCAGGTTGCGGGCGATCGCCTCGGACTGGCCGCGTTCCTCGGCGCCGACCCCGGGATAGGCGCCGGGCGTGTCGATGAAGGTGAGCACCGGCAGGCCGAAACGCTCGGCCAGTTCCATCAGGCGCAGCGCCTTGCGGTAGCCCTCCGGCCTGGGCATGCCGAAGTTGCGGCGGATCTTGCTCTTGGTGTCGCGGCCCTTCTGGTGGCCGATGACGACCACGGCGCGGCCGTCGATGCGGGCCAGGCCGCCGACGATCGCGGGGTCGTCGGCGTAGGCGCGGTCGCCGGCCAGTTCCTGGAACTCCTCGCAGATCCGTCCCAGGTAGTCCAGCGTGTAGGGGCGCGCGGGATGGCGGGCGAGTTGCGCCACCTGCCAGGGCGTGAGCGCCGAGAAGATCTGCCGCGTGCGCGCCTCGAGCTTGGCCTTGAGCTTGCCCACCTCGTCGTCGATGTCGACCGAGCTGCCGTGGCTGGTCTGGCGAAGATCGGCGATCTTCGCCTCAAGTTCGGCGATCGGCTGCTCGAAATCGAGGACGTTCGGATTCATCGGCGGGCGGGTCGGGACCAGCGGGCGAGTATACCAGCGGGGCCCCGATGCGCCCGGCCAGCCAGCCCGGCCGCTGCCAGGGGCGGCTGCGACCCGCCGGGCCCCGCTCCGGACGGCCAGGCGTCGCCGGGGGGCTCGAAAAGCGACCGGGACGGAGGCTTCGCAACCTAACGCCGGGGGGCGGACCTGGCCGGCGTGATTTGCCCACGGGGGATTCGGGAAGCCGCAACAACGGCCGCCGATCTCCGCGCCAGGACACGCCCCTGCTCGTGTTGGCTGGAGCGGCCCCGTGGCAACCGCAGCGCCAGGGTCGAGCGGGGCGCTGCCGGGGCCACGACGCGACCTCGACGGCCTCGCCATGGACCCTCCTGGAACGCCCGGCCTACTGCGCCTGCGCCAGCCGCTCCGCCAGCGCATCCTCGGACTCGACCGGAGCGGCGGCGCGAACGCCGCCGTGTCCGTGTCCGTTGCCGAGCTGACCGGCCCGACGCACCCGAAGCTCCAGACCGGTGACTCCGGGCAGGCTGCGCAGGCGGTCGAGCAGGTCGGTCCGCATGCGCAGCCCCCAGTCGGGTCCGGGCATCAGGTCGCCGCGTCCGGCGCAGGTGCGAACGCGCAGGCGCAGGGCGCAGGGGCCGGTGCCGGCGGCGCGCAGTTCGGCAAGCACCGCGGACAGGTCGGCGTCGCCGTCGAGATCCAGCAGCAGGGTCTGGGCATGGCGGTCGAGCGCCTCGTCGAGATCGATGACGTGCCGCCCGCGCACCTGCACGCCGCCGTTGAAGTGGTCGGGCGCGAGCATGCCCTCGACCAGGACGATGCGGTCGCGGGACAGCCGCGGCGCGTTGTCCAGCCAGCTCTCCCGGAAGAAGCTGACCTCGATGCGGCCGCTCCAGTCCTCGATCGGCACGAACGCCCTGGCATCGCCGCGCGGGCGGACCTCGGTGACCAGCCCGGCGATCACCACGGGCACGCCGCGGGCTCCGCCGCCCTCGCCCTGCCGGAAATCGCCACGCGCCGGCCCGGCGGCCTTGAGCAGTTCCTCGATGCGCCCCACCGGCGTCGGCACCAGTTGTTCCAGGATCGTCCGGTATTCGCTGGTGGGATGGCCGCTGAGGTACCAGCCCAGCGTTTCCCGCTCGGCGGCCAGGCGTTGCCGCAGCGGCCAGTCGGCCTGGGTGGGCGTCGACAGGCCGGGACCGGCACTGCCCGCGACGGGCATGCCGAACATGTCGTGCTGGCCCGCGGCGCGGTTTGCCTGGTCCTGCTCGGCCAGGCGCATCGCCTCCGGGAGCTGCGCCATCAGCGTCGCCCGGTTCGCCGCCAGGCCGTCGCAGGCGCCGGCCTGGATCAGGGTCTCCAGCACCCGGCGGTTGAGCTTGCCGGGGTCGACGCGCTGGCACAGCGAGGCGAGGTCGTCGAAGGCGCCACCGCTCTCGCGCGCGGCGATGATCGCCTCGGCCGCACCCTGGCCGACGCCGCGGATGGCGCCCAGACCGTAGCCGATCCGTTGCCGGTCCAGGGCCTGGAACCGGAAGCCGGACTGGTTGACGTGGGGCGGCTGCAGTGCCAGGCCCATGGCGCGGGTCTCGTCGATGAAGCCGACCAGCTTCTCGGTCTTGTCCATGTCCGAAGACAGCACGGCGGCCATGAAGTCGGCCGGATGGTGCGCCTTCAGCCAGGCGGTGTGGTAGGCGACCAGGGCGTAGGCGGCGGCGTGCGACTTGTTGAAGCCGTAGCCGGCGAACTTCTCCATCTGGTCGAACACCGCGTCCGCCACGTGCGGCGCGATGCCGTTGGCCTGCGCGCCGCTCCGGAAGATCTCCCGCTGCTTGGCCATCTCCTCGGGCTTCTTCTTGCCCATCGCCCGGCGCAGCAGGTCGGCGCCGCCCAGGGAGTAGCCGCCCAGGGCCTGGGCGATCTGCATCACCTGTTCCTGGTAGACCATGATCCCGTAGGTCGGCCCCAGGATCGGTTCCATCCGGGCATCCAGGTACTCCACGCGCTGACGCCCGTGCTTGCGCTCGACGAAGTCCGGAATCAGGTCCATGGGCCCGGGCCGGAACAGCGAAACCAGGGCGATCAGGTCCTCGAAGCGGTCCGGCAGCGCCTGCTTGAGCATCTTGCGCATGCCAGCGGACTCGAACTGGAACACGGCGACGGTGTCGCCGCGGGCGAACAGTTCGTAGCTTTCGCGGTCGTCCAGGGGCAGCCGTGCCAGGTCCACCGACGGCTCGCCGGCGGCGGCGCGCCGCTGGTTGAGCGACTTCACCGCCCAGTCGACGATGGTCAGCGTGCGCAGGCCCAGGAAGTCGAACTTGACCAGGCCGATCGCCTCGACGTCGTCCTTGTCGAACTGGGTGACCGGGTTGTGGCCGCCCGGCTCGGCGTGCAGGGGGCAGAACTCGCTCAGCGGCGCCGGCGCGATCACCACGCCGCCGGCGTGCTTGCCGGCGTTGCGCGCCAGGTTCTCCAGTTTCAGGGCCAGGTCGAGGAGGTCGCGGACCTCGTCCTCGTCGCGGTAGCGGGCGATCAGCTCGGCGCTGGCCAGGTCGCGGTCGGCCTGTGCCTTTTCCGAGCGGCCCAACGCGTCGTCGAGGGTGACGCCCAGGGTCATCGGGATGAGCTTGGCGATGCCGTCGACGAAGCCGTAAGGGTGGCCAAGCACGCGGCCGCAGTCGCGCACCACGGCCTTGGCGGCCATGGTGCCGTAGGTGATGATCTGGCTGACCTGGTCGCGGCCGTATTTGTGGGCCACATAGTCGATCACCTCGTCGCGCCGGTCCATGCAGAAGTCGATGTCGAAGTCGGGCATCGACACACGTTCCGGATTGAGGAAACGCTCGAACAGCAGGTCGTACGGGATCGGGTCGAGGTCGGTGATGCCCAGCGACCAGGCGACCAGCGAGCCGGCGCCCGAGCCGCGGCCGGGGCCCACCGGAATGTCGTTGCGCTTGGCCCAGTTGATGAAGTCGGCGACGATCAGGAAGTAGCCGGGGAACCCCATCTGGACGATCACGTCCAGTTCGCGCCGCAAGCGCTGCCGGTAGTCGTCGGCCCCGTGGCCGTGCGCCGGCGCGGCCGCCCTCAGCCGTTCGTCGAGGCCGCGGTCCGCCTCGTGGCGGATCCAGCTGTCCAGGGTCTGGCCTTCCGGTACCGGAAAGGCCGGCAGGTGGTAGGTGCCCAGGGCCAGCTCCAGCGTGCAGCGCCGGGCCAGTTCCACAGTGTTGTCGAGCAGCTCGGGGAGGTCCGCGAACAGTTCGGCCATCTCGGATGGCGAACGCAGGTACTGGCCGGCGCTGTACTCGCGCGGCCGCCGGGGATCGCCCAGCACGCGGCCGCTGGCGATGCACACGCGCGCCTCGTGCGCCTCGAAGTCGTCCTGGTCCAGGAAGCGCACGTCGCTGCTGGCCAGGACCGGCAGACCCGCGCTGGCGGCCAGATCCAGCGCCGGGCCTTCCCAGAGCGCTTCCTGGGCCCGGCCGGTTCGGCTGACCTCCAGGTAGAGGCGATCCCCGAAGCGCCGCTGCCAGCGCTCCAGGAGTTTCACCGCCTCGCCTTCGCGTCCGGCAGCCAGGCTGCTGGCGACATTGCTGGCCGGCCCGAGCAGGACGAACAGGTCGTCGCCCTGCTCGACCAGCCACGAGGGCGGCAGCACCGGCAGGTCGTCGACCCGCGGCGCTTCCAGCCAGGCGCGGGTCAGCAGGCGCGACAGCGCCCGGTAGCCAGCGGTGTTGCGGCACAGGACGGTGGCGCGCGCCGGCCGGTCGTGTTCGCGGACCGGCGCCAGGCGCAGGTCGCAGCCGGCGATCGGCTGCACGCCGGCGGTCTCGCAGGCGCGGTAGAACTTGACCAGGCCGAACAGGTTGGCCTCGTCGGTCAGGGCGACCGCCGGGGTGCCCAGCTCGACGCTCCGGCTGACCAGGTTCGGGCGGTCGGCCGCCTTTTTCGGCAGGCCCAGCTCGGGCTTGCCGGGCAGCCGGATCGTCGAATCCACCAGGGAGAACTCGCTGTGGACGTGCAGGTGGACGAACGGCCGCGCCATTGCCCGGATGATAGCCCATTCGATTTGCGGCCCAGGCCCGACAGCGGCCGAGCAGGTGCCGCGGATCGGCATCCGGTATCCGAAGGCGGCGCGCGCCCCGACCGGGCCGCGCTCAGCCGCGCCAGACACGGCCGCCACGGGCGCACGCCTGGTCGCGCCGGTGGCGCCAGCACTGATTTCCGCCGGCCGTTCGCCGGGAGCGCGTGCGCCGCCGCCGTCGACTGGCTTCGACGCAATGGTCGGCTACGGGGGCAGCGGCAGCGCCTGGACCAGGCAGGCACGGACCGGCGCGAAGCTGCGCCGGTGGACCGGGCAGGGGCCCAAGCGCGCCAGGGCACCCAGGTGGTCGGCGGTGGGGTAGCCCTTGTTAACGGCGAATCCGTAGCCGGGATGGCGGTCATCGAGCTCGACCATCCGCCGGTCTCGGTGCACCTTGGCCAGGATGGAGGCGGCGGACACCGCGGGCTCGCTGCGGTCGCCTCCGACGATCGCGCGCGCCGCGCAGGGCAGGCCGGGTGGCAAACGGTTGCCGTCGATCAGGGCCATCGCCGGCGCAACCGGCAGCGCCCGGAGGGCGCGTTCCATGCCAGCCAGGGTTGCGGCCAGGATGTTGCAGCGATCGATTTCCTCCGGCTCGACCTCGACCACCGCCCAGGCGAGCGCTTCGGCATGGATCGCCAGGGCCAGCCGTTCGCGGCGGGCCGGGGTCAGCACCTTGGAGTCGGCCAGCCCGGCGATCGTCCGTCGTGGATGCAGGATCACCGCCGCGACCGTGACCGGCCCCGCCAGGGGCCCTCGTCCTGCTTCGTCGACACCGGCGACCAGATCTTCCCCGGAGCCGCCTGCACGCCCCGCGAGCTCGTCGCCGGGATCCGACGCGCGATGGCCGGTGTCGGTCATGGCCGCGTGCGTCCCAGCAGGTCGTCGAGCGCGGCCGCCGCGGCCGCGGCGCTGCCGCCGGGGGCGCCCAGCCGGGCATGGATCGCATCGAAGCCCGCCACCTGGCGGTCGCGGGCTTCGGCCTGGTCCAGCAAGCGTTCGAGCTCCGCGCGGATGCGCAGCGGCTCGCAGTCGTGCTGGATGAGTTCCGGCACCAGGGCCGCATCGGCCAGCACGTTGGGCAGGGAGAACCGGCTGATCTTCAGCAGCCGCAGGGCCCGGACCAGGGTGTAGGTGGCGCCGGCGATCCGGTAGCCGACCACCATCGGCCGCTTGGCCAGGGCCGCTTCCAGGGCCGCGGTGCCGGACGCCAGCAGGACGACGTCGCTGGCCACCAGCGCCGCATGCCCCTGGCCGTCGACCAGGCGGATGCCGGGGTCGGATCCCGCCGTCAGCAACTGTTCCAGGGCGGCGCGGCAGGCCGGGTTGGCCGCTGGCACCAGAACGGCCAGGTCCGGGCGGTCCGCGCGCAGCGCCCGGGCCGCGGCCAGGAAGGGCGGTGCAAGCCGGCGGATCTCGCCCAGCCGCGAGCCCGGCAGCACGGCAAGCACGGCGGCGCCAGGCTCGACGCCGAGCGCCTGCCTCGCCGCGTCGCGGTCGGACCGGTGCGGAAAGCGGTCGGCCAGGGGGTGGCCCACGAAGCGCGCATCGACCCCATGGCGGGCATAGATCGCCGGCTCCATCGGAAACAGGCACAAAACGCGGTCGACGCTGGTCGCCATGCGCGCGGCACGCCGCTCCCGCCAGGCCCACACCGAGGGGCTGACGTAGTGCGCGGTGGCGACGCCGACGCGCTTCATGCGCGCTTCCAGGCCCAGGTTGAAATCCGGTGCGTCGATGCCGACCACCAGATCGGGTCGCCAGTCCGCCAGCCGCGCCAGCAGGGACCGGCGGAAACGGAGCAGGCGGGGCAGGTGGCGCAGCACCTCGAACAGGCCCATCACCGCCAGCGGCGCGTAGTCGGACCACAGCTGGACGCCGGCTGCGGCCATCCTCGGACCGCCGACGCCGGCCAGTTGCGCGCCGGGCCAGCGCGCCGCCAGCGCCGAGGCGAGCTCGCCGCCGAGCTGGTCACCGGAGGCCTCCCCGGCGATCAGGGCGATCCGGGGCGGACGGTTGTCTGCGCTGCCTGCCGCGCCGGTGTTCACCGCGGCATCCCCGGCGCGGCGACTGGCGGATCTTGTCGGTCAGGCCCGGTCGGCGCCGGATGCGAGGCGACTTCGTCGCCTGCCTTGCGGAATGTCCGTGCGCTGCTGTTCACCGGCGCTCAGCGCAGCAACGAGCGCGTGGAGTGTCCGAGGAAGTCGACCATGACGCCGACCGCCGGCTCTTCGGCGGCCATGCGCGCGAGTTCCTCGGTGGCCTGCGCCAGCGGCAGGCCGCTGTTGTAGAGCGTCTTGTAGGCGCGACGGATGGCCCGGATCTGGCCGGCGTCGAAGCCCCGGCGCTTGAGGCCCTCTGCATTGATGCCGCGCGGCACCGCGTATTCGCCGCCGACCAGCACGAAGGGCGGCACATCGGCGTTGATCTTCGCACCCATCGCCGTGAACGCGTGATCGCCGATCCGGCAAAACTGGTGGATCAGGGTATAGCCGGCCAGTACGACATGGTCGCCGACGGTCACGTGGCCGGCGAGCGCGGCATTGTTGGAGAAGATGCAGTGGCTGCCGACCTGGCAGTCGTGGGCGACATGCACGTAGGCGAGCAGCCAGTTGTCGTCGCCGATCCGGGTGACACCGCCGCCATTGCCGGTGCCGCGGTTCAGCGTGCAGAACTCGCGGATGACGTTGCCGTCGCCGATCACCAGCTCGGTCCGCTCGCCGGCGAACTTCTTGTCCTGGGGATCGCCGCCGAGCACGGCATGGGGGTGGATGCGGTTGTCGCGGCCGATCCGGGTCGGCCCTGCGATCACGGCATGCGCGCCGATCGAGCAGCCGTCGCCGATCTCGACGTCGGGCCCGATCACGGCGCCGGGCCCGATCGACACGCCGGCGCCGAGGCGCGCCGTGGCATCGACGAAGGCGCCGGGATGGATCATGCAGGGCGCTCGGCGCAGAGGATGTCGGCGCAGGCCACCTCGGCGCCGTCGACCGTCGCCACGCAGTGGTAGAGGCCCATCTTGCGGATCATCCGGGTCTGCTCGACGTCCAGGACCAGCTGGTCGCCGGGCACCACCAGCTTGCTGAACCGCGCGTTGTCGATCTTGACCAGGTAGAACAACGCCCGGGCGGCCGGATCGCTCTCCGCGGAGAGCTGGACCAGCATGCCCGCGGCCTGGGCAAGCGCCTCGATGATCAGCACGCCCGGCATCACCGGGTGGTCCGGGAAGTGCCCGGTGAAATGCGGTTCGTTGAAGGTCACGTTCTTGATGGCCTTCAGCCGCTTGCTGGCCTGGAACTCCAGCACGCGATCGACCAGCAGGAACGGGTAGCGGTGCGGCAGCGCCTTGAAGATGCGCTCGATGTCCGCCACCGGGGCGTTCTGCTTGCTCATTGATCCTGGTCCTTGTCGTCGCGCCCGAGGCGCCGGACCAGCTGGTCCAGCTTGCGCAGCCGGGCGGCGTTGCGTCGCCACTGCCGGCTGTCCTGCGCGGGAATCCCGGAAGCATACTCGCCGGGCTCGCTGATGGAATGGCTGACCATGCTCATGGCCAGGACGGTGACCCGGTCGCACAGCTCCAGATGCCCGGCGATGCCGGCGGCGCCGCCGACCAGGCACCAGCGGCCGATGCGCGTCGAGCCGGCGACCGCCGAACAGCCGGCCATGGCGGTGTGGGCGCCGATGCGCACGTTGTGCGCGATCTGCACCTGGTTGTCCAGACGGACGTCCTCCTCGAGGACGGTGTCGTCGAGGGCACCGCGGTCGATGGTGGTGTTGGCGCCGATCTCGCAGTCGTCGCCGATGCGGACGCCGCCGAGCTGGGGCACCTTGAGCCAGGCGCCGCGGTCGATCGCCAGGCCGAAGCCGTCGGCGCCGATCACCGCCCCGGGGTGCACGATCACCCGGCGACCCAGCACCACGCGCGCGACCAGGGTCACGCGCGCCACCAGGCGGCTGTCCTCGCCGACCACGCAGTCCGGGCCGACGCTGCATTGCGGACCGAGCACGGCGCCGGCAGCGATCCTGGCGCCTGCGGCGACCGTGCACAGGGGGCCGATGCTGGCGCTCGCGTCGACCTCGGCGCCGGGGTCGACCACGGCGCTGCCATGGATGCCCGGCGGTGCCGGCGGCGGCCGCTCGAACAGGCCGGCGATGCGTGCGAAGGTGGCGGCGGGATTGTCGCTGGCCAGGGCCGGGCGGCCGAGCCCGGACGCCAGCGCGGGGGTCACCACCAGGGCGCCTGCGCGGCTGCTCGCGACCTGACGGCCGTATCTGGGGTTGGCCAGGAAGCCGAGCTGGGTGGGACCGGCCGAGGCGAGCGTGGCCACGCCGTCGATGCGCGTCCCGGGGTCGCCATGGATGGCCAGGCCGAACCGCTCGGCGAGATCGGCCAGGGTGAAGTTCGGATCGTTCACGGCTGCCGTCGTCCGGCGCTGGCGCGCAGCCGCGCAAGCACCTGGTCGGTGATGTCGATGGCCGGGCTGGCGTAGAACACCGGGCTGGCGACGATCAGGTCGTAGCCCTGGTCCCGGGCGAACGCCGCGACCGCCTCGTTGACTTCGCGCCAGCGCTGCTCGGTTTCCTCCTCGCCACGTCTGCGCAATTCGGCGCGCAGCGATTCACGGGTCCGCCTGACCCGTCGCTCCAGGGCGTCGATCTCGGCGGCCAGGGCCTGGCTGGCGTCCGGCGGCACGAGGCCGGCCTCCCGGCGCTGCCGGTCCTGGAGGCCGGCCAGCCGGGCCTCGTCCGCCTTGAGCGCCCGGTCGCGCTCGTCGAACTCGGCACGCAGGCGCTCGCTGGAGTCCGACATCTGGGGCGCGTTGTCCAGCAGCCGTTGCAGGTCCACGTAGCCGATGCGCGCCTGCTGGGCGCCGGCGGCGCCCGCCAGGGCAAGCGCCAGCATCAGGGCCAGGCACCGTCCGATCCGGCGATGGCGCGCGCGTCTGCCGGGGGCGGTGGGGCGGGGCATGTCCGTGCCTGTGGGCCTGCGCGGTCGACCTCAGAACAGCGAGCCGAAGGTGAACTGGAAGCGCTCGACCTCGTCGTCGCGGTCCTTCTGCAGCGGGAACGCGAAGTTGAGCACGATCGGTCCGATCGGCGCCCGCCACTGGAACGACAGGCCGGTGGACACCCGGTAGTCCCTGAACTCGAAGTCGTCGACCGACGGATAGACGTTGCCGAAGTCGACGAACCAGGACAGGCGGGTATTGTCCGCGGCGCGCTGGAAGGGGGTCGGGAAGACCGCCTCGAGCGTGCCGATGGTGCGGAACGCGCCGCCGATCGGCCGGCCGAACTGGGCGTCGCGGGGACCCAGCGAGTTGTCCTCGAAGCCGCGGATGGAGCGCACGCCGCCGGCATAGAAGTTCTCGAAGAACGGCAGGCGCGAGCCCTCGCTGCACGGCGGCGCCGGGATGTCGGTGCCGGGGTTGTTGACCAGCGGCGTGCAGTCGCGCAGGGGCACGGAATTGCCGTAGCCGTCGCCGTAGCCGACATCGCCGGAAGCGAACAGGGTCAGCCAGGAATTCACCGGGAAGTAGCGGCCGAAGCGATAGAAGACCTTGTAGTACTCCTGGGTCGAGCCGGGCAGGACCACTTCGGCGCCGACCTGCTGAAAGCCGCCGCGCGTCGGGTTGAAGAAGCGGTTGCGGCTGTCCCGCGACCAGCCCGCCTCCATCCGCCACGCCTTGAAGGTCCGCCGCTCGAGATTGTCCTTGCTTGCGGCGACGCGCAGCAGGTAGTCGAAGATGTAGTCGGGGGTCAGCCCGGGGATCGCCTGGATCTTGGTGCTGTCGATGCCGATCGCCGCCGACAGCGTGTCGGTCTCGGTGAGCGGGATCCCGAAGAACGCCTTGAACGCGATCGTGTCGGTGCTGAACGCGGAGAGGTTCTGGTCGGCGAAGTCGAGCTCGCGATAGCTGGCGTTGTAGCCGACGCTCAGGCCGTCGTCGGTGGTGTAGGGATTGATGTAGGTGAGGTCCAGGCGCTTGTAGAAGCGGTTGTTCTGGATGTTGATCGCGGCCCGGCTGCCGGTGCCCATGAAGTTGTCCTGCTCCACCGACAAGGTGGTGATCAGTCCCTGCAGCTGGGAGAAGCCCAGGCCGAACTGGAACGCGCCGGTCGGCCGCTCCTTGACTGCCACCTCGACGTCGACCAGGTCCTCGCTGCCGGGCACCCGTGGCGTCTCGATGGTGACGTCCTCGAAGTAGCCCAGCCGCTGCAGGCGGATCTTCGACCGGTCCACCGCAGCCTGCGAGAACCAGGCACCCTCGAACTGCCGCATCTCGCGGCGCATCACCTCGTCCATGGTGCGGGTGTTGCCCTTGAACACCACCCTGCGCACGTAGACGCGCTTGCCCGGGTTGACCAGGAAGGTGATCCCCACTTCCCGGGCATCGGCATCGATGTCGGGGACAGGGGTGACCTCGGCGAACGCGTAGCCGATGTTGCCCAGGACCGCGGAAATGGCCTCGGTGGTGCGCTCGACGCGGCGACGCGAGTAGATGTCGCCGGGCTGCACCTGGACCAGGCGCCGCAGGTTCTCCTCCTCGAGCACCAGTTCGCCGGTCAGGCGGACATCGCGCACGGTGTAGATCTCGCCCTCGCGTACGCCGGCGCTGATGTAGATGCTGCGCCGGTCCGGGCTGATCGTGACCTGGGTCGAGTCGATGTCGAAGTCCAGGTAGCCGCGGTCCTGGTAGAACGACACCAGCCGCTCCAGGTCGCCGGTGAACTTCTCGCGGGAGTACTGGTCGTCGCGGCTGTACCAGGAGGTCCAGTTGGTGGAGTCCTGCTGGAGTTCGCGCCGGAGCTGCCGGTTGCTGAACTGCTCGTTGCCGACGATGTTGATGTGCCGGATCCGGGCCGGGCGCCCTTCGGCGACGGTGATCGCGATGTCGACCCGGTTGCGGTCGAGGGGCGTGACCACCGGCGAGATCGAGACGTTGTACTTGCCGCGATTGTTGTACTGGCGGGTCAGCTCCTGGGTCACCCGGTCGACCGCCAGTCGGTTGAACACCTCGCCTTCGGACAGGCCGATCTCCGCCAGGCCGCGGCGCAGGTCGTCCTCCTTGATCTCCTTGTTGCCGCTCAGCGAGAGCCGTGCGATCGACGGCCGCTCCTGGACGGTGACCACCAGGATGCCGCCCTGGCGGTTGATCGCCACGTCCTCGAAGAAGCCGGTGCGGTAGAGCGCGCGCACCGACTCGGCGACCCGGGCCGGATCGACGCGGTCGCCGCGTTCCACAGGCAGGTAGTTGAACACCGTGCCCTCGCTGATGCGGCTCAGGCCTTCAATGCGGATGTCCTGGACCACGAACGGGTCGACGGCATGCGCCTGGGCGGCCAGCGCGAGCAGAAGGGATGCGGCGAATCGTTTCATCGTCACTCCAAGAAAAGCGTCGGCTGCGCCGGTACGCCGCGTCCGGCGGCCGGTGCCCGGGATCAGGACAGCAGCCGCAGGATGTCGTTGTAGAAGGCCAGGCCCATCAGGCCGGCGAGCATGACGAGGCCGATGTACTGACCGGCCGCCATGGCCCGCTCGCTGAGGGGGGAACCCTTGACCAGCTCGATAAGGTAATACAGCAGGTGTCCGCCGTCCAAGATCGGGACGGGCAACAGGTTGATTATGCAGAGGCTCAGCGAGATGACGCCCAGGAACCAGAGGAAGTGGCCGAGGCCGCTGCGGGCCGAGGCGTTCGCGTAGCGGGAGATGCTGATCGGACCGGAGATGTTCTCCAGGGAGGCGCGTCCGGCGACCATCCGCCAGAGCATGCCGACCGTGGCGCCGGTCAGGGTCCAGGTTTCCCGGGCGGCCGCCGCGGCTGCGCCCACCGGGCCGTGCCGGAGCAGGGCGTCGTATTCCCAGGCCTGACGTTGCACGCTGATGCCGGCCTGCCAGCGGCGGCCGGCTTCGTCTTCGACCTCGACAGGCACCAGGCGCAGGCGCAGGCGCTCGCCGCCGCGGTCCACGCTCAGGCGCAGCTCGCCCTGCGCACCGCCCGCCTGGACCAGGCGCGGCACGTCGCTCCAGTCGTCGACGGCGGTTTCGTTGATGGCCAGTATCCGGTCGCCGGGCAGCACGCCGGCCTCGGCGGCCGGGGATCCGTCGCTCACGGTGCCGACCACGGCCGGCGCCACGAAGTGCCGGGGAACCAGGCCGCTGGCCGACAGCATCGCCGGCTCGCGCGTGCCGGCGGGCAGCGCGGACAGGTCGAGCACCAGGCTGCGGCGTTCGCCATGGGCCGACTCCGCCTCGACAGCCACCGCGCGGCGGTCGACGCCGGCGGTCACCAGGCGCAGGGCGGCATGGGTCCAGGTCGCCACCGGCTCGCCGTCGATCGCCGTCAGGCGGTCGCCGGCCCGCAACCCGGCCTGCGCGGCGATGCCTTCGGCACGGCCAAGCACCGGGGCGAAGTCCTGCTTGCCCACCAGGTACATCGCCCAGAAGGCGAGCAGGGCGAACAGCAGGTTGGCTGCCGGGCCGGCAGCGACGATCGCCATGCGCTGGCCGACCGGCTTGTTGTTGAAGGCCTGGTCGCGCAGCGCCGGCGGCACATCGTCCTCGCGCTCGTCGAGGAACTTCACGTAGCCGCCCAGCGGGATGGGCGCCAGCGCGAACTCGGTGCCATGGCGGTCGGTGCGGCGCCACAGCGGCTTGCCGAAACCCACCGAGAAGCGCAGGACCCGGACCCCGAAGCGGCGCCCGACCCAGTAGTGCCCGTACTCGTGGAAGGTGATCAGCAGGCCGAGGGTCACCAGCAGCCACCAGACCGATCCGAAGAACTCATTCATGCGACTGCCATCCTGAAGCGGGCGCGGCGGTGCCTGGGGCCGGGGCCAGGGCGATCATGCGACGGCGCCCAACCGAGCGACGGCAGTCCAGGCGTCCCGCCGGACCGCGGCATCGTAGGCCAGTATCGAGTCCAGATCCTGAATCCGCGCCGGTCGTTCGGCGGCCAGGGCGCTTTCGACCACAGCCGCGATGCCGGGGAAAGACAGCCGGCCCTCGAGGAACGCGGCGACGGCGACTTCGTTGGCGGCGTTCAGTGCACACGGCGCCGAACCGCCGGTGCGCAGGGCCTGGTAGGCCAGGTCGAGACAGGGAAACCGGCCGCGATCCGGGGCATGGAAATCCAGGCGTCCCGCCCGGACCAGGTCGAGCGGCGCGACTCCGGCGGCGATCCGCTCCGGCCAGGCCAGGGCATGCGCCAGCACGGTCCGCATGTCGGGGCTGCCGAGCTGGGCCAGCACCGAGCCGTCGCGGTACTCGACCAGCGAGTGCACCAGGCTCTGCGGATGCACGAGCACCTCGATCCGGTCGCTGCCGGCGCCGAACAGCCAATGCGCCTCGATGACCTCCAGGCCCTTGTTCATGAGGGTGGCCGAATCGACCGAGATCTTCCTGCCCATCGCCCAGTTCGGGTGCGCGCAGGCCTGCTCGGGCGTGGCCGCGGCCAGCTCGGCCGCCGACCAGTCCCGGAACGGCCCGCCGGAGGCGGTGAGGATCAGACGCGCGACCCCGGCCCGCTCCAGATCGCGATCGAACCCCGCAGGCAGGCACTGGAAGATGGCGTTGTGTTCGCTGTCGACCGGCAACAACTCGCCGCCGCCGCGGGCCAGCGCCCCGAACAGCAGCTCGCCGGCCATCACCACTGCTTCCTTGTTGGCCAGCAGCAGGCGCTTGCCCGCACCTGCGGCGGCCAGGGTCGAGGCCAGCCCGGCGGCGCCGACGATGGCCGCGATCACGGTGTCGCAGCCGGGGTCGGCGGCAAGTCCGGCCAGGGCGGCCGGCCCGGCCAGGGCTTCGGTGGCCAGGCCACGCGCGCGCAGGGCGTCGGCGAGCGCATCGAGGCCGTCCGGGTCGGCGATCGCCGCCCGGGCGGGTTGGAACCGGGCGCACAGGTCGGCCAGCGCCTCGACCCGGTGGCCGCCGGCCAGTGCGTGCACCGCATAGCGATCCGGGTGGCGGGCGACGACATCCAGTGCCGAGGCGCCGATCGAGCCGGTCGCCCCCAGGACGCACAGGCGTCTCATGCCAGCAGCCAGTGGAGGCCGACCGCGAACGCCGGAAGCGCCGCGAACAGGCTGTCGCCGCGATCGAGCACGCCGCCGTGGCCCGGGAACAGCCGTCCGGAATCCTTCACGCCGGCCTGCCGCTTGAGCACGCTCTCGATCAGGTCGCCCTGTACCGACAGCATCAGGCAGAGCATCGCCAGCAGCAGCCAGGCAACCAGACCTGTGCCGGTCTGGCCAAGCAGCCAGCCGGCCACCAGGGCCACCGGCACGGTGCCGACCAGGGCGCCGTACAGGCCGGCCCAGGTCTTTCCAGGGCTGATCGACGGGGCCAGCTTGCGATCGCCGAACAGGCGGCCGCTGAAATAGGCGAACGAATCGCCGCCGTAGACCACGGCCAGGCAGGCGATCAGCCAGCCCGGACCCTGCGGCAGGTGGTCGCGAAGCAGCACTGCGCCGGCCCAGGCGCCGGACAGCAGCAGGGCACCCGCGGCGACCTTCAGGGTGACCGCGAGCGTCCCGCCCGCAGCGCCCAGGCGCGGCCAGCGCAGCCAGGCCAGGGCGAACAGCCAGAATCCGCAGGCGACCCAGGCCAGAAGCACAAGTCCGGCGGTCCCGATGCGCCAGGCGAGCCCGGCGAAAACGGCCGCCAGACCGGTCAGCACGAGCACGCGAAGGGGCCGGCCGGACATGCCCGACAGACGGGTCCATTCCCAGAACCCGGCCAGCATCAGCACGCTGACCAGGGTGGCGAACGCCAGCGGTGGCAGGAACACGATGGCGAGCACGACGGCAGGCGCCAGCACCAGGCCGGTCGCCACCCGGGTGGTCAGTCCCGAGCTCACGGCCGCACCTGCTCGCTGGTGAGCCCGAAGCGACGTTCGCGGGCGGCGAAGTCGAGGCAGGCGCGGCCCAGCACCTGCGCGTCGACATCCGGCCACAGCACCGGGGTGAACCAGAGCTCGGCGTAGGCCAGCTGCCAGAGCAGGAAATTGCTGATCCGCTGTTCGCCGCCGGTGCGGATGAACAGGTCGGGGGGGGGCAGGTCGGCCAGCGCGATGTGGCGGTCGACCATGGCCTCGTCGATGGTGGCCGGATCGAGGCCGTGGTCGCGCGCCTGGCGGGCCAGCGTCCGGCAGGCCTGCACGATGTCCCAGCGGCCGCCGTAGCTGACCGCCACGTTGAGCGCCAGGGCCTGGTTGCCGGCGGTCAGGACCTGCGCGCGTTCCATGCGCTCGCGCAGCGGCGCCTGGAAGGCATCCAGGTCGCCGATGAAGCGGATCCGGATGCCGTTCTTGTGCAGGTTGCGCACCTCACGGTCGAGCGCGCGCAGGAACAGCTCCATCAGCGCCCTGACCTCGCCTTCGGGGCGCCGCCAGTTCTCGCTCGAAAACGCGAACAGCGTCAGCGCCGCGACGCCCTGGCGCAGGCAGAACTCGATCGCCGCCCGCACCGCCTTCTGGCCGGCGCGATGGCCGGCGCTGCGAGGCCGGCCGCGGCCGGCCGCCCAGCGGCCATTGCCATCCATGACGATGGCGATGTGCCGGGGCATCTGCTCGGGCGGCAGGATCGGCGCGCCGGCACCGTCGGCCGCGCTGCCGGCCACCGCCGCTGCCGGGGTTGCGAGGGTGCTCATGGCGTTCCCCGGGGGGCTCAGATCGCCATCAGCTCCTCTTCCTTGGCCTTCACCACCAGATCCACTTCCTTGACGTACTGGTCGGTCAGCTTCTGGATGTCGTCCTCGGCGCGACGCTCCTCGTCCTCGGAGACCAGCTTTTCCTTGAGCAGCTCCTTGACCTGCTGCATCGCGTCGCGACGGATGTTGCGGACCGCGACCTTGGCGTTCTCGCCCTCGTGGCCGACGTGCTTGGACAGCTCCTTGCGGCGTTCCTCGGTGAGCGGCGGCAGGTTGATCCGGATCGTGGTGCCGGCGGTGTTCGGCGTCAGCCCGAGGTCGGAGGCCATGATCGCCTTCTCGATCGGCGCCACCATGGTCTTCTCCCAGGGCGTGATGGTGATCGACCGGGCGTCGCTTACCGCGACGTTGGCGACCTGGGTCAGGGGCATTTCCGAGCCGTAGTAGTTCACCTTGAGGTGGTCGACCAGGGCGGTCGAGGCGCGGCCGGTGCGCAGGCGCGTGAGGTCCTGGCGCAGCGCCTCGACGCTCTTCTTCATGCGCGTCTCGGCGTCCTTCCTGATGTCGTTGAGCATGCGTGGCCTCTGGCGGCTGGACTGACCCGGCAGTATAGCGGCTGGCCGACCCGCGACGGCCGGCGCGTCAATGCACCAGGGTGCCGATCGGCTGCCCTTCGAGGATCGACTTCAGGGCGCCCTCACGGCCGATGTCGTAGACGCGGATCGGCACGCCGTGGTCGCGGCACAGGGCGAATGCGGCGGTGTCCATGACCTTGAGGTCGCGTTCGATCACCTGCTGGTAGCTCAGCGACTCGTAGCGGGTCGCGCCGGCATCGCGGTTCGGGTCGGCGCTGTAGATGCCGTCGACCTTGGTCGCCTTGACCAGCAGCCCGGCGCCGATCTCGATGGCGCGCAGCGCGGCGGCCGAGTCGGTGGTGAAGAAGGGGTTGCCGGTGCCGGCGGCGAAGATGACGATGCGGCCCTTCTCCAGGTGCCGGATGGCGCGCCTGCGGATGAAGTCCTCGGCGACCTCGTTGATCTTGATCGCGCTCATCACCCGGACCAGCGCGCCGCGCCGTTCCAGGGCGTCCTGCATGGCCAGGGCGTTCATGACGGTCGCGAGCATGCCCATGTGGTCGCCGGTGACCCGGTCCATGCCCTTGGCGGCCAGTCCGGCGCCGCGGAAGATGTTGCCGCCGCCGACCACCACGCCGACCTGGGCGCCCAGGTCCGAGACTTCGTGGATCTCCTTGGCCAGGCGAGCCAGGGTGGCCGGGTCGATGCCGTAGTCGGCATCGCCCATGAGCGCTTCCCCGGAGAGCTTGAGCAGAACGCGCTTGTACTTCAGGGGCATCGGCCAGGGCTCCGGAGCGGTCGGGCAAACGGCGGGATTCTAGCAGCCTGCCGGACGTGAGACCCATGCACTGCGGAAAGGCGGATACCGGTGCCCATCCGCCCTCCTTCCCGTCGGGCAGGCGCCGCCATCCTCCTCGAGCGATGGCGGGGATGGCGTCGGCCCCGCTTTCCCTCGCCATGGTCGCCCACGCCCGCCTGACTGCCGGGGGTGTTCTGTGATCCGCAGGGACGGTCGACAGCGGGGGGGCTCTGCTGCGGCGCAGGCAGGGTATCGCCGGCGCGGCGGTGGCGCGCGGCAAGCAGAAAGGCCGCCCGGAGGCGGCCTTCCTGCGACGCACGGAGCGAACGGTCAGGCCAGTCCGGCCTGCTTCATCACCTCGGCGGCGTAGTCCTCGACCACCTTCTCGATGCCCTCGCCGACCGCCAGGCGGGTGAAGCCCGCCACCTCGGCGCCGGCGGCCTTGAGCACGGCCTCGACGTTCTGGTTGGTGTCGAGCACGTACGGCTGGCCGTACAAGGTCACCTCGTTGACGATCTTGGCGATCTTGCCGCCGATGATCTTCTCCAGGATCTCGGCAGGCTTGGCGCGGTCCTTGTCGGACATCTTGGCCAGCTCGATCTCCTTCTCCTTGGCCACGAAGTCGGCCGGCACGTCCGCGGCCTTCACGTACGGCGGGTTCATCGCCGCGATATGCATGGCCAGGCCGCGGGCCAGCTCGGCGTCGCCGCCCTTCAGCTCGACCAGCACGCCGATCCGGCCGCCGTGCACGTAGGCCGCGACGTTGTCGCCGGCGTCGATGCGGGCGACGCGGCGGACCTGGACGTTCTCGCCGACCTTGTTGACCAGGGCGGAGCGCGCCTCCTCGACGGTGCCGCCGGCCGCGACCGGAGCGGCCCGCAGCGCCTCGACGTCGGTGCCGCCGGCGGCCAGCGCCGCAGCGGCGACGGCCTCGGCGAACGCCACGAAGTTCGCGTCCTTGGCCACGAAGTCGGTTTCCGAGTTGACTTCGACGAGCACGGCGCGGCTGCCTTCCTGGGCCAGCGCGATGCGGCCCTCGGCGGCGACCCGGCCGGCCTTCTTGTCGGCCTTGGCGAGGCCCTGCTTGCGCAGCCACTCGATGGCGGCGTCCATGTCGCCGCCGTTCTCGGCCAGCGCCTTCTTGCACTCCATCATGCCGGCGCCGGTCCGCTCGCGCAGCTCCTTCACCTGGCTGGCAGAAATGGTCATGGGGTTTCCTCAGAGCTTGGGGGATTCTTGGCCGGCCAGCGTGACGTGCCGGCGCGACCGGAGGATGACGGCGTCCGGCCGGCTGGCCGGACGCCGGTACCGGCTTACTCGGACGGCGCGTCGGCCGCGGGCGCCTCGGCGGCCGGCGCATCGCCGGCTGGCTCCTGCGCGGCCGCCGCCGGGGCCGGGGCCTTGGCCGCCGGGGCGCGGCGGGCGCCGGTCTTGGCCGGTGCCTTGCTGCCCGGGCGGGCGTTCTTGCCCGGGGCGCGGCCCCGGTCGTCCCGCTCGCGGCCGCGGCCGCGGTTGTCCACCACCGGCTTGCCCTCGGCGTCCAGTTCGATGAACTCGGAGTCCGCGGCGGCGACGTAGGCCGGGGCCGAGGCCTTGCCTTCCAGCACGGCATCGGCGGCGGCGCGGCAGTAGAGCTGGATCGCGCGGATCGCGTCGTCGTTGCCCGGGATCGCGTAGTCGACCAGGCCCGGGTCGTAGTTGGTGTCGACCACCGCCACCACCGGGATGCCGAGCTTCTTGGCTTCGGCGACGGCGATGTTCTCCTGGCCGATGTCGATCACGAACAGGCAGTCGGGCAGGGCCGGCATGTTCTTGATGCCGCCCAGCGAAGACTCCAGCTTCTCGCGCTCGCGGCGAAGCTGCAGGACCTCGTGCTTGACGAAGCGATTGATGCTGCCGTCGGCCTCCATGGCCTCGAGCTCCTTGAGGCGGGCGACCGACTGCTTGACGGTGCGGAAGTTGGTGAGCATGCCGCCCAGCCAGCGCTGCGAGACCGAGGGCATGCCGCAGCGGTCGGCTTCCTCGCGGATCGCCTCGCGCGCCGAACGCTTGGTGCCGACGAACAGCACGGTGCCGCGCTTGGACGCGATCTTGCCGATGAAGTTCATGGCATCGTTGAACAGCGGCAGCGTCTTCTCGAGGTTGACGATATGGATCTTGCCGCGGGCGCCGAAGATGTACGGCGACATGCGCGGGTCCCAGTAGCGGGTCTGGTGGCCGAAGTGCACGCCAGCCTCGAGCATCTGGCGCATGGTGACCTGGGTCATTTGATGGTCCTTGGCACGGGGAGCGGCGCCCCGTGGGCGATCGTCGCCAGGGGGTCGGGCTCCGGGGTTGGTCCTCCACGCATCCGCCGCTGGCGACCCCATGTGCAGCCGGGGCACCCCACCAGGGTGACGATGCGTGTGCGGGTTTCCGGCGCGATGCCGGCCGCCGGAATGGTCCAGCGATCGTGCATTCTAGCTGCCGCGCTGCCGCTGCCGCAAGGCAGGGCCCCGGCGGGAACGGGCCCGGGGCGGGGGGGCGGCCCTTCCCGCGGTGGCCTGCCCGCCGCCGCGCCGGTCCGCGCAGCCGGCCGGCTGGCCGTGCCTGCCCGGCGTCCGGCCGCCCGTCGCTGGTCGGGATGGCTGCGGCCATGGCCGGCCGCGAGCACAAGAAGCCTCGCAAGGTGTTGATTGAATTGGATTCTGCCCGGCCGCGCGCAACGCGCGACGTCGCCAGAGCGCAGCACGGTCGTTCGGTTGTCAAGGCTCGGACCGACGCGCTGACCGCAACGGGCAGCCGCGCCCCGCAGCGGCGGACGCGCAGGGGTCCGGTGCCTTGGTCGTGACCGGGACACAAGTGTGTCGCAGGTCTCGCATCGCGGCCACGCCCGGCGCTAAAGTCGCGCCACGGGCCGGCACCCGCGGCCCCGGGGGAGAACCATGCAACGCCTTTTCAAGTACGTCCTGGCTGCGGCCTGGCTGTCGGCGCCGGGCGCGCCCGCGACCGCAGCGGTCTATGACCACCTGTACCGCAGCGGCTTCCAGCCGGTCACCGATGCGCCGGCCAGCGATGCCGCGGCGGCGCGCCTGCTGACCCAGGCCACCTTCGGTCCGACGCGCGCCGAGATCGCCCGTCTGCGCGGCCTGGGCGTCGGCCAGTGGCTGGACCAGCAGCTCGGCCGGCCGCCGACCCTGGCCCGACCCTATATCGAGCAGGTCCGCGACGCGATGACCGCAGGCGGCCAGACGCTCAGCCACAACCAGCGCATGAACCGCTGGTTCCATACCGCGGCCTACGCGCCCGACCAGCTCCGCCAGCGGGTGGCCTTCGCGCTCAGCCAGATCCTGGTCATTTCCGACCAGGACGGCACCCTCGGCGGCGAGCCGGTGCAGGTCACCGAGTACTGGGACATCCTGGCCCGCAACGCCTTCGGCAACTACCGGGACCTCCTGCATGAGGTCACCTATAACCCGTCGATGGGCAAGTACCTGACCCACTTCCGCAATCGCAAGGCGTCGGTGCCGCCTGCCGCGCCGCGCGAACCGGACGAGAACTACGCCCGCGAAATCATGCAGCTGTTCACCATCGGGCTGGTCGAGCGCAACCTCGACTTCACCCCGGTGCTGGGCGGCGGCCAGCCGCTGCCGACCTACAACCAGGACGACATCACCCACCTGGCCCGGGTGTTCACCGGCTTCAACTACTTCAACTCGACCACGATCAGCAACGGCACCAACAATTACCTGCCGATGAACTGCATCCCGGGCGAGCACGACCTCGGCGCCAAGACCTTCCTGGCCAACACCATCCCGGCCACCCCGACGCAGGCCAATGGCGATCCCAACCACGTGATCTGCGCCGCGCCGCGGCCGGGCGACGGCAACCGCCGCGAGATCCGCGACGTCAACCTGGCCCTGGACATCGTCTTCAACCACCCCAACGTCGCGCCCTTCATCGCCCGTCAGCTCATCCAGCGGCTGGTCACCAGCAATCCCTCGCCGGCCTACATCCTGCGGGTCGCCCAGGTGTTCGAGAACAACGGGTCGGGCGAGCGCGGCGACCTGGGCGCCGTGGTCCGCGCCATCCTGCTCGACACCGAGGCACGCAATCCGCCGCCGGGCGCGGGTTACGGCAAGGCCCGCGAGCCGCTGCTGCGGCTGACCGCCCTGTGGCGGGCCTGGGACGCGCAGTCGCCGGCCGCCAACCAGTTCGGCGACGTGCCGATGGGCCTGACCAGCACCGCCGCCACCCTGGGCAACTACGGTCAGCGCCCCCTCGGCGCCCCGACCGTGTTCAACTTCTGGGAGCCGGACTTCCAGCCGCCCGGACCGCTCGCCGCTGCCGGGCTGTACGCCCCGGAGTTCCAGGTCATCCATGAGGGCACGGCGTTCTCGGTCACCAACAGCCTGTACACCTACAGCTGGAACAGCTGGGTCGGCATGACCAATCCGCCTGCCGACCGGCCCCTGCTGAACCTGGATCCGCTGCTGGCGCTGGCCAGCGACCCTGCCGCCATGGTGGCGGAGGCCGACCTGCGCATGACCTTCGGCGCGATGTCGCCGGCCATGCGCTCGACCCTGGTCAACATGCTCACCTTCATGCCAGGGGCCAGCGCCAACGAGAAGGCACGCTCCCTGGTCTACCTGGTGGCGTTGTCCCCCGAATACGCGGTGCAGCGCTGAGGAGCCCGCCATGACCGAATCGCGAAAGTCCCGCCGCGCCTTCATCCGCCAGCTCGCCGGCAGCGTCTGCGCCGCAGGCGGCGCCGCCTTTTTGCCACAGCTGGGCATGCTGGGCACCGCGCTGGCCCAGGCACCCCGTGGCACCGTCCCCGGTTACCGGGCCCTGGTCTGCCTGTACCTCGCCGGCGGCAACGACTCCTGGAACATGGTGGTGCCGCGCGACCAGGCGCGTTTCGACGTGTATGCCGCCGCCCGCGGCGGCGTCTACAACGCCGGCAGCAACCCTGCCGGACTTGCGCTGGACCTCGGTCAGGTGCTGCCGATCACCGATGCCGCCAGCGGCCTGCCGTACGGCCTGCATCCGGCGATGACGGGCCTCAAGCCGCTGTTCGACCAGGGCAGGATGGCCATCCTGTCCAACATCGGCACCCTGCGCCGGCCGATCACCAAGGCCGAATACAACGCCAACAGCGCCCTGCGGCCGCCGCAGCTTTACTCCCACAACGACCAGGAAAACCAGTGGCAGTATGGCCGCGCAGGCTCGGCGGCGACCGGCTGGGGCGGCCAGGTGGCCGACCGGGTCCGGGGCCAGAACCTGTACCAGCCACTGTCGCCGTGCATCTCGATCGCCGGCAGCAACCGCTTCCAGGTGGGGCAGCAGACCATTCCCTACCAGATGGGCACCGGTGGCGTCGCCAACCTCAGCGGCGTGTGCAACCCGGGCGCCAACTGCACCGGCTTCAACAGCCAGCGTACGGCGGCCCTGGAGCTGCTCCTCAACCAGGCCTACGACAACGCCTTCCAGGCGGAGTACGCAGCGACCTTCGGTCGGGCCCGCGAGTTGCAGGATGCCGTCAAGACGGCGCTGGACGGCCCGAACGGCAGCCTGACCACGACCTTCCCGGCCAACAACAACCTGGCCGACCAGCTGCGCATGGTCGCGCGCATGATCAAGATTTCCCGGGAGACCGACCTCGGAATCCAGCACCGACGCCAGGTGTTCTATGTGCGGATGGGCGGTTTCGACTTGCACGACAACCTCATGAACGCCAACTTCGCCGGCAACCACGCCAATCTGCTGGGCCGGGTCTCGGCGGCGATGGCGGCGTTCTGGACCGCGATGGGCGAGCTGGGCGCCCAGGACGAGGTGACGCTTTTCACCATGAGCGAGTTCGCCCGTACCCTGAACTCCAACGGCAACGGGTCCGACCATGCCTGGGGCGGCGTGCAGTTCGTGATGGGCGGCCAGGTCAACGGTGGACGCCTGTACGGGCCCTGGCCGGACCAGACCCTCAACGGCCCGATCAGCCTGAGCCGCGGGCAGACCATCCCGGCCCTGTCGGTGGAGCAGATGGGCTCGACCCTGGCGCGCTGGATGGGCGTGACCGCCAGCAACGACCTCAACACCATCTTTCCGAACCTGCCCAACTTCGCCAGCAACGACCTGGGCTTCATGGTCTGAACCCGACGCCGGGCGCGCGCGGGCGCGCCCGGCCGCCGATTGCGGCCCTGGGGCACCCGGCGTGCGCGCGCTGCTGCGCTCGACGGAAGGCTCAGCCCGGGGCAGCACGTCGATCATGCAACGCTGCGGCTCCCACCGCAGTGCCGGACGGGAGATCGCCGGGGCCGCGCGCTGCACGCCCGTTCAGCGCTCCAGCACTTGCTCCAGCGCGGCCTGCGCCGCCTCGAAGGAGAAGTGCCGCCGGACGTTGTCCAGCCCGGCCGCCGACAGGCGGTCCCAGAGCGACTCGTCCTGGTAGAGACGGACCACCGCGTCCGCGAACCGCGCCGCGTCGTCGGCCACCAGCACCTCGCTGCCGTCCGCCAGGTGCATGCCCTCGACCGCCATCGGCGTCGCAACCACCGGCTGCCCGCAGCTCATGCTCATGTTGACCTTGCCCTTGACGCCGGCGCCGTAGCGCAACGGCGCGACCGCGATCCGGCACCCGTCCAGGAAGGGGTCGAGGTCGGCGACGTGTCCATGGATCTCCACCGCGTCGCCGGCCAGTGCCCGGATCGAGGCCGGCATCTTGCTGCCGACCACGTGGAAGCGCACCCCGGGCAATCGCTGCCGGATCGCCGGGAACACCTCGGCCACGAACCAGGACACGGCATCGACGTTGGGCGGATGCTGGAAGCCGCCGACGAACCAGAGGTCGGCGCGTTGCGCCCAGGGCCTGCGGCAGCCGTGCACCGGGTGGATGTTGGACAGCACCTCGACGCGCGCGCCCGGGGCATCGACGGCCAGCAGTGCGCGCTCGGCCGGGCTGACCACCACCGTGACGTCGGCCGCGCGCACCAGGCGCAGCTCCTGGCCGCGCGTGACCGCCGCCTGGCGCGCCAGCTCGGCGCTGCCGGACAGTTCGGCGGCGCGCTGCTCGCGCAGGTAGTGCAGGTCGACGGTGTCGAACACGAAGCGCGCCCGCGGCGCGTAGCGGCGCACCAGGTGCAGCCAGGACGCGGCGATGTAGTGGCGACAGACGATCACCGCGTCCAGCGTCGGGCCGTGGCGGCGCAGCCAGTCGATGGGATCGCCCAGCCAGGGGTCGTACAACACCTCGATGCCGATCGCCTGCAGTCGTTCCGTGTACCCAGGCACCCGGGCGCGGTTGTCGGCCAGGAAGGTGACATGGCGGCCGGATCGACGCAGCAGCCGGAACAGGTTGACCAGGCGCACCGACCCGGAATCCTGGTCGGGCTCGGGGGTGGTCGCGTCGACCACCAGGACGCGGCCGCGGGGGGCGCGCCGGACCAGGTCGTCGACATCGCAGCCGGGCGCGGGTTGTCGGGCCAGGGCGTCGCGCCAGCGTTCGGCGAAGGTGGCCTGGTTGACCACCTGGTGCCGCTTTATGCCGCTGCCGGTGTCGGTGCCGGCGGTGACGCCCTCGTGGTGCACCACCGTCGCGGCGGGCTGGACGACCACGTCCCGGCCGGCGTCGCGCACCTTGAAGGCCAGGTCGGTGTCCTCGTAGTAGGCCGGCGAATAGCGCTGGTCGAAGCCGCCGAGCCGCTCGAACAGCGCCCTGGCGATCACGATCGCGGCGCCGGAACAGTAGTCGGTGGCGCGCGCCCAGGCGTAGCGGGGGTCCGACGGATCGCCGAAGCGGCCGTAGTTCCAGCCCGAGCCGTCGGCGAACACCAGGCCGCCGGATTCCTGCAGGCGACCGTCGGGATAGACCAGGCGGGCGCCGACCAGGCCGGCTTCCGGGAACTCGTCGAAGGTCGCCAGCAGCGCCTCCAGCCAGCCTTCCGTGACCGTGGTGTCGTTGTTGAGGAAGAGCAGCCAGCGGCCCCGCGCGGCGGCGGCGCCCGCGTTGCAGCTGCCCACGAAGCCCAGGTTGCTGGCGTTGCGGAGCAGGCGCAGACCCTCGACCTGCGCCAGCACCGCCGCGCTGTCGTCGGGCGAGGCGTCGTCCACGACGATCGCCTCGAACGGTGTCAGCCCGGCATGCCGGACCAGGGAGGCCAGGCAGGCGCAGGTGTAGGGCAGCTTGCCGTGCACCGGGATGACGATGCTCACCTCGGGCTGCGTCGAGGTGGGCAGCCGTGCCGGCGGGATGGCGCTGACCGGTACCGGCACGACCCACGCCGACGAGGAACCGGCGCCGGGACCACGCCGGCGCTGTCGAATGTGGCGCAGGCTGCCGCCCAGTCCCCGTGTCGACAGGCTCAGGCGGGCGCGGCGCAGCAGGCCGCGCAGTCGCAGCAGCCGGTAGGCCAGGCGGTCGGCGGAGGTGCGCAGCAGGCGGGCCAGTCGCCGGGCCGGTCCCATCAGGCGCCAGGAGCGGCTGCGGTGGACGCGCTCCAGCTCGTCGGATCGGGCCTGCAGCACGGCCCGGTCGGCCAGCAGCTGGTCGACCTCGGCGCGCAGCCGGGTGTTGACGCTGCTTGCCTCGTGCTGGGCGATCACGGCGGCCTGGGCGCGGACCTGGCGGTCGAGGGCGAAGCCCCAGCTCGCCCGCCGTTCCAGTTCGGCGGCCTGTTCGGCCAGGCGGTTGCAGAGGAATTCCCGGGTCGCCTCGGCCTCCAGCGCGCGGCGGTTGAGCTGGTCCAGGCGGGCCAGGCCGAGCTGGTCGGGAAGTCTGCCGGTCCGGCTCGCTGGCGGTGCCGGCGGCAGCAGCGCCGCGTAGTCGGCGGCCATCGCCCCGGCACTGCGGCTGGGCAGCGCGGCCAGCCGGGCGCGCACGCGGTCGAGGACCGTGCGGTCGTCGCGCAGCGCGGCCAGCCGGCGCGCCAGGGCGCCGGCCTCCGGTTCGGCCAGCAGGCCGTCCACGCCATCGTCGATGCGTTCCCGGTAGGCGCCAATGGCGGTCGCCAGGACCGGTACGCCGAGGTCGCGCAGTTCGCTCAGCAGGTAACCGAAGGTCTCCGCCACGGTGGCGGGAAGCAGGGCGAGGTCGGGCGCCAGGCTCGCCACCAGCGTCGGCAGTTCGTCGCGTGGGTAGTCGCACAGCAGGTGGACGCGGGACAGGCCGAGCAGCTCGGCACCGGTGGTGCCGGCGCCCACCAGCACCAGCTCGACACCGTCCGGCAGGCTGCGCGCCAACGGCGCGAGCAGGGCGATGCCCTTGCCGCCGGAGATCCGGCCCGGCACCAGTACCCGCAGCGGCCGGTCGTCATGCCGATCCGGCACCGGCATGGCGACCGGCCGCGACCAGGGCGCGAGGCCGTGCGCCACGACCTGCCACTGCAGCGCCGCAAGCCGCGGTTCGATGCGCAGCCAGTTGTCACGGACCTGGGCGGTGGGCGTGACCAGAGTCGGTCGCGCCGCCAGCAGCCGGGCCACGAATGCCTCGCGCAGCGCCCACCAGCGGCCGGCGTCGCGGCCGCCGAACAGGGTCGGTGGCGCCAGGGCCAGGTCCCGCTCAAGTTCCGCACGGTCGAAGCGCCGCGCCGGGTCGCCGAAATCGCAGTGCAGCTCGGGCCAGAGCGGATAGTAGTCGTGGCAGACCACCAGGCAGGGCAGGCCGCATTCCAGCGCGGCCAGGGCGTGGCCGATCAGCGACGACACGACCAGCGCCGAGACCGGCCAGCGCTCACGCACCGCGGCCAGGGCCTGGGCGTGCAGGGCATGGCCATCCACGCTGGCGGCAATCGGGGGCGCCAGGTCGAAGCGTTCCAGTAGCAGGTCGGGCGCCGCGGCCGGTCGCAGCTCCAGCCACTCGCCGTACTGCGCGCGCGTGGTGGCCCCGTGAGCCTCCAGCAACAGGTGGGCGCGGGAGGTGTCGGCCCGGGCGAGATCGGTGATGAAGCGTGCGGTGCCGCCGCCCCAGCCATGCGACAGATGCAGGACAACCGGTACCGGATCGACACCGGCAACCGGCGCCGCGGGGACGTCCGGCAGGCGCGCCTGGCGCTCGTGCGTGAGCGGCCATCCGGCCCGGACGGAATCCAGGGCGTCGGCGGGGGGCGGCACGACGTTGTGTTGCCAGGCCGGGGTTCCGGCCAGGTCCCGGTCGGGATCCAGGGCCAGGGCGTTGTCGACCAGCCGGCAGTCCAGTCCGTCCGGCAGCGGCTCGCCTGGCTGCCAGCCCGAGGCGAGCAGCCGGGTCGCGGCGCCGGCCTGCCACAGGGCCGCTGCGAGGGCGGGCTCGGCCAGGGCGACCGTGCGCCCCCGCCCCAGCCAGGCCAGCGCGCGATCCAGTTCCGCCACGGGCAGGGGGGCGGGCAGCAAGGTGCCCGGTGGCAGCGGGGAATGCCCGGCCTCGCCGCCCGCGGCCGCCGCGATCGCGGCGCCGGACAGGGCCAGTCGGCGAACGGCCGCTGCCGGCAGCACGACGCCGGCCCGCAGCAACAGCACCGGACGGTCGCCGGGCAGGGCGGCGAGCCGCTCGAGCAGGGGTTGCCAGTCGCCCGTCCGCCCGGGCGGGTCCAGGTCGGGCCAGGCCAGCTCGCCCGGGGCCAGGGCGGCGGCATCCGGACCCCAGCGGACGGTCTGGGCGGCGAGGGACGTCATCAGGGTCGGGTCGGGGGGCGGGCTGGCGCGGGCGGGCCGCGGATTATCGCCAATCGCGCCGGCCCGCGGCCAGTGCGGCGGACGCGGTCCGCCAGCCGCGCCCGGGGCGGGCGTTGACATGGCCCGGCGCTTGCGGCGAGAATGCGCGGCTCCCAATGGAGGGATACCCAAGCGGCCAACGGGGGCAGACTGTAAATCTGCTGGCTTACGCCTTCGGTGGTTCGAATCCACCTCCCTCCACCAGGAACCCGTCGTAGCGGGAGTAGTTCAATGGTAGAACCTCAGCCTTCCAAGCTGATGGTGCGGGTTCGATTCCCGTCTCCCGCTCCATTGCGACCCTGCCGCACGACACATTGAAAACTTGCCCACGTAGCTCAGTCGGTAGAGCACTTCCTTGGTAAGGAAGAGGTCGATGGTTCGATTCCATTCGTGGGCACCAGATTCGCGGATCCCCCGCAACGGCCCGTACATCCGTGTGCAGGCTCCCCGAGAGCGCCACTACACAAGCTAACGTCAGCAAGAGGCAGTCATGGCAAAGGGTAAGTTCGAGCGCACCAAGCCGCACGTGAACGTCGGCACGATCGGTCACGTCGACCACGGCAAGACGACGCTGACGGCGGCGCTGACGAAGGTGGGTGCCGAGCGTTTCGGTGGCGAGTTCAAGGCCTACGACGCGATCGACGCGGCGCCGGAAGAGAAGGCGCGCGGCATCACGATCTCGACGGCGCACGTCGAGTACGAGTCGCCGACCCGCCACTACGCGCACGTCGACTGCCCGGGTCACGCCGACTACGTGAAGAACATGATCACCGGTGCGGCGCAGATGGACGGCGCGATCCTGGTGTGTTCGGCGGCGGACGGCCCGATGCCGCAGACGCGCGAGCACATCCTGCTGGCGCGGCAGGTGGGCGTGCCGTACATCGTGGTCTTCCTGAACAAGGCGGACATGGTGGACGACGCCGAGCTGCTGGAGCTGGTGGAGATGGAAGTCCGCGAGCTGCTGAGCAAGTACGAGTTCCCGGGCGACGACACGCCGATCATCAAGGGCTCGGCGCTGAAGGCGCTGGAAGGCGACCAGTCGGAGATCGGCGTTCCGGCGATCATCAAGCTGGTGGACGCGCTGGACAGCTACATTCCGGAGCCGCAGCGCGACATCGACAAGCCGTTCCTGATGCCGGTCGAGGACGTGTTCTCGATTTCCGGTCGCGGCACGGTGGTGACCGGGCGCATCGAGCGCGGCGTGATCAAGGTGGGCGAGGAGGTCGAGATCGTCGGCATCCGTCCGACCGTGAAGACGACGGTGACGGGCGTCGAGATGTTCCGCAAGCTGCTGGACCAGGGCCAGGCGGGCGACAACGCGGGTCTGCTGCTGCGCGGCACGAAGCGCGACGACGTGGAGCGCGGCCAGGTGCTGTGCAAGCCGGGCACGATCAAGCCGCACACCAAGTTCGAGGCCGAGGTGTACGTGCTGTCGAAGGAGGAGGGCGGTCGTCACACGCCGTTCTTCAAGGGCTACCGTCCGCAGTTCTACTTCCGGACCACCGACGTGACCGGTTCGTGCGAGCTGCCGGAAGGCGTCGAGATGGTGATGCCGGGCGACAACATCAAGATGGTGGTGACGCTGATCAACCCGATCGCGATGGAAGACGGCCTGCGTTTCGCGATCCGCGAGGGCGGCCGCACCGTCGGCGCCGGCGTCGTGGCGAAGGTCATCGAGTAAGCGCGACGATCCGCCGGGCGGCCGACGCCGCCCGGCACGCGTCATCAAGGCGAGTCCTCGCGGGCTCGCCGAACGTGTTTGTGAGGCACCGGTTACGCCAGTAGCTCAATTGGCAGAGCAGCGGTCTCCAAAACCGCAGGTTGGGGGTTCGAGTCCCTCCTGGCGTGCCACCGGTCCCGGGCCACGGCCCGGTCCCCACGGACGGAAGCTCACAGTGCCGGGCGCGTGTCCGGCAGCGACAAGGAAAGCTGGATGAACGGCAAGGTGGAACAACACGAGGGCGGCGCCTCGGGCCAGGACACCGTCAAGCTGCTGGCGGCGCTCGCGCTGCTGGTCGCCGGCGTGGTGGGCTTCTACTGGTTCGCGGACGTCCTGCACTTCGCGGTGCGGGTGCTCGGCCTGGTCGCCACCGTGGTGGTGGCGGCGCTGCTGGCCGCCTTCACCGGTCCCGGCCGCGCCCTGACCGGCTTCTTCGGCGAGACCCGATTCGAGATGCGCAAGGTCACCTGGCCGACCCGCCAGGAGACCATCCAGACCACCATCGTGGTGCTGATCGTGGTGGTCATCATCTCGATCATCCTTTGGCTGATCGACATGCTGCTGGCCTGGATCGTCCGCGGCATCGTCGGAGTCTGAGCCATGGCCAAGCGCTGGTACGTCGTTCACGCCTATTCCGGCTTCGAGAAGTCGGTCGCCCAGAACCTTCGCGAGCGCATCGCGCGCGCCGGCATGGACGACCGCTTCGGTGAGGTCCTGGTCCCGACCGAAGAGGTCGTGGAGATGCGCGGCGGCCAGAAGCGCAAGTCCGAGCGCAAGTTCTTCCCCGGCTACGTGCTGGTCCAGATCGAGACCCACGAGGACGGCAAGACCAAGAAGATCGACGACGAGAGCTGGCACCTGGTCAAGGAGACCGCCAAGGTGATGGGCTTCATCGGCGGCACCGCCGACCGGCCGCTGCCGATCGCCGACCACGAGGCCGACGCCATCCTCCGGCGCGTCCAGGAAGGTGTCGAGAAGCCGCGGCCGAAGGTGCTGTTCGAGCCGGGCGAGATGGTCCGCGTCGTCGACGGTCCCTTCAACGACTTCAACGGCGTGGTCGAGGAAGTGAACTACGACAAGAGCCGCCTGCGGGTGGCGGTACTGATTTTCGGCCGATCGACGCCTGTGGAACTGGAGTTCGCACAGGTGGAGAAGGCCTGAAAGGCCGGGCCCAGGGTCGGGCGCCGGGACAGCGGGCTGGGCGGAAGGATTCCATCCGCGCCCGGCCGGTCCCCGGTTCCCGGTCCCCGGTCCCGAATCCAAAACTGACGGGGAGCCCCGCAGTCGACATCGACGTGCAGGCGTCTGGACCCGAGGAGTAGACAACGATGGCAAAGAAGATCACCGGCTACATCAAGCTGCAGGTCAAGGCCGGGCAGGCCAACCCGAGTCCGCCCGTGGGCCCGGCGCTGGGCCAGCGCGGCGTCAACATCATGGAGTTCTGCAAGGCATTCAACGCCGCCACGCAGAAGGTCGAGCCGGGCCTGCCCCTGCCGGTCGTGATCACGGTCTATTCCGACCGCAGCTTCACCTTCATCACCAAGACCCCGCCGGCCACGATCCTGCTCAAGAAGGCGACCGGCGTGGCCAAGGGCTCGCCCAAGCCGCATACCGACAAGGTCGGCAAGGTCACCCGCGCCCAGCTCGAGGACATCGCCAAGGCGAAGGAGCCCGACCTGACCGCGGCCGACCTGGACGCCGCCGTGCGTACCATCGCCGGCAGCGCGCGTAGCATGGGTCTGGTGGTGGAGGGATAAGACATGGCAAAGCTCAGCAAGCGTTTCAAGGCGATGGCCGGTGCAGTCAAGCCCGGTTCCACCTACGCCATCGACGAGGCCCTGAAGATCCTCAAGGACAACAGCAAGACCAAGTTCGTCGAGTCCATCGACGTCGCGGTCCGCCTCGGTATCGATCCCAAGAAGTCCGATCAGGTCGTGCGCGGCTCCACCGTGCTGCCCAACGGCACCGGCAAGACCGTGCGTGTCGCGGTGTTCGCCCAGGGTCCCAAGGCCGATGAGGCCCGCGCCGCCGGCGCCGATGCGGTCGGCATGGACGACCTGGCCGAGCAGATGCAGGCCGGCGACCTCAACTTCGGTGTGGTGATCGCCACCCCGGACGCCATGCGCGTGGTCGGCAAGCTCGGCCAGGTGCTCGGCCCGCGTGGCCTGATGCCGAATCCGAAGACCAACACCGTGACCATGGACGTCGCTTTGGCCGTGAACAACGCCAAGAGCGGCCAGGTCCGGTTCCGCGCGGACAAGGGCGGCATCGTCCACGCAACGATCGGCAAGGCCAGCTTCGAGGTCGATGCCCTGAAGGAGAACCTGAACGCGCTGGTCGCCGACCTGGTCAAGGCCAAGCCGTCCGCCGCCAAGGGCCAGTACCTCCAGAAGGTGTTCGTGTCCAGCACCATGGGCATCGGCATCGGCGTCGACACCTCGACCCTGACCACCGGCGCCAAGTAACCGGGCCGCGGGCTCGGGCCCCGTCCGGCCCGGGCGCGATCGCGCCGGGCCCGGATGGCCGGCGCCACGGCCTCCGAAGGCTCGTTTCGAAGGCCGGTCACGGATGACCGGCTTGCTGGTCGGGGAAGGCTTGTTTGAAAAGCCGGCCACGGACGGCCGGGCTTCTCGTCAGGGAAGGCTTGTTTGAAAAGTCCAGCCATGGATGGCCGGGCTTCTGGTCAGGGAAGGCTTGTTTGAAAAGTCCAGCCACGGACGGCCGGGCTTCTGGTCAGGGAAGGCTTGTTTGAAAAGTCCGGCCATGGATGGCCGGGCTGTTGGTCAGGGACGACCGTAAATGAGGGCTGCCGGAAGGCCCACGGTGTGACACCCGCCAGGGTGCGTGACCGTCCGGCAAGCCGTCAAAGACCGCAGGTCCCGGCGTGGCGCGAGCCGTTCCGGGGTAATCGGGCAACCGGCCTGCGTAGATGGTGCAACCCTCGTCCCGCTCCTCCAGCCGGTTGCGGCCGGCTGGAGCAGCGGGATGAAGGCCACCACGGAAGGTGCCGCAAGGCACCGGCGGCCCGCAAGGATGCGGTCCGTTCACCCCCGGCGGGCATGGTGCCCGCCGGATGCAAGTTCGGAGTCGAAATGGCACTAAATCTTGCTCAGAAGAAAGAGCTGGTTGCCGAACTCGCGGAAGTGGCGGCCCAGGCGCATTCCCTGGTCGCGGCCGACTACATCGGCTTGTCCGTGGCGCAGCTCACCGAGCTGCGTGCGAAGGCCCGTCAGGGCGGCGTCTTCCTCAAGGTGGCCAAGAACACGCTGGTCCGCCGTGCGGTGGACGGTACCGATTACCAGTGCGTCGCCGACGCGCTGACCGGTCCGCTCCTGTATGCCTTCTCCAAGGACGATCCCGGTGCTGCCGGTCGTTTGATCAAGGAGTTCGCCAAGGGCAACGACAAGCTGAAGCCGCGTCTCGTCGCGGTCGGCGGGCAGATGTACCCGGCCTCCCATGTGGAGCAGCTGGCATCGCTGCCGACCCTCGAGCAGGCGCTCGGAATGCTGGCCGGCGTGATGATCGCCCCGGTCGTCAAGTTCGTGCGCACGCTCAACGAGCCGGTCGCCCAGACCGCGCGCGTCGTCAATGCCGTGGCCGAAGCCAAGAAGGCTGCAGCCTGATCCGCGGTTCGCAACCCAATCATCCCGTAATCACGTTTCGAGGTTAAGAAAATGGCCGTTAGCAAGGAAGAGATCCTGGATGCCATCGCCGGCATGTCCGTCATGGACGTCGTCGAGCTGGTCAAGATGATGGAAGACAAGTTCGGCGTGTCCGCCGCCGCCCCGGTGGCGGTCGCCGCCGCGCCGGCCGGTGGCGCCGCTGCCCCGGCCGCCGAGGAGCAGACCGAGTTCACCGTCGTGCTGAAGTCGGCCGGCGAGAAGAAGGTCGAGGTGATCAAGGCGGTCCGCGCCATCACCGGCCTGGGCCTGAAGGAGGCCAAGGACCTCGTCGAGGCGACCGGCACCGTCAAGGATGCCGTGAGCAAGGACGACGCCGCCAAGTTCAAGAAGGAGCTGGAAGCGGCCGGCGCCACCGTCGAGCTGAAGTAATCGGCGGTTGCGTCGCTGTCACCACAGCGACCGGTCGAGCCTGGGGGCGCAAGCCCCCGGGCCTTTCGTGTTTTTCGCCGCGGTGGTTGCGACGGCAATGGGGAAGGCGCCGAGACCCGGGCGCCGGCGGCGCCTTCCCGATTTCCGTTCTGCCATCCGGTTTCACACCCCAGTCCCGTGCCCGCGGGGCGGCATCTAGCGAGGCGGTTACATGACCACCACCCAGTACTCCTTCACCGAAAAGAAGCGCATCCGCCGGGACTTCGGCAAGCGTCCGACCATCCTGCGGGTCCCGTACCTGCTGGCGACCCAGGTCGAGTCCTACCGTGAGTTCCTGCAGGTCGACCGGCCTGCCGACGAGCGCACCGAGGTCGGCCTGCACGCCGCGCTGAAGTCGATCTTCCCGATCAGCAGCTACAGCGGCAATGCCGCCCTGGAGTACGTCAGCTACAAGCTGGGCGAGCCGCCCTTCGACGAGCGCGAGTGCCGGACCCGTGGTCTGTCCTACGGCGCGCCGCTGCGCGTGCTGGTCCGTCTGGTGATCTACGACAAGGATTCCCCGGCCAGCAACAAGGCGATCAAGTACGTCAAGGAGCAGGAGGTCTACATGGGCGAATTGCCGCTCATGACCGACACCGGCACCTTCATCATCAACGGCACCGAGCGGGTCATCGTCTCGCAGCTGCACCGTTCGCCGGGCGTGTTCTTCGACCATGACCGCGGCAAGACCCACAGCTCGGGCAAGCTGCTGTACTCCGCGCGCGTCATCCCCTACCGCGGCTCCTGGCTGGACTTCGAGTTCGACCCGAAGGACAGCGTTTTCACGCGTATCGACCGCCGCCGCAAGCTGCCGGTGACGATCCTGCTGCGCGCCGTGGGCATGAGCAACGAGGAGATCCTGGCGACCTTCTTCGAGATGAACACGTTCACGCTCGAGGACGAGGGCGCCCAGCTCGACCTGGTCGCCGAGCGCCTGCGCGGCGAGACCTTCAATTTCGACATCGTGGTCGGCGACAGCGTGCTGGTCGAGTCCGGCAAGCGCATCACCGCGCGCCAGGTCCGCGAGCTGCAGAAGGCGGGGATCACCGCCCTGCAGGTGCCGGACGACTACCTGCACGGCCTGATCCTGGGCCGCGACGTGGTCGACCCGGGCACCGGCGAGCTGATCGCCGCGGCCAACGAGGAGCTCAACGAGACCCACCTGGAGAAGTTCCGCAAGGCGGGGATCGACCGGGTCGAGACGCTGTACGTCAACGACCTCGATCGCGGCCCGTACATCTCCAACACCCTGCGCATCGACCCGACCCGGACCCAGCTCGAGGCCCTGGTCGAGATCTACCGGATGATGCGCCCGGGCGAGCCGCCGACCAAGGACGCGGCGCAGAACCTGTTCCAGAACCTGTTCTTCAGCCTCGACCGTTACGACCTGTCGGGCGTCGGCCGCATGAAGTTCAACCGCCGCGTCGGCCGCGAGGAGATCACCGGCGCCGGCACCTTGTCGACCGACGACATCCTCGCCGTGCTCAAGGTGCTGATCGACATCCGCAACGGCAAGGGCGGCGTCGACGACATCGACCACCTCGGCAACCGCCGCGTGCGCAGCGTCGGCGAGATGGCCGAGAACACCTTCCGCGTCGGACTGGTGCGCGTCGAGCGCGCGGTCAAGGAGCGCCTGTCGATGGCCGAGGCCGAGGGCCTCACGCCGCAGGATCTGATCAATGCCAAGCCGGTGGCCGCTGCGATCAAGGAGTTCTTCGGCTCCTCGCAGCTGTCCCAGTTCATGGACCAGAACAACCCGCTGTCCGAAGTCACCCACAAGCGCCGCGTCTCCGCGCTGGGCCCGGGTGGCCTGACCCGCGAGCGCGCCGGCTTCGAGGTGCGCGACGTGCACCCCACGCACTACGGCCGCGTCTGCACCATCGAGACCCCTGAAGGCCCGAACATCGGCCTGATCAACTCGCTGGCCGTGTACGCCCGTACCAACCCCTACGGGTTCCTGGAGACGCCGTACCGCAAGGTCGTCGACGGCAAGGTCACCGACCACGTCCAGTACATCTCGGCGATCGAGGAGAACGACTACGTCATCGCCCAGGCGAACTCGCCGCTGGACCGCAACGGCGCCTTCGTCGAGCAGTTCGTGGCCTGCCGCTTCCAGGGCGAGACCCTGCTCAAGGCGGCGTCCGAGGTCCACTACATGGACGTCTCGCCGATGCAGACCGTGTCGGTCGCCGCGGCCCTGGTGCCCTTCCTCGAGCACGACGACGCCAACCGCGCGCTGATGGGCGCCAACATGCAGCGCCAGGCGGTGCCGACGCTGCGCGCCGAGGCGCCGCTGGTCGGCACCGGCATCGAGCGCGTGGTCGCCACCGACTCCGGCGTGACCGTGGTCGCGCGGCGCGGCGGCATGGTCGAGCAGTGCGATGCCGGCCGCATCGTGGTCAAGGTCGACGAGGCCGAGATCGGCGACAACGACGCCGGCGTCGACATCTACAACCTGGTCAAGTACACCCGCTCGAACCAGAACACCTGCATCAACCAGACCCCGCTGGTGAAGGTCGGCGACCGCGTCGCGGTGGCCGACGTGCTGGCCGATGGCCCGTCGACCGATCTCGGCGAACTGGCCCTGGGGCAGAACATGCTGGTCGCCTTCATGCCCTGGAACGGCTACAACTTCGAGGATTCCATCCTGATCTCGGAGCGGGTCGTCCAGGAGGACCGCTACACCTCGATCCACATCGAGGAGCTGACCTGCGTCGCCCGCGACACCAAGCTGGGTCCGGAGGAGATCTCGGCCGACATCCCCAATGTCGGCGAGTCGGCGCTGTCGCGCCTGGACGAGTCGGGCGTGGTGTTCATCGGCGCCGAGGTGCAGGCCGGCGACATCCTGGTCGGCAAGGTCACCCCGAAGGGCGAGAGCCAGCTCACCCCCGAGGAGAAGCTGCTGCGCGCCATCTTCGGCGAGAAGGCCAGCGACGTGAAGGACAGCTCGCTGCGCGTGCCGCCGGGCATGGACGGCACCGTGATCGACGTGCAGGTGTTCACCCGCGACGGGCTGGAGAAGGACAAGCGCGCGCTGGCCATCGAGCAGGGCGAGATCAAGGCGATCAAGAAGGACCTCGACGACCAGTACCGCATCCTGCGCGAGGCGATCAAGAACCGTCTGCGCGGCCAGATCACCGGCCAGCCGGTCAACGGCGGTCCGGGCGGCATCAAGAAGGGCGCCGCAATCACCGGCGAGTACCTGGACGGCCTCAAGGAGGACGAGTGGTTCGCGATCCGGATGAAGGACGAGGCCCTGGCCGAGGCCCTCGAGAAGGCCGGCGAGCAGATCAAGCGCCACAAGGCCGAGTTCGAGAAGCGCTTCGAGGAGAAGAAGAAGAAGATCACCGCGGGTGACGACCTCGCCCCGGGCGTCCTGAAGATGGTCAAGGTCTACCTGGCCGTCAAGCGCCGCATCCAGCCGGGCGACAAGATGGCCGGCCGCCACGGCAACAAGGGCGTGGTCTCGATGATCGTTCCGGTCGAGGACATGCCGCACATGGCCGACGGCACCCCGGTCGACATCGTGCTGAACCCGCTCGGCGTGCCCAGCCGCATGAACATCGGGCAGATCCTGGAGACCCACCTGGGCTGGGCGGCCAAGGGCGTCGGCCGGCGCATCGGCCGCATGATCGAGGAGCAGGCGGCGGTCGCCGAACTGCGCAAGTTCCTGGACAAGGTCTACAACACCAGCGACAAGCGGGTCGACCTGAAGTCCCTGACCGACGCCGAGATCCAGGAGCTGGCCCGCAACACATCGCGCGGCCTGACCACCGCGTCGCCGGTGTTCGATGGCGCCCACGAAAGCGAGCTGAAGGCGATGCTGGAACTGGCCGAGCTGCCCGAATCGGGTCAGACGACCCTGTTCGACGGCCGCACCGGCGAGGCCTTCGACCGGCCGGTCACCGTCGGCTACATGTACATGCTCAAGCTGAACCACCTGGTCGACGACAAGATGCATGCCCGCTCGACCGGTCCGTACTCCCTGGTCACACAGCAGCCGCTGGGCGGCAAGGCGCAGTTCGGCGGCCAGCGCTTCGGCGAGATGGAGGTCTGGGCGCTCGAGGCCTACGGCGCGGCGTACACCCTGCAGGAGATGCTGACCGTCAAGTCCGACGACGTCGGCGGCCGCAACCAGATGTACAAGAACATCGTCGACGGCAACCACGAGATGGTCGCCGGCATGCCGGAGTCGTTCAACGTGCTGGTCAAGGAGATCCGTTCCTTGGGCATCAACATGGAACTGGAAACCGATTAACCGGGACGCGGAGATAAGCCATGAAAGACCTGCTCAACCTGTTCAACCAGCAGCGCCAGGTGGTGGATTTCGACGCCATCCGCATCGGCCTTGCGTCCCCGGAGCTGATCCGTTCCTGGTCCTTCGGCGAGGTGAAGAAGCCGGAGACGATCAACTACCGCACGTTCAAGCCCGAGCGTGACGGCCTGTTCTGCGCCGCGATCTTCGGACCGGTCAAGGACTACGAGTGCCTGTGCGGCAAGTACAAGCGCATGAAGCACCGCGGCGTGGTCTGCGAGAAGTGCGGCACCGAGGTCACCCTGGCCAAGGTCCGTCGCGAGCGCATGGGCCACATCGAGCTGGCCAGCCCGACCGCGCACATCTGGTTCCTCAAGTCGCTGCCCTCGCGCATCGGCCTGATGCTGGACATGACCCTGCGCGACATCGAGCGGATCCTCTACTTCGAGGCGTTCGTCGTCGTCGACCCGGGCCTGACCGCGCTCAGCCGGGGCCAGGTGCTCAGCGAGGAGCAGTACCTGCAGGCGGTCGAGGAGTTCGGCGACGAGTTCGACGCCCGGATGGGCGCCGAGGCCGTCCACGAGCTGCTGCGCACGATCGACCTGCAGAGCGAGCTGGTCTCGCTGCGCGAGGACATGCGCGCCACCAACTCGGAGACCAAGCTCAAGCGGCTCACCAAGCGCGTCAAGCTGATCGAGGCCTTCCTGGAGTCCGGCAACCGTCCCGAGTGGATGGTGCTGACCGTGCTGCCGGTGCTGCCGCCCGACCTGCGTCCCTTGGTGCCGCTGGACGGTGGCCGCTTCGCGACCTCCGACCTGAACGACCTGTACCGCCGGGTCATCAACCGCAACAACCGCCTCAAGCGCCTGCTCGAGCTCAACGCGCCGGACATCATCGTCCGCAACGAGAAGCGCATGCTGCAGGAGGCGGTCGACGCGCTGATGGACAACGGCCGTCGCGGCCGCGCCATCACCGGCACCAACAAGCGCCCGCTGAAGTCGCTGGCCGACATGATCAAGGGCAAGCAGGGCCGCTTCCGGCAGAACCTGCTGGGCAAGCGCGTCGACTACTCCGGCCGCTCGGTGATCGTGGTCGGCCCGACCCTCAAGCTGCACGAGTGCGGCCTGCCCAAGCGCATGGCGCTCGAGCTGTTCAAGCCGTTCATCTTCAGCAAGCTGCAGCGACGCGGCCTGGCGACCACCATCAAGGCCGCCAAGAAGATGGTCGAGCGCGAGGAAGGCGCGGTCTGGGACATCCTCGAGGAGGTCATCCGCGAGCATCCGGTCCTGCTCAACCGCGCGCCGACCCTGCACCGCCTGGGCATCCAGGCGTTCGAGCCGGTGCTGATCGAGGGCAAGGCGATCCAGCTGCATCCGCTGGTCTGCACCGCCTTCAACGCCGACTTCGACGGCGACCAGATGGCCGTGCACGTGCCGCTGAGCCTCGAGGCCCAGCTGGAGGCGCGCGCCCTGATGATGTCGTCGAACAACATCCTGTCGCCCGCCAACGGCGAGCCGATCATCGTGCCGACCCAGGACGTCGTGCTCGGCCTGTACTACATGACCCGCGAGCTGGTGAACCAGAAGGGCGAGGGCATGGCCTTCGCCAACATCAGCGAGGTTCAGCGCGCCTACCAGAACAAGGTCGCCGAGCTGCACGCCAAGGTCAAGGTGCGCATCGAGGAGATCGAGGTCGGCGACGACGGCAGTCGCACCCCGGTGCGCCGCATCGTCGAGACCACCGTCGGTCGCGCGCTGCTGCGCGAGATCCTCCCCGAGGGCCTGCCGTACGCGCTGGTCAACCAGGAGCTCAACAAGAAGGCGATCTCGCGCCTGATCAACGAGTGCTACCGCCGCCTGGGCCTCAAGCCCACGGTCGTGTTCGCCGACCAGCTGATGTACACCGGGTTCCGCTACGCGACCCGCGCGGGCATTTCGATCGGCATCAACGATATGAACATCCCGGAGGAGAAGCGCCGGATCCTGGACTCGGCCGAGACCGAGGTGCTGGAGATCCAGGAGCAGTACGCCTCCGGCCTGGTCACCTCGGGCGAGCGCTACAACAAGGTCGTCGACATCTGGTCGCGGACCAGCGAGCTGGTCGCCAAGGCGATGATGGACCACCTCGGCACCGACGAGGTCGCCGCGGCCGACGGCAGCACGGTCAAGCAGAAGTCGATGAACTCGCTGTTCATCATGGCCGACTCCGGCGCGCGCGGTTCGGCGGCCCAGATCCGCCAGCTGGCGGGCATGCGCGGCCTGATGGCCAAGCCCGACGGTTCGATCATCGAGACGCCGATCAAGGCGAACTTCCGCGAGGGCCTGAACGTCCAGGAGTACTTCTCCTCGACCCACGGCGCGCGAAAGGGCCTGGCCGACACCGCGCTGAAGACCGCCAACTCCGGTTACCTGACCCGCCGCCTGGTCGACGTCGCCCAGGACGTGGTGGTCACCGACCGCGACTGCGGCACCGATCAGGGCCTGACCATGGCGCCGATCGTCGAGGGCGGCGACGTGGTCGAGCCGCTGCGCGAGCGCGTCCTGGGCCGGGTCGTGGCGCAGGACGTGTTCCTGCCCGGCGACGACGAGGATCCGGTGGTCACCCGCGGCACCCTGCTCGACGAGAAGTGGGTGGACCGTCTGGAGGAACTCGGCGTGCAGTCCATCATCGTGCGCTCGCCGATCACCTGCGAGACCCGCTACGGCGTGTGCGCGGCCTGCTACGGCCGCGACCTGGCCCGCGGCCACCTGGTCAACGACGGCGAGGCGGTGGGCGTGATGGCCGCGCAGTCGATCGGCGAGCCCGGCACCCAGCTGACCATGCGCACCTTCCACATCGGTGGCGCGGCCTCCCGTGCCGCGGCGGTCGACAACGTCACCGTCAAGACCACCGGCGTGATCAGGTTCAACCGCCTGAAGTACGTGGACCGCGAGGACGGCACGGTGATCACCACCTCCCGCTCGGGCGAGCTTTCGGTGCTGGACGGCCACGGCCGCGAGCGCGAGCGCTACAAGCTGCCCTACGGCGCCCAGGTGCACGTCCAGGACCACGGCCCGGTCAAGGCCGGCCAGCGCGTCGCGACCTGGGATCCGCATAACCACCCGGTCATTGCCGAAGTCTCCGGCGAGGCGGAGTTCGTCGAGCTGTTCGAGGGCGCCACCTTCGAGCGCCGGATCGACGACCTTACCGGCGTCGAGTCGATCGTGATCCTCGATCCCAAGCGCCTGGGCGCGGGCCTGAAGGAGCAGGAGAAGCAGAACAAGAAGATCCGACTGATCGACCTCAACGGCAAGCAGGTCGGCGAAAGCACGGTCAAGGCGGTCGAGGCGATGCGTCCGGCGATCCGGGTCGTCCAGAAGGGCAAGGACCTGCCGGGCCTGTACCCGCTGCCGGCCCGTGCCGTGCTGGCGGTGTCGGCGAGCACCCACGTCGAGCGCGGCCAGCCGCTGGCCAGCATCCCCCGCGAGGCGTCCAAGACCCGCGACATCACCGGCGGTCTGCCGCGCGTGGTCGACCTGGTCGAGGCGCGTGTGCCGCGCGAGCCGGCCATCCTGGCCGAGATCGCCGGCACCGTGTCGTTCGGCAAGGAGACCAAGGGCAAGAACCGCCTGCTGATCACCCCCGAGGACGGCGGCGACGTCATCGAGATCCTGATCCCCAAGCACCGTCGCGTCGACGTCTTCGAGGGCGAGTCGGTCAGCCGTGGCGAAGTAATCGTCGACGGCGAGTCGAACCCCCAGGACATCCTGCGCCTGCTCGGCGTCGAGCAGCTGGCCGCTTTCCTGGTCAAGGAGATCCAGGACGTCTACCGGCTGCAGGGCGTCAAGATCAACGACAAGCACATCGAGGTGATCATCCGCCAGATGCTCCGCAAGGCCGAGATCACCGAGGCGGGGGATTCGAAGTTCCTGCGCGGCGAGCAGGTCGAGCGGGTCCGCCTGCTCGAGGAGAACGCCCGTTGCAACGCCCGCGGCGAGGAGCCGGCGAAGGCCGACCCGGTGCTGCTGGGCATCACCAAGGCGTCGCTGGCCACCGAGTCGTTCATCTCGGCCGCGTCCTTCCAGGAGACCACCCGCGTTCTGACCGAGGCGGCCGTGCGCGGCACCAAGGACGGCTTGCGGGGCCTGAAGGAGAATGTTATCGTAGGCCGCTTGATTCCGGCTGGTACCGGACTGGCCTACCACAACGCCCGCCGCCAGGAAGGCAGCGTGCTGACCGAGGCCGAGCGGGCGACGCTTGCGGGGGAGATCCCCGCCGCGGAGCCGGGTACCGGCACCGACCAGGAGATCACGGCTTCGACCGATTGAGCTAAGCCGCACCCCAAAACGAAATGAGGCCACGGACCGGCCTCGTGTTCGGCGGCAGGATGCCGCGCAAGGTGTTGACAGGTTTCTGAAGATACCGTTAAACTCTCAAAGCTCACAGGCCGGGGTTTCGCTCGGCCTGTGTTTTTGTTTCTCCGAGGCTGACGATGGCAACGATCAACCAGCTGGTCCGCAAGGGTCGGCACCCCAAGAGCTACAAGAGCGCCTCGCCGGCGCTGGAGTCCTGTCCGCAGAAGCGTGGCGTCTGCACGCGCGTCTACACGACCACCCCGAAGAAGCCGAACTCGGCCCTTCGCAAGGTCGCCAAGGTGCGTCTGACCAACGGTTTCGAGGTCATCTCCTACATCGGCGGCGAGGGTCACAACCTCCAGGAGCACTCGGTCGTGCTGATCCGCGGCGGCCGCGTCAAGGATCTGCCCGGCGTGCGCTACCACATGGTCCGCGGCTCGCTTGACGCCTCCGGCGTGGCCAAGCGCAGGCAGGCCCGCTCCAAGTACGGCGCCAAGCGTCCCAAGTCCTAAGGTTTCCAGGAACTCAAGTCATGTCGAGAAAGGGCTCCCATCCCGCGCGCGTCACGCTGCCGGATCCGAAGCACTCCAGCCAGATGGTCGCGCGCTTCATCAACATGGTGATGCGCAGCGGCAAGAAGTCGGTGGCCGAGCGGATCGTCTACGGCGCGCTCGAGCACATCGGCGAGAAGGCCGGTTCCGAGCCGCTGACCACCATCGAGAAGGCGCTCGACAACGTCTCCCCGGTGGTCGAGGTGAAGAGCCGTCGCGTCGGTGGCGCCACCTACCAGGTGCCGGTCGAGGTTCGTCCTGCCCGTCGCCAGGCCCTGGCGATGCGCTGGCTGATCGACGCGGCCCGCAAGCGTTCCGAGAACACCATGCCGCGCAAGCTGGCGGGCGAGCTCATGGACGCCTCCGAGAACCGCGGCGGCGCCGTGAAGAAGCGCGAAGAGACCCACCGCATGGCCGAGGCCAACAAGGCCTTCTCGCACTACCGCTGGTGAGCATCGGCCCGGTGGCGCGGAGCGCGGCCCCGGCGCCGCAGCTGCCGCCGGGCTGAGTACCCAACTAAGCAAGGATCCAAGACGTGGCGCGTACTACTCCAATCGACCGTTATCGCAACTTCGGCATCATGGCGCACATCGATGCCGGCAAGACGACGACGTCCGAGCGCATCCTGTTCTACACCGGCGTCTCGCACAAGATCGGCGAGGTGCATGACGGTGCCGCCACCATGGACTGGATGGAGCAGGAGCAGGAGCGCGGCATCACCATCACGTCGGCCGCGACGACCTGCTTCTGGAGCGGCATGGGCCGCGACTTCAAGGAGCACCGCTTCAACATCATCGACACGCCCGGCCACGTCGACTTCACCATCGAGGTCGAGCGTTCGCTGCGCGTGCTCGACGGCGCCGTGTTCGTGCTGTGCGCGGTCGGCGGCGTCCAGCCGCAGTCCGAGACCGTCTGGCGCCAGGCCAACAAGTACGGCGTGCCGCGCCTGGCCTTCGTCAACAAGATGGACCGCTCCGGCGCCGATTTCTTCAAGGTGGTCGGCCAGCTGAAGGCCCGCCTGGGCGCCTACCCGGTGCCGATGCAGGTGCCGATCGGTGCCGAGGACAACTTCGAGGGCGTGGTCGACCTGGTCAAGATGAAGGCGATCGTCTGGGACACCGCGTCCCAGGGCATGAACTTCGAGTACCAGGACATCCCGGCCAACCTCGTCGAGAAGTGCAACGAGGCGCGCTCCTTCATGGTCGAGGCGGCTGCCGAGACCTCCGAGGAGCTGATGGACAAGTACCTGGAGTCGGGCGAGCTGAGCGAGGACGAGATCTACGCCGGAATCCGCGCTGGCACCCTGTCCAATACGCTGATCCCGGTTTTCTGCGGCACCGCCTTCAAGAACAAGGGCGTGCAGGCGATGCTGGACGGCGTGATCCGCTACCTGCCCGCGCCGTCCGACCGTCCGCCGGTGACCGGTGTCGACGAGGACGAGGCCGAGGCCACCCGGGCGGCTTCCGACGAGGCGCCGTTCTCGGGCCTGGCGTTCAAGATCGCGACCGACCCCTACGTCGGCACGCTGACCTTCTTCCGCGTGTATTCGGGCGTGATCTCGTCCGGCGACACCGTGTACAACCCGGTCAAGGGGCGCAAGGAGCGCGTCGGCCGCATCCTGCAGATGCACGCCAACAACCGCGAGGAGATCAAGGAAGTCCGCGCCGGCGACATCGCCGCCGCGGTCGGCCTGAAGGACGTCACCACGGGCGACACCCTGTGCGCCACCGGCGACGTGATCACCCTGGAGCGGATGGTCTTCCCCGAGCCCGTCATCGCCATGGCGATCGAGCCCAAGACCAAGGGCGACCAGGAGAAGATGGGCATCGGCCTGGGCCGTCTTGCGCAGGAGGATCCCTCCTTCCGCGTGCGCACCGACGAGGAATCCGGGCAGACCATCATCGCCGGCATGGGCGAGCTGCACCTGGAGATCATCGTCGATCGACTGAAGCGCGAGTTCAACGTCGAGGCCAACGTCGGCAAGCCGCAGGTCGCCTACCGCGAGACCATCCGCAAGGCGGTCAAGCAGGAAGGCAAGTTCGTCCGCCAGTCGGGCGGCCGCGGCCAGTACGGCCACGTGGTGCTCGAGATCCAGCCCCAGGAGCGCGGCGCCGGCTACGAGTTCGAGAACGCGATCGTCGGCGGCGTGGTCCCCAAGGAATACATCCCGGCGGTGGACAAGGGCATCCAGGAGGCGATGGCCTCCGGCGTGATGGCCGGTTTCCCGGTGGTCGACATCAAGGTCCGCCTGATCGACGGCTCGTACCATGAGGTCGACTCCAACGAAATGGCGTTCAAGATCGCCGGCTCGATGGGCTTCAAGGAGGGCTTCCACAAGGCCAGCCCGGTCCTGCTCGAGCCGATCATGAAGGTCGAGGTGGTCACCCCCGAGGACTACATGGGCGACGTCATGGGCGACCTCAGCCGCCGGCGCGGCGTGCTGCAGGGTTCCGACGAGAGCCCGTCCGGCAAGGTCATCAACGCCACCGTGCCGCTCGGCGAGATGTTCGGCTACGCGACCAGCCTGCGCTCGATGAGCCAGGGCCGTGCGACGTTCACGATGGAGTTCGACCATTACGCCGATGCGCCGACCAACATCGCCGAAGCGGTTACCAAGAAGTCCTGATCCCAACCTGTCCCACAAGATTCGATACGAGGTTATTCAGCCATGGCCAAGGGTAAGTTCGAGCGCACCAAGCCGCACGTGAACGTCGGCACGATCGGTCACGTCGACCACGGCAAGACGACGCTGACGGCGGCGCTGACGAAGGTGGGTGCCGAGCGTTTCGGTGGCGAGTTCAAGGCCTACGACGCGATCGACGCGGCGCCGGAAGAGAAGGCGCGCGGCATCACGATCTCGACGGCGCACGTCGAGTACGAGTCGCCGACCCGCCACTACGCGCACGTCGACTGCCCGGGTCACGCCGACTACGTGAAGAACATGATCACCGGTGCGGCGCAGATGGACGGCGCGATCCTGGTGTGTTCGGCGGCGGACGGCCCGATGCCGCAGACGCGCGAGCACATCCTGCTGGCGCGGCAGGTGGGCGTGCCGTACATCGTGGTCTTCCTGAACAAGGCGGACATGGTGGACGACGCCGAGCTGCTGGAGCTGGTGGAGATGGAAGTCCGCGAGCTGCTGAGCAAGTACGAGTTCCCGGGCGACGACACGCCGATCATCAAGGGCTCGGCGCTGAAGGCGCTGGAAGGCGACCAGTCGGAGATCGGCGTTCCGGCGATCATCAAGCTGGTGGACGCGCTGGACAGCTACATTCCGGAGCCGCAGCGCGACATCGACAAGCCGTTCCTGATGCCGGTCGAGGACGTGTTCTCGATTTCCGGTCGCGGCACGGTGGTGACCGGGCGCATCGAGCGCGGCGTGATCAAGGTGGGCGAGGAGGTCGAGATCGTCGGCATCCGTCCGACCGTGAAGACGACGGTGACGGGCGTCGAGATGTTCCGCAAGCTGCTGGACCAGGGCCAGGCGGGCGACAACGCGGGTCTGCTGCTGCGCGGCACGAAGCGCGACGACGTGGAGCGCGGCCAGGTGCTGTGCAAGCCGGGCACGATCAAGCCGCACACCAAGTTCGAGGCCGAGGTGTACGTGCTGTCGAAGGAGGAGGGCGGTCGTCACACGCCGTTCTTCAAGGGCTACCGTCCGCAGTTCTACTTCCGGACCACCGACGTGACCGGTTCGTGCGAGCTGCCGGAAGGCGTCGAGATGGTGATGCCGGGCGACAACATCAAGATGGTGGTGACGCTGATCAACCCGATCGCGATGGAAGACGGCCTGCGTTTCGCGATCCGCGAGGGCGGCCGCACCGTCGGCGCCGGCGTCGTGGCGAAGGTCATCGAGTAAGCGGCTGCGGGTCGTCCCGAAGCGCAGTCCGCAAGGCAACAGTGCAGAAGGAGCCCGGGGTCCCGGGCTCCAGACAGGAAAACAGGTCATGGCACAGCAGAAGATCCGCATCAGGTTGAAGGCGTTCGATTACCGCCTGATCGACCGTTCGGCCAGCGAAATCGTCGAGACGGCGAAGCGGACGGGCGCCCAGGTGCGCGGTCCGATTCCGCTGCCGACCAAGAAGGAGCGCTACACCGTGCTGGTGTCGCCGCACGTCGACAAGGACGCGCGCGACCAGTACGAGATGCGCACGCACAAGCGCGTGATGGACATCGTCGATCCCAACGACAAGACCGTCGACGCGCTGATGAAGCTCGACCTCGCCGCCGGCGTGGACGTGCAGATCAAGCTGTACTGACGGGATTGCAGTCATGAGAGTCGGAATTGTTGGCCGCAAGGCCGGTATGAGCCGCGTGTTCACGGAAGATGGCCGATCGGTCCCGGTGACCCTGATCGAGGCCAGCCCGAACCGCATCGTCCAGGTCAAGACCACGGAGACCGATGGCTACAGCGCCATCCAGGTCGCCGCCGGCGACAAGCGCGCCGCGCTGGTGAGCAAGCCGCTCGCCGGCCACTACGCGCGCGCCAAGGTCGAGGCCGGGCGTGGTCTGTGGGAGTTCCGGGTAGCCGACGATGCGGTCGGCGGCTATGAGGTGGGCGGCGAGATCAAGTGCGACCTGTTCCAGGTCGGCCAGATGGTCGATGTGGCCGGCGTCACCAAGGGCAAGGGCTTCCAGGGCACCATCAAGCGCTGGGGCTTCACCATGGGCGACGCCACGCACGGCAACTCGCTGAGCCACCGCTCGCCGGGCTCGATCGGCCAGCGCCAGACCCCGGGTCGCGTGTTCAAGGGCAAGAAGATGTCCGGACACATGGGCCACGTGAACCAGTCGGCGCAGGGCCTCGAGGTCGTCAAGGTCGACGTCGAGCGCGGCCTGATCGCGGTCAAGGGTTCGGTGCCGGGCGCGCCGGGTGGCGACGTCGTCGTCCGTCCGGCGGCCAAGGCATAAGGAGAAGCACGATGGAACTGCAGATCCAGGGCGGCGCCAAGCTGCCCGTTTCGGAGACCATCTGGGGCGAGTCGTTCCGCGAGGACCTCGTTCACCAGGTCGTGGTCGCCTACCAGGCGGCCGCCCGCTCCGGCACCAAGGCCCAGAAGACCCGCGCCGAGGTTTCCGGCGGCGGCCGCAAGCCGTTCAAGCAGAAGGGCACCGGCAGCGCCCGCGCCGGCACCACCCGCGGCCCGTTGTGGCGCGGTGGCGGCAAGACGCATGCGGCGCGCCCGCGTTCGTTCGAGCAGAAGGTCAACCGCAAGATGTACCGTGGCGCGCTGCGCTCGATCCTGTCCGAGCTGGTCCGCCAGGACCGCCTGCACGTGATCGACTCGCTGGAGATCGCCGAGCCGCGCACCAAGCTGCTGCTCGGCAAGCTGGCCGAGTGGAAGGCCGACCGGGCCCTGATCGTCACCGAGGCCGACGACCTGAACCTGTACCTGGCCGCGCGCAACATCCCGTACGTGTTCGTCACCGACGCGGGCGCGCTCGATCCGGTCAGCCTGGTCAACGCCGAGCGCGTCTACATGACCGTCGACTCGGTCAAGAAGATCGAGGAGTGGCTGGCATGAGCAAGCACAGCGTGTACGACGTGATCCGCGCACCGGTCGTCTCCGAGAAGAGCGCCCGTCTGCAGGAGTCCGGCAACCAGTACGTGTTCGAGGTGGCGCAGAGCGCCTCCAAGGCCGACGTCAAGGCGGCCGTGGAGAAGCTCTTCAGCGTCAAGGTCGACAAGGTCACCGTGGTGAACCTGAAGGGCAAGAACAAGAGCTTCCGGTTCCAGCCGGGTCGTCGCAGCGATCGCCGCAAGGCCTATGTCAGCCTGGCCGACGGCCAGAGCATCGACCTGGGTGCGAAGGCCTGATCCGAGGAATATTCCGATGGCACTGATGACACTCAAGCCGACCTCCCCGGGCCGCCGCGCAATGGTCCGTGTGACGTCGCCGGACCTGCACAAGGGTGGTCCGTACCAGCCGCTGGTCGAGCCCCAGAGCAAGACCGGTGGCCGCAACAACCACGGCCGGATCACCACCCGGCATCGTGGCGGCGGCCACAAGCAGCACTACCGGATCATCGACTTCAAGCGCGACAAGGAAGGCATCCCGGCGCGCGTCGAGCGGATCGAGTACGATCCCAACCGCACCGCGCACATCGCGCTGCTGTGCTATGTCGACGGCGAGCGCCGCTACATCATCGCGCCGAAGGGCGTGCAGGTGGGCGACCAGCTGATGTCGGGCACCGACGTGCCGATCCGCGTCGGCAACACCCTGCCGCTGCGCAACATGCCGATCGGCTCGACCGTGCATTGCATCGAGATGAAGCCCGGCAAGGGCGCGCAGCTCGCCCGCAGCGCCGGTGCCGGCTGCCAGCTGGTGGCGCGCGAGCAGGGTTACGCGACGCTGCGGCTGCGCTCCGGCGAGATGCGCAAGGTGCCGGCCGACTGCCGCGCCACGATCGGCGAGGTCGGCAACAGCGAGCACAACCTGCGCAAGCTGGGCAAGGCCGGCGCCAAGCGCTGGCTGGGCATCCGCCCGACCGTCCGCGGCGTGGTGATGAACCCGGTCGACCATCCGCACGGCGGTGGCGAGGGTCGCACCTCGGGTGGCCGCCATCCGGTGACCCCCTGGGGTGTGCCGACCAAGGGTTACAAGACCCGCAAGAACAAGCGCACGACGAAGTTCATCGTGCGCCGCCGCAAGTGATGAGGTTGAGATAAATGGCTCGTTCACTCAAGAAGGGTCCGTTCGTGGATCACCACCTGCAGAACAAGGTGGAGTCCGCTCTGGCCAGCAGCAGCAAGAAGCCGATCAAGACCTGGTCGCGGCGTTCAATGGTCCTCCCGGAGATGGTGGGTTTCACCATCGCCGTGCACAACGGCCGCCAGCACGTTCCGGTCATGGTCAACGAGAACATGGTCGGGCACAAGCTCGGCGAGTTCGCCCCGACCCGGACCTTCAAGGGTCACTCGGGCGACAAGAAGTCGAAGTAAGGGAGCACAGCAATGGAAGCCAGAGCGATCCTGCGCGGTGCGCGCATCTCCCCCCAGAAGGCCAGGCTGGTCGCCGACCAGGTCCGCGGCATGCCGGTGGGTCGCGCCACCGACGTGCTTGCCTTCAGCCCCAAGAAGGGCGCGGCGCTGATCAAGAAACTGCTGCTCTCGGCCGTCTCCAACGCCGAGAACAACCAGGGTGCCGACGTCGACGAGCTGAAGGTCGCGCGCATCTTCGTGGACGAGGGCCCGCGCCTGAAGCGCTTCGCCGCCCGCGCCAAGGGCCGTGGCACGCGCATCGTCAAGCGCACCAGCCACATCACCGTCGTCGTCGGCGACAACTGAGGACGCAAAGATGGGTCACAAGGTTCATCCTATCGGCATCCGGCTTGGCATCGCCAAGGACTGGAACTCCAAGTGGTACGCGGGCAAGCGCGAGTTCGCCGGCTACCTCGCCGCCGACCTGCGCGTCCGCGAGATGCTGCTCAAGGACGAGCGCCTGAAGGACGCGGACATCAGCCGCATCCAGATCGAGCGCCCGGCCAAGACCGCCCGCATCACGATCCACACCGCGCGTCCCGGCGTCGTCATCGGCAAGAAGGGCGAGGACATCGAGCGGCTGCGCAAGCGCGCCACCCAGGTGATGGGCGTCCCGACGCACATCAACGTGGTCGAGGTGCGCCGCCCCGAGCTGGACGCCCAGCTTGTCGCCAAGTCGATCGCCGGCCAGCTCGAGCGCCGCATCATGTTCCGTCGCGCGATGAAGCGTTCGGTCGGCAATGCCATGCGCCTCGGCGCGCTCGGCATCAAGATCAACGTCGCCGGCCGCCTCAACGGCGCCGAGATCGCGCGGTCGGAGTGGTACCGCGAGGGCCGGGTGCCGCTGCACACGCTGCGCGCCGACATCGACTACGGCTTCGCCGAGGCGAAGACCACGTACGGGATCATCGGCGTCAAGGTCTGGGTCTACAAGGGCGAGGTGTTCGATCTGCACGCTCCGCAGGCCGAGGAAGCGCCGGCCCCGAAGGGCAAGGGCGACCGCGGTGATCGTGGCGACCGTGGCGACCGCGATCGCGGCGCCCGCGGCAAGGAGTAAACGACAATGCTGCAACCCAAGCGAACCAAGTTCCGCAAGGTCCACAAGAGCCGCAACCGGGGCCTCACCTTCGTCGCAAACCAGGTGAGCTTCGGCGAGTTCGGCCTGAAGGCGACCCAGCACGGCATGCTGACCGCCCGCCAGATCGAGGCCGCGCGCCGGACCATCTCGCGCCACGTGAAGCGCGGCGGCAAGCTGTTCATCCGCGTGTTCCCGGACAAGCCGATCACCCGCAAGCCGATCGAGGTGCGCATGGGTTCGGGCAAGGGCAACGTCGAGTTCTGGGCGGCCGTGATCCAGCCGGGCCGGATGATCTACGAGATCGAAGGCGTTTCCGAGGCCGATGCCCGGGCCGCGTTCGCACTGGCCGCCGCCAAGCTGCCGGTGAAGACCACCTTTGTGACCCGCACGGTGCTGTGATGAAGATGAACGACCTCCGCAAGAAGTCGGACAAGGAACTGGCCGAACAGCTCGTCGAGCTGAAGCGCGAGCAGTTCAACCTGCGCATGCAGAAGGCCAGCGGCCAGCTCACGCAGACCCACGAGATCCGGCGTGCCCGCCGTGACGTCGCGCGCCTCAAGACCGCGCTCGGCGAGAAGAAGTAAGGACCCGCGAGCCATGAACACGCCCGATAAGGTCGCCAACACCCTGGAAGGCAGGGTGGTCAGCGACAAGATGCAGAAGACCGTCACGGTGCTGATCGAGCGCCAGGTCAAGCACGGCATGTACAACAAGTACCTGCGCCGCTCGACCAAGGTGCACGCCCACGACGCCGAAGGCCAGTGCCGCGAGGGCGACCTCGTCCGCATCGCCGAGTGCCGCCCCCTGTCCAAGACCAAGAATTGGCAGGTGGTCGAGGTGCTCGAGCGCGCGCAGCGCTGATCAGACCGCCATCACCAGGAGATCGAGACAATGATCCAGATGCAAAGCACCCTGCAGGCGGCGGACAACTCCGGCGCCCGGGAACTTATGTGCATCAAGGTGCTGGGTGGTTCCAAGCGCCGCTACGCCAACATCGGCGACATCATCAAGGTGTCGATCAAGGACGCGATCCCGCGCGGCAAGGTCAAGAAGGGCGAGGTCTACAACGCCGTCGTGGTCCGCACCGCCAAGGGCGTCCGTCGTCCGGACGGCTCGCTGATCCGTTTCGACGGCAACGCCGCCGTCCTGCTCAACAACAAGCACGAGCCGATCGGCACGCGCATCTTCGGGCCCGTGACGCGCGAACTGCGCTCCGAGAAGTTCATGAAGATCGTGTCGCTGGCGCCGGAAGTGCTGTAAGGAAAACGCTGTCATGAATCGTCTGCGCAAGGGTGACCAGGTACTCGTGATCACCGGCAAGAACAAGGGCCAGAAGGGCGAGGTGATCCGCGTCCTGAACGGCGGCGAGCATCTCGTCGTGGCCAACGTGAATCTGGTGAAGCGCCATACCAAGCCGAATCCCCAGGCCAACCAGCCGGGCGGGATCATCGAGCGGGAGGCGCCGATCCACGGCTCCAACGTGATGTTGCTCAACCCGGCGACGGGCAAGGGCGAGCGCGTCGGTTTCAAGGTGCTGGAGGATGGACGCAAGGTTCGCGTGTTCCGCTCCAGCGGTGAAGTGGTTGACGCCTGAGGAAAACGCCATGTCCACGCGTCTGGAAAAGTTCTACAAGGAAGAGGTTGTCCCGAAGCTGACCGAGAAGTTCGGCTACGGAAACCCGATGCAGGTCCCGCGCCTGGCCAAGGTGACGCTGAACATGGGCGTCGGCGAGGCAGTGGGCAACAAGAAGGTGCTGGAGAACGCGCTTGCCGACATGACCAAGATCGCCGGTCAGCGGCCGGTGACCACGCTGGCCCGCAAGTCGGTGGCGAGCTTCAAGATCCGCGACGGCTGGCCGATCGGCTGCAAGGTGACCCTGCGCCGGAAGCAGATGTTCGAGTTCCTCGACCGGCTGATCAACATCGCCTTGCCGCGCGTGCGCGACTTCCGGGGCATCTCCGGCCGCTCGTTCGACGGTCGCGGCAACTTCAACTTCGGCATCAAGGAACAGATCATCTTCCCTGAGATCGATTTCGACCAGGTCGACGCGCTGCGCGGCATGGACATCGCCATCGGCACCACCGCGAAGTCGGACGCCGAGGCCAAGGCACTGCTCGAAGCGTTCAGCTTCCCCTTCCGCAACTGATCGACAGGATCCGACGCAATGGCCAAGACAAGCATGGTCGAGCGCGAGCTCAAGCGGGCGAAGCTCGTGAAGCGCCACGCCAAGAAGCGCGCCGAGCTGAAAGCGGTGCTCGCCGACCCCAATGCCTCCTACGAGGCGAAGATGGAAGCCAGCATCAAGCTGCAGAAGCTGCCGCGCGACTCCTCGCCGGCGCGCGTCCGCAACCGTTGCGCGCTTTCCGGCCGCCCGCGCGGCACCTACAGCAAGTTCGGCCTGGGCCGCAACAAGCTGCGCGAAGCCACCATGCGCGGCGACGTCCCCGGTCTGCGCAAGGGCAGCTGGTGATCTCGCGGATATCGGTGCTTAGAGACATTCCAAGGAACAATTCGAAATGAGCATGACTGATCCCATCGCCGACATGTTCTCGCGCATCAAGAATGCGCAGGCGGCACGCAAGCAGAGCGTCCGCATGCCGGCCTCCAAGCTCAAGTCCGAGATCGCCCGGGTCCTGAAGGACGAGGGCTACATCGCCGACTTCGCCACCCGCGAGACCGGCCCGGGCAAGAAGGAGCTGGAAGTGCTGTTGAAGTACTTCGAGGGCCGTCCCGTTATCGACCGGCTGCAGCGCGTCAGCAAGCCCGGCCTGCGCCAGTACCGTGGCAAGAGCGAGCTGCCCAAGGTGCTCGGCGGCCTCGGCATCAGCATCGTCACCACATCGTCCGGTGTCATGACCGACGCCCAGGCCCGCAACAAGGGTCTTGGCGGCGAAGTGATCGCCCTGGTCGCCTGAGGAGAGAAATCATGTCGCGAGTCGCCAAGAAGCCGATCGCGCTGCCGAAGGGCGTCGAGTGCCACATCGGCGAGCAGCAGATCGAGGTCAAGGGTCCCAAGGGCAGCCTCATCGGCCCCCGTCCGGACGGCGTCGAGATCTCCATCGAGAACGGCACGGTCACCCTGGCCGCGCGGTCCGACCAGGACTGGGCGATGGCCGGGACGCTGCGCGCGTTGCTCAACAACATGGTCACCGGTGTCAGCCAGGGCTACGAGCGCAAGCTCGAGCTGGTCGGCGTCGGCTACCGCGCAAACATGCAGGGCAGGGACCTGAACCTCGCCCTTGGTTTTTCCCATCCGGTCGTCTTCACGGCGCCGGAGGGCATCACGATCGAGACGCCGACCCAGACCGAGGTCCTGGTCAAGGGAACGGACAAGCAGGTCGTCGGCGAGGTTGCGGCCAAGATCCGCGGCTTCCGCCCGCCGGAGCCCTACAAGGGCAAGGGCGTGCGCTACTCCGGCGAGAAGATCGTGATGAAGGAAGCGAAGAAGGCCTGATCCGGAGATGAGCACCGTGGACAAGAACACTTCCCGCCTGCGCCGCGCCAAGCGTTCGCGCATGCACATCCGCGAGCTGGGCGTGCCGCGCCTGAGCGTGCACCGCACCGGCCAGCACCTCTACGCGCAGGTCTTCGCCGCCGACGGCCAGAGCGTCGTCGCCGCCGCCTCCACCGTCCAGAAGGCCGTCCGCGAGGGCCTCAAGGGCACCAAGAACAAGGACGCGGCCGCCGCCGTCGGCCGTGCCGTCGCCGAGGCGGCGCTGGCCAAGGGTGTCGATTCGGTCGCCTTCGACCGCTCCGGGTTCCGCTACCACGGCCGCGTCAAGGCCCTGGCCGACGCAGCCCGCGAAGCCGGCCTGAAGTTCTGACCACGAGACTGAGAATTCAAGAAAATGGCAAACGATCGCGACAACAACGACGGCCTGATCGAGAAGCTCGTTTCGGTCAACCGCGTCTCCAAGACGGTCAAGGGCGGCCGCATCTTCGGCTTCGCCGCGCTGACCGTCGTCGGTGACGGCGCCGGCAAGGTCGGCTTCGGCTACGGAAAGGCCCGAGAGGTTCCGGTGGCCATCCAGAAGTCGATGGAGAAGGCCCGCAAGAGCATGGTCGACGTCGCCCTCAACGAAGGCACCATCTGGTACCCGGTGACCGCCGAGCACGGCGCCGCCAAGGTCTACATGCAGCCTGCCGCCGAGGGCACCGGCGTGATCGCCGGCGGCGCCATGCGCGCGGTCTTCGAGGTGCTCGGCGTGCGCAACATCCTGAGCAAGGCCCAGGGCTCGCGCAACCCGATCAACCTGGTGCGCGCCACCATCATCGGTCTCAAGAACATCGCCTCGCCGGCCCGCATCGCGGCCAAGCGCGGCAAGAGCGTGGAGGAACTGACCGGTGGCAACTGACAACCACAAGACCGTCCGCGTCCGCCTGGTCAAGGGCCTGCGCGGCTGCCAGGAGCGGCATCGCAAGAGCGTGCAGGCCCTGGGCCTGCGCAAGACCAACGACGTGCGCGAGCTCAAGGACTCGCCGAGCGTCCGCGGCCTGATCAACCAGGTCGGTTACCTGGTCCGAGTCGAGGAGTGACATCATGCGCCTGAATGACATCAAGCCCGCCGAGGGCGCCCGCAAGGAGCGCACCCGCGTCGGCCGCGGCATCGGCTCCGGCCTGGGCAAGACCGCAGGTCGCGGCCACAAGGGCCAGTACGCGCGCGCCGGCAAGGGCAAGGTCAAGGCCGGCTTCGAAGGCGGCCAGATGCCCCTGCAGCGCCGCCTGCCCAAGGTCGGCTTCCGCTCGCGCAAGAAGCACGAGTGCGCCGAGGTGTTCGTCTACCAGCTGGAGATGGTGCAGGGCGACACCGTGGACCTCGACATCCTGCGTGGCGCCGGCCTGGTGGACCGCCACGCGGTGCGCGCCAAGATCGTGAAGAAGGGCGAGCTGGCCCGGGCCGTGCACGTGAAGGGCGTTGCGGTCACCGCCGGTGCCCGCGAAATGATCCTCGCCGCCGGCGGCAGCGTCGAGTGACGGCCGGACCGGCCGGGACCGGCCGGTACTTCGATCAGGGATGATCCCGCGCAATCCGGGGGCTGGCCATGGCGGCCGGTCCCCTGGGTCACGGACGATCTCAAAGCTTAGGGACTTAACGTGGCACTGAAGACACCAAATGCTGGAGCGATGGCGGGATTCGGCAAGCTGACCGAGCTGCGGCAGCGTCTGCTGTTCGTGGTTGGTGCGCTGATCGTCTACCGCCTGGGCACGTTCATCCCGGTCCCCGGCGTCAACCCTGGCGCCATGGCCGAATTCATGGACCAGCAGAGCGGCACCATCGTCGACATGTTCAACATGTTCTCCGGTGGCGCGCTCGAGCGCTTCTCGATCTTCGCGATCGGCATCATCCCCTACATCTCCGCCTCGATCATCGTGCAGCTGCTGTCGGCGGTCCTGCCCAGCCTGCAGGCGATCAAGAAGGAAGGCGAGGCCGGCCGCCGCAAGCTGACCCAGTACACCCGCTACGGCACCGTGGCCCTCGCCGTCTTCCAGGCCATGGGCGTCGCCGTGGCGCTGCAGAACCAGACCCTGGGCGGCGGACTGCCCGTGGTCATCAACCCCGGCTTCGGGTTCGTGTTCAGCGCCGTGGTCGGCCTGACCGCGGGCACCATGTTCCTGATGTGGCTGGGCGAGCAGATCACCGAGCGCGGCGTCGGCAACGGCATCTCGCTGATCATCTTCGCCGGCATCGTCGCCGGCCTGCCGTCGGCGATCGCCGCGACCCTGGAGCTGGCGCGCAATGGCGACCTCAGTCCCCTGACCGTGATCTTCGTGCTGGTGATCGTGCTCGCCGTCACCCTGTTCGTGGTGTTCATGGAGCGCGCGCAGCGCCGCATCCCGGTCAACTACGCACGAAAGCAGGGTGGCCGAAACGCCTACATGAACCAGACGTCGCACCTGCCGCTGAAGCTGAACATGGCGGGCGTGATCCCTGCGATCTTCGCGTCCAGCATCATCCTGTTCCCGGCCACCGCCGCCTCCTGGTTCGGCACCGGCTCGGGCACCGGCACCCGGGTACTGCAGTCGATCACCCAGGCGCTGTCGCCGGGCGAGCCGCTGTACCTGCTGCTGTACGGCGCCCTGATCGCCGGTTTCGCGTTCTTCTACACGGCAATCGTGTTCAACAGCCAGGAGACCGCCGACAACCTCAAGAAGTCCGGCGCGCTGATCCCGGGCATCCGCCCGGGCAAGGCGACCGCCGACTACATCGACGGCGTGCTGACCCGGCTGACCGCCGCCGGTGCTGCCTACCTGGTCGCGGTCTGCCTGCTCCCCGAGTTCATGCGGTCGGGCTGGAACGTGCCGTTCTACTTCGGCGGCACCTCGCTGCTGATCGTCGTGGTCGTGGTCATGGACTTCACGTCCCAGATCCAGGCCCACCTCATGTCCCACCAGTACGAAAGCCTGCTCAAGAAGGCCAACCTCAAGGGATCGGGCCGTTCCGGCCTGGTCCGGCGATAGGTACTTGAGTTCCAGGCCCAGGTTTAACTATAATTTCCGGTTCACTGCGCAGTAGTTAGTTCGGAGACGCATCAGATGGCGCGCATCGCAGGCGTAAACCTTCCGGTCCAGAAGCATGTCTGGATCGGCCTCACCAGCATTTTTGGCATTGGCCGTTCCCGCGCGCGCAAGATCTGCGACAGCGCCGGCGTGGTCTCCAGCACCAAGATCCGCGACCTTACCGAGGCGCAGGTCGAGAGCCTCCGTTCTGAGGTCGGCAAGTTCGCGGTCGAGGGCGACCTCCGCCGCGAGAACGCCATGAGCATCAAGCGCCTGATCGACCTGGGCACCTACCGTGGCCTTCGCCACCGCAAGGGCCTGCCGACCCGGGGCCAGCGCACCCGCACCAATGCACGCACCCGCAAGGGCCCGCGTCGCCCGATCAAGAAGTAAGGACTGCCGCACATGAGCAAGCCGGCTGCCGCCAGCAAGGGCAAGAAGAAGATCAAGCGCGTGGTCACGGACGGCATCGTCCATGTCCAGGCCTCGTTCAACAACACGATCATCACGATCACCGACCGCCAGGGCAACGCCCTGTCCTGGGCGACCTCGGGCGGTGCCGGTTTCCGCGGCTCGCGCAAGTCGACGCCGTTCGCGGCGCAGGTGGCTGCCGAGAAGGCCGGCCGTGTCGCGCTCGACTACGGCGTCAAGAACGTCGAGGTCCGCGTCAAGGGTCCCGGTCCGGGCCGGGAGTCCTCGGTGCGTTCCCTGAACGCCCTGGGCATCAAGGTCACCAGCATCACCGACATCACGCCGATTCCGCACAACGGCTGCCGGCCGCCGAAGCGCCGCCGGGTCTGAAGTCAACTGGTTGTTGCGATCCCCGCGATCGCACAGTTCGAGAAACCGGCCTTCGATGGCCGGATCACTGGAAAGAGCACATGGCACGTTACATCGGTCCCACCTGCAAGCTGGCCCGCCGCGAAGGCGCCGACCTCAGCCTCAAGAGCCCCGCCCGCGGCATCGAGTCGAAGTGCAAGTTCGAGCAGAAGCCCGGACAGCACGGCGCCGTCGCCAAGCGCGGCAAGCTGTCCGACTACGCGGTGCAGCTGCGCGAGAAGCAGAAGGTCAAGCGCATCTACGGCCTGCTGGAGCGCCAGTTCCGCAACTACTACGCCAAGGCGTCGACCCGCAAGGGCAACACCGGCGAGAACCTGCTGCAGATGCTGGAGACCCGACTGGACAACGTCGTCTACCGGATGGGCTTCGCGGTGACCCGCGCCCAGGCCAGGCAGCTCGTTTCCCACAAGGCAGTCATGGTCAACGGCCGCAGCGTCAACCTGCCGTCGTTTGCGGTCAAGCCGGGCGACGAGATCGCCATCCACGAGCGCGCCAAGGGCCAGCTCCGCGTCCAGGAGGCCCTCACCGTGGCCGAGCAGATGGACCTGGTGCCGGGCTGGATCGAGGTCGATTCGAAGAAGATGACCGGTGTCTTCAAGGCGCTCCCCGAGCGCTCTGACCTGCCGGCCGACATCAACGAAAGCCTCATCATCGAGTTGTATTCCAAGTAAGCAATCCGGAGAAAGCCTGAATGGCAAGCGCTCCCATCAGCGTGCTGCGTCCGCGCGGCGTCACCGTGGAAAAGCTCAGCGCGCACCGCGCCAAGGTCGTGGTGGAGCCGCTCGAGCGCGGTTTCGGCCACACCCTTGGCAACGCGCTGCGTCGAGTCCTGCTCTCCTCGATCCCCGGTGCGGCGATCGTCGAGGCGGAGATCGACGGCGTGCTCCACGAGTACACCACCGTCGAGGGCCTGCAGGAGGACGTCCTGGACGTCCTGCTGAACCTCAAGGACGTGGCGATCCGCCTGAACGGGCGCGACGAGACCATGGTCCAGCTGTCCCGCAAGGGCAAGGGCGTGATCACCGCCGGCGACATCCAGGGCGATGCCAGCGTCGAGGTCGTCAACCGCGACCACGTGATCGCGCACCTGACCAAGGACATCGAGTTCACCATGCGGCTGAAGATCAGCCGCGGCATGGGCTACCAGCCGGCCACCGTCCGCCTGGCGGGCGACGAGCCGCGCCCGATCGGCAAGCTGCAGCTCGATGCCTCGTTCTGCCCGGTGCGCCGGGTCGCCTACGAGGTCGACGCCGCCCGCGTCGAGCAGCGTACCGACCTCGACCGCCTGGTTCTGGACGTCGAGACCAACGGCACGGTCGAAGCCGAGGACGCGGTCCGCCAGGCCGCGGGCATCCTGGCCGAGCAGATCTCCGTGTTCGGGGACTTCTCGCGGATCGAGCCGGAGAAGTCGCGTGCCGAGACCGCCGGCTTCGATCCGATGCTGCTGCGCCCGATCGACGACCTGGAGCTCACGGTGCGTTCGGCGAACTGCCTGAAGGCCGAGAGCATCTACTACATCGGCGACCTCATCCAGCGTTCCGAGGTCGAGCTGCTGAAGACCCCGAACCTGGGCAAGAAGTCGCTCACCGAGATCAAGGACGTACTGGCGGCCCACGGGCTGTCGCTGGGCATGAAGCTCGAGAACTGGCCGCCGTCGGGGCTCGGCTCCGGCATGATGGCCGGCTGATACACCAAGAAACCAGGCGCCACCCGCCGGACCGCGTGAGGACCGGCGAGGTTGGCGACCCATAACAACCCTCGTATTGGTACCGGCCAGGATCGGCCGGTTGATCCGGACAGGACGTCCACAAGCAGGAATCGCCGTCATGCGTCACCGCAAAGCCGGGCGCAAGCTCAACCGCACCAGCGCCCACCGTGAAGCCATGTTCCGCAACATGGCCGCAAGCCTGTTCCGCCACGAGATCATCAAGACCACGCTGCCCAAGGCCAAGGAACTGCGCCGGGTTGCCGAACCGCTGATCACCCTGGCCAAGACCGATGGCGTCGCCAACCGCCGCCTGGCGTTCGCCCGCCTGCGCGACGACGTCGCCGTCGGCCGCCTGTTCGTCGAGCTGGGTCCTCGCTACCGCGAGCGCCCGGGTGGCTACCTGCGCATCCTGAAGTGCGGGTTCCGCGCCGGCGACAATGCGCCGATGGCCTACGTCGAGCTGGTCGATCGCCCGCAGACCGACGCCGCGGAGCAGTCCGACGCCGCCTGAGCCACGCGGTGTCCGATCTGGCAGGGCCCGGCGGGGAACCGTCCGGGCCCTTTGCGTATCCGAAAGCCGTTGTTGACCGGACCCCACAGGAAGCCACGCCCATGAAACCAGGATTCCGCCAGTTGGCGCTGCTCGGCTTCCTCGCCTGTGCCGGCCTGATGGCCTACGCCCTGTACGCCCAGCATGTTCTCGGCCTCGAGCCTTGTCCCCTGTGCATCTTCCAGCGCGTCGCGGTGATCGCCACCGGCGGAGTGCTGCTGGCGGCGGCCCTGCACGGGCCGGCGGCGGCCGGACGGTGGGTCTACGCCTTGCTCGCGGCCACCGCCGCGGCACTCGGTGCCGGCGTCGCCGGCCGCCATGTCTGGCTGCAGTCCCTGCCGGCCGACCAGGTGCCCGCCTGCGGGCCTGGGCTGGACTACATGATGGAGGCGTTTCCGCTCTCCCAGACGCTGCGCATGGTGTTCAGCGGCTCGGGCGAGTGCGCCGAGGTCGACTGGACCTTCCTCGGCCTGTCGATGCCTGCCTGGACCCTGATCTGCTTCGTCGGCCTGCTGGTCTGGGCGCTGGCGATGCCCGTGCTGGCACGTCGGCGCACGATCTGAACGGCCGGCCCGAAGCCGTCCGCCTGGCCACGTACGTGGCGCCACCGCGGTGGGGCGCTATGGCATGATGGTGCGCAGCAGCATGGAACGATCCCGCCGATGAGCAAGAGCCACAGCAGTCCGATCGCCGCCGTCCGGCCGGCCCAGGACTGGCGCCCGGATTCCTGGACCGCGCGTCCCGCCAGCCAGCAGCCGACCTACCCGGACCCCCGGGCGCTGGAGGGCGCGCTCGGACAGTTGCGCGCCCTGCCGCCGCTGGTCACCTCCTGGGAGATCCTCGCGCTCAAGCAGCAGATCGCCGAAGCCGCCGCCGGCCGCCGCTTCCTCCTGCAAGGCGGCGATTGCGCGGAGAGCTTCGCGGACTGCCGCTCCGACATCATTGCCGACCGCCTCAAGGTGCTGCTGCAGATGAGCCTGGTGCTGGTGCACGGCCTGCAGCTTCCGGTGGTCCGGGTCGGCCGCTTCGCCGGGCAATACGCCAAGCCGCGCTCGGCCGACACCGAAACGCGCGACGGCGTCACCCTGCCCAGCTACCGCGGCGACCTGGTCAACGATGTCGCCTTCGACGCCGCCAGCCGGACCCCGGATCCAGCGCGCATGATCGAGGGCCACGCGCGCTCGGCGCTGACCATCAACTTCGTGCGCGCCCTGATCGACGGCGGTTTCGCCGACCTGCACCATCCCGAGTACTGGGATCTGAGCTGGGTGCGCCATTCGCCGTTGGAAGCCGAGTACCACCGCCTGGTGGAGAGCATCGGCCGCGCGATCCGGTTCATGGAGACCCTGGTCGGCGACCCCATCGGCAACCTCAACCGGGCGGAGTTCTACACCTCGCACGAGGCGCTGCTGCTGCACTACGAGCAGGCGCTCACCCGCGAGGTGCCCCGCCAGTGGGGCTGGTTCAACCTGGGCACGCACTTCCCCTGGATCGGCATGCGCACGGCCGACCTGGACGGCGCCCACGTCGAGTACATGCGCGGCATCCGCAACCCGGTCGCCGTGAAGATCGGCCCCTCGACGCCGCCGGACGCCCTGCTGCGCCTGCTCGACGTCCTGGACCCGGACGATGAGCCCGGCCGGCTCACCCTGATCCACCGGATGGGCGCCGCCCACATCGGAAGCCGCCTGCCGCCGCTGCTGCGCGCCGTGCGCGGCACCGGCCGCGGCCTGCTGTGGAGCTGCGACCCCATGCACGGCAACACCGAGACGCTGGGCAACGGCTTCAAGACGCGTCGCTTCGACAACATCCGGGGCGAGCTCGAGGCCGCGTTCGACCTGCACGGCGAGGCCGGCACGCGGCTCGGCGGCGTGCACCTGGAGCTGACCGGCGACAACGTGACCGAATGCATGGGCGGCGCGCGCGACCTGTCGGAAACCGACCTGGCGCGCGCCTACCGGTCCAGCGTCGATCCGCGGCTCAACTACGAGCAGGCGCTGGAACTGGCCATGCTGATCGTCCGCAAGCGCGGCGCCTGAGGCGCCGCGCGGGCACGGGGCCCGGCCGGGCCGCCTCGATCCGACTCAGGCCGCGGCGCGCGAGGCGCGCTTTCGGTCGGTCTCGCTGAGCATCTTCTTGCGGATGCGGATCGACTTCGGGGTGACCTCGACCAGCTCGTCGTCGTCGATGAACTCCAGCGCCTGCTCCAGGCTGTAGCGCACCGGCGGCGTCAGGTCCAGGGCGTCGTCCTTGCCCGAGGCCCGGAAGTTGGTGAGCTGCTTGCTGCGCTGGGCGTTGACCGTCAGGTCGTTGTCGCGGGCGTGGATGCCGACCACCTGGCCTTCGTAGACCTCGTCGCCGGGCGAGATGAACAGCCGGCCGCGCTCCTGCATGGCGAACTGCGCATAGGCCGGGGAGGGGCCGCTGCCGTTGGCGATCAGCACGCCGTTCAGGCGCTGGCCGATGTCGCCGTCCAGCCGGGGACCGTACTTCTCGAAGACGTGGAACAGCAGGCCGGTGCCCGCGGTGAGCGTGCGGAACTCGGTCTGGAAGCCGATCAGGCCGCGCGCCGGGATCAGGTACTCCATGCGCACGCGGCCGTTGCCGTCGTTCATCATGTCGCGCAGCTGGCCCTTGCGCAGGCCCAGGCGCTCCATGACCGCGCCCTGGAAGTTCTCCTCCAGATCGACCACGAGCTGCTCGTAGGGCTCCTCGATGCGGCCGTCGATTTCGTGCAGGATCACCTCGGGCCGCGACACCGCCAGCTCGAAGCCCTCGCGGCGCATGTTCTCGATCAGGATCGACAGGTGCAGCTCGCCGCGACCCGACACCTTGAAGGTATCCGGGTCCTCGGTGTCGTCGACGCGCAGCGCGACGTTGTGCATCAGCTCGCGCTGAAGGCGGTCGCGGATCTGCCGGCTGGTCAGGAACTTGCCTTCGCGGCCGGCGAACGGCGAGTTGTTGACCTTGAAGAACATCGAGATGGTCGGCTCGTCGACGGTCATCACCGGCAACTGCTCCGGGGAGTCCGGATGGCACAGGGTGTCGGAGATGCCGAGCGTCTCCAGGCCGTTGATGGCGATGATGTCGCCGGCCCGGGCCTCCTCGACCTCGCGGCGGTCCAGGCCGTGGAAGCCCAGCACCTGCAGGATGCGTCCCTGGCGGCGCTTGCCGTCGCGGTCGATCGCCACCACCGGCGAATTCGGCCGGATCCGGCCGCGCTGCACGCGGCCGATGCCGACGATGCCCACGTAGGGGTTGTAGTCGAGCTGGCTGATGCGCATCTGGAACGGACCCTCGGGATCCAGCTCCGGTGCCTGCACGTGGTCGACGATCGCCTGGAACAGCGGGCCCATGTCGCCGGAACGGACATCCGGCTCGTTGCCCGCGTAGCCGTGCAGGGCCGAGGCGTAGACGACCGGGAAGTCGAGCTGCTCGTTGCTGGCGCCGAGCTTGTCGAACAGGTCGAAGGTGGCGTCCAGCACCCAGTCCGGACGGGCGCCGGGGCGGTCGACCTTGTTGATGACCACGATCGGCTTGAAGCCCATCTGGAAGGCCTTCTGGGTCACGAAGCGGGTCTGCGGCATCGGCCCGTCGAAGGCGTCGACCAGGATCAGCACCGAATCGACCATGCTCAGCACGCGCTCCACCTCGCCGCCGAAATCGGCGTGGCCCGGGGTGTCGACGATGTTGATCCGGTACTCGGTGCCGTCCGGCGAAGTCCAGCGGATCGCCGTGTTCTTGGCCAGGATGGTGATGCCGCGCTCGCGCTCGATGTCGTTGCTGTCCATGACCCGGTCCGGCACGGCGTCGCGATCGGCGAAGGTGCCGGACTGCTTGAGCAGCTGGTCGACCAGCGTGGTCTTGCCGTGGTCGACGTGGGCCACGATGGCGATGTTGCGCAGGTTGTTCAGGCTCATTGGGACGGCCGCCGGACGGCTATTCGGGAAAGTCCGCCAGTATAGCGGGCTGGCCGGGGATTGTGCAGTGCAACATGGCGGGTCTGCCGCCGCCTCCGGCATACTGTTCAGCTTCCCCGATACCCACAGGATTTCCCGCATGTCCGAGCTCACCGCCACCCTCACCACCAGCCGTGGGCCGATCCGGCTGCGCCTGTTCGCCGACCAGGCACCGGTGACCGTGGCCAACTTCGCCAACCTGGCCCGGCGCGGCTTCTACGACGGACTGTCGTTCCACCGGGTGATCGCGGACTTCATGATCCAGGGCGGCTGCCCGCGCGGCACCGGCACTGGCGGTCCCGGCTACCGCTTCGAGGACGAGTGCCGTCCGGAGCTGCGCCACGATCGCGCCGGCGTGCTGTCGATGGCCAATGCCGGGCCGGGCACCAACGGTTCGCAGTTCTTCATCACCCATGGCGCAACGCCCTGGCTGGACGGCAAGCACACCGTGTTCGGCGTGGTGGTCGACGGCGACGACCAGAAGGTGGTCGACGCGATCCGCCAGGGCGACAGCCTGGAGTCGGTGACCGTGAGCGGCGACGTCGACGCCCTGCTGGCGGCCCAGTCGGCGCGGGTCGCCGAGTGGAATGCCGTGCTGGATCGCACCTGACGGACAGCCTTGCCGGGCGCCCCGCGCGGCCGCGCCGCCGGGGCGCCGTGCGTGATCCCGGGGCCGGACCCGTCGACGGTGCAGGGCGTCGAGCCGTCGGATCGGCGGGCCGCGTGCCGGACCGCCCTGCGTCCGCAGCGCGCGATCCTGGCGTGGCGCAGTGCGCCGGAGCGACCCCCGGGCCGCGTCCGCCGGGCGGGCGGGTACGTTCAGCGTGGTAAAATCCCAAGGCTTACCCGCCTGACCGGAACCTGCCATGCCGAAACTCGCCCAGCGCGTGGGCCGCGCCAAGCCCAGCGCCATCATGGTCGTCGCCGAAAAGGCCAAGGCGCTCAAGGCGGCCGGCCGCGACGTCGTCAATTTCTCGATCGGCGTGCCCAACTTCCTGCCCGGCCCGCACGTCTACGAGGCCGCCCGCAAGGCCCTGGACGCCGATTCCGGGCAGTACGGCTCCAACCGGGGCCGCGACGACCTGCTCGACGCCTTCCTTGCGCACATGTCGGCGATCGGCCTCGATGGCTACACGCGCGGCAACTGCGCGGTGGCGGTCGGCGCCAAGCACATGCTCTACAACCTGTTCGAGGCGATGCTCGACGAGGGCGACGCGATCGCCTTCGCGACCCCGTACTGGACCAGCTACATGGACATCGCCGAGATCGTCGGCGCGCGGGTCATGCTGCTGCCGTGCCCGCCGGAGCAGGACTACAAGCTGACCCCCGCGCAGCTCGACGAGGCCCTGGCGGCGAAGCCGCGGGTGTTCCTTTTCAACAACCCCAGCAACCCCACCGGCATGGTCTACAGCCGGGCCGAAGTCGCCGCGCTGGCGAAGGTCATCGAACGCCACCCCGACACCTGGGTGATCACCGACGACATCTACAACCGCATGGTGTTCGACGGCGTCGGCTACCACAACTTCGTGCAGGCGGTGCCGGCGCTGCGCGAGCGCGTGGTCTTCGTTGACTCCATCTCGAAGACCTATGGCATGCCGGGCTGGCGGGTCGGGCTGATGGCCGGGCCGGCGGCGGTGGCTGGCGCCGTCACCACGCTCAACTCCAACCACATCACCAACATTCCCGAGATCGTCACCGCCGCGGCCGTTGCCGCGCTGACCGGGCCACAGGACGTGCCGACCGGCAAGTGCGCCGAGTTCCAGGGCAAGCGCGACCAGGTGCTGGCCGCGCTGGCGGAGATCCCGGGGGTCGCCTGCCCGAAGCCGCAGGGGGCCTTCTACGTGTTCCCGGACGTCTCCTGCGCCTACGGGCGCCGGCACGCCGGAGCGGTGATCGGCAACGATGTCGAGCTGTGCGCCGCCCTGCTGGAGAGCAAGGGCGTGGCCTGCGTGCCGGGCAGCGCGTTCGGCGAGCCGCGCGCGCTGCGGATCAGCTACACCTGCCCGACCGCGCAGCTCGCCGACGGTCTGCGGCGCATCCAGGACTTCTTTGCCGAGCTGACCGATTGACCGCACCCCGACGCCCCGCATGAACGTATCGCCGCGACTGTTGTTTGCCCTCGCCGGTCTGGCCTTCGCCGCCCTGGTGCTCTGGCCGGGCAGCGCGGAACGTGCCGTGGCCCAGGCCCGCGCCGTGGTCGGCAAGGACAAGGTCGTGATGTTCAGCACGCGGCACTGCGGCTACTGCGAGCGCCTGCGGCGCGACCTCCGCCAGGCCGGCATTCCCTGGACCGAGCGCGACATCGAGGCGTCGACCGCCAACTACAACGCCTGGCGTGCCCTGGGCGGCCGCGGCGTGCCGCTGACCCTGGTCGGCGAGACCGTGGTCAACGGTTACAACCCCGGCCGCATCCTCGAGCTGGCGCGCCGCCCCTGAACCCGTTCGTCCCCTTCCCCGATAGCGCAAGAGACCCACCCATGAAGACTCCCGTCCGCGTTGCCGTGACCGGCGCCGCCGGCCAGATCGGCTACTCCCTGCTGTTCCGGATCGCCTCCGGCGAGATGCTGGGCAAGGACCAGCCGGTGATCCTGCAGATGCTCGAGCTGCCTGTCGAAAAGGCCCAGGCGGCGCTGCGCGGGGTGATGATGGAGCTCGAGGACTGTGCGTTCCCGCTGCTGGCCGGCATGGTCGGCACCGACGACCCCGAGGTCGCCTTCAAGGACGCCGATGTCGCCCTGCTGGTCGGCGCCCGGCCGCGTGGCCCGGGCATGGAGCGCCGCGACCTGCTGCTCGAAAATGGCAAGATCTTCACCGCCCAGGGTGCGGCGCTCAACAAGGTGGCCAGCCGCGACGTCAAGGTGCTGGTGGTCGGCAACCCGGCCAACACCAACGCCTGGATCGCGATGAAGTCGGCGCCCGACCTGCCGGCGGCCAATTTCACCGCCATGCTGCGCCTCGACCACAACCGCGCGCTCTCCCAGCTCGCCGGCAAGGCGGGTGTCGCCGTCGCCGACATCGAGAAGCTGATCGTCTGGGGCAACCACAGTCCGACCATGTATCCGGACTACCGGTTCGCCACCGCCGGCGGTGCGTCCCTCCGGGAGCGCATCGCCGACGAGGCCTGGAACCGCGAGGACTTCATTCCCACCGTCGGCAAGCGCGGCGCGGCGATCATCGAGGCGCGCGGGCTGTCGTCGGCGGCCTCCGCGGCGAATGCCGCGATCGACCATGTCCGCGACTGGCTGCTCGGCAGCGGCGGCCGCTGGGTGACCATGGGCGTGCCGTCCGACGGCAGCTACGGCATTCCCGAGGGCGTGATGTACGGCGTGCCGGTCACCTGCGAGGGCGGCCGCTACACGCGCATCGCCGACCTGCCGATCGACGAGTTCAGCCGCAGCATGATGGACAGGACCCTGGCCGAGCTCGAGGAAGAGCGCGCTGGCGTCGCCCATCTGATCTGAACCTCGCGGCCGGCGCCCGCGCCGGCCCGTCCACTGGAGCTCCGATGACCCCGACCGTCTCCCCCGGCGCGCGCTTCCGCGCCGCACTCGCCGCCGAGTCGCCCCTGCAGGTGATCGGCGCGATCAACGCCAACCACGCCCTGCTGGCAAGGCGCGCCGGCTACCTGGCCATCTACCTGAGCGGCGGCGGCGTCGCCGCCGGCTCTTTGGGGTTGCCCGACCTGGGGATCAGCGGTCTCGAGGACGTGCTTGTCGACGTGCGCCGCATCACCGACGTCTGCGACCTGCCGCTGCTGGTCGACATCGACACCGGCTTCGGGCCGAGCGCGTTCAACATCGAGCGCACGGTGAAGTCGCTGATCAAGGCCGGCGCCGCCGCCTGTCACATCGAGGACCAGGTCGGCGCCAAGCGCTGCGGGCACCGGCCGGGCAAGGAGATCGTCGCCACCGTCGAGATGGCCGACCGCGTCAAGGCCGCCGCCGACGCCCGCACCGACCCGGACTTCTTCCTGATCGCGCGCACCGACGCGATCGCCGTGGAAGGCGTCGACGCCGCCATCGAGCGGGCGATCGCCTGCGTCGAGGCCGGCGCCGACGGCATCTTCGCCGAGGCCGCCTACGACCTCGACACCTACCGGCGCTTCGTCGACGCCGTCGGCGTGCCGGTGCTGGCCAACATCACCGAGTTCGGCAAGACGCCGCTGTTCACCCGCGACGAGCTGGCCGGCGCCGGTGTCGCCATCCAGCTCTACCCGCTGAGCGCGTTCCGGGCCATGAACCGCGCCGCCGAGGCCGTCTACGAGGCGATCCGCCGCGACGGCCACCAGAAGGCCGTGCTCGACACCATGCAGACCCGCGAGGAGCTGTACGAGCGGATCGGCTACCACGACTACGAGCGGCGCCTCGACGCGCTGTTCGCCAGCAAGAACTGACGGAGCCAGACATGTCCGAGAGCACCCTGCCGAAGACCAAGAAGTCGGTGGCCCTGAGCGGCACCGCCGCCGGCAACACCGCCCTGTGCACGGTCGGCCGCAGCGGCAACGACCTGCACTACCGCGGCTACGACATCAAGGACCTGGCGACGAGGTCCAGCTTCGAGGAAGTCGCCCACCTGCTCATCCACGGCGCGCTGCCCGACGCCAATCGCCTGCGCGCCTACCGGACACGGCTGCAGCGGCTGCGCGGCCTGCCGGCGATCGTCCAGGAGGCCCTGGAGCTGGTGCCGGCCAATGCCCACCCCATGGACGTGATGCGCACCGGTTGCTCGGTGCTGGGCACCGTATTGCCCGAGAGGGAGGGCCACCCGGCCGCCGAGGCGCGCGAGATCGCCGACCGCCTGGTCGCGAGCTTCGGCGCCATGCTGCTGTACTGGTGGCACTTCACGCGCCACGGCCGGCGCATCGAGGTCGAGACCGACGACGCCACCGTGGCCGGCCACTTCCTGCACCTGCTCCACGGCCGGCCGGCGGCGGACCTGCACGTCGACGCCCTGGACAAGTCGCTGATCCTCTACGCCGAGCACGAGTTCAACGCCAGCACCTTCACCGCGCGGGTGATCGCCGGCACCGGCTCGGACATGCATTCGTGCATCACCGGCGCGATCGGCGCCCTGCGCGGGCCCAAGCACGGCGGCGCCAACGAGGTGGCGATGGACATCATCGCCCGCTACGACAGCGCCGATGCCGCCGAGGCCGACATCCGGGCGCGCGTCGAGCGCCGCGAGATCGTCATCGGCTTCGGCCACCCGGTCTACACCATCGGCGATCCGCGCAACCCGATCATCAAGGAGATCAGCCGCTCGCTGTGCGGCGAGGGCGGCAATCCGACCCTGTTCGAGGTCTCCGAGCGGATCGAGACCTTGATGTGGGACCTCAAGAAGATGTTCCCCAACCTCGACTGGTACTCGGCCTCCTCCTACCACATGATGGGCGTGCCGACCGCCATGTTCACGCCGCTGTTCGTGATCGCCCGAACCACCGGCTGGGCGGCGCATGTGATCGAGCAGCGCGAGGACGGCAAGATCATCCGTCCCAGCGCCAACTACACCGGTCCGGACGAGCGCCCCTATCCGCCGATCGAGTCGCGCTGAGTCTGCGCGCCCCGGCCCGGCGGGTCGCGCGCGGCAAGCATCCCGCGGCGGCGCCGGGCACGCGTCAAAGGGCAGCCGTCGTCGGGCGGCGCCCGCGCCGCCGGGCCGGGCACGGTCGCCTCGCGCTGCCACGCAGCGGTCAGGTGGTGAGACCTTCGGCAGCCAGTGCCCGCTGTACCGCGGGATCGGCCTCGATCCGGCTGCGGAACGCCGCCAGCGCCTGAAGTCCGTCGAGCTCGACGCCGGTGCCGGCCGCCCAGCGAAGGACCACGTAGAGGTAGGGATCGGCGATGCTGGGCTGGTCGCCCGCCAGCCACGGACGCCCGTCGCCTGCCAGGTCCGCGTCGATCCGCGCGAGCAGGGTCCGGACCGCCTCGCGCGCCTTCGCCTTGAGTGCGTCGTGCTGTTCGCCGTCGTCCAGGAAGCGGCCAGGCTGGAACAGGGGCAGGAAGGCCTTGTGCACGTCCGAGTTCAGCATGCCCAGCCAGCGGTTCACGCGGGCCCGGCCCCGGGCGCTGCCGTCGCCGCCGAGACCCGCCTGCGGGTGGCTGTCGGCCAGGTAGTTGAGGATGGCGACGTTCTCGACCAGCACCCAGCCGTCGTCCTCGACCAGGGTCGGCACCGATCCGTTGGGGTTCAGCGCCAGGTACTCCGGAGACTTCAGGGCGCTGCGCGACATCCGCACCGCATCGAACGGGCGGCCGATCCACTCCAGGACGATGTGGACGGCGAGCGGGCAGGCCCCGGGCAGGTAGTAGAGCTTCATCGACGTTCTCCGCGGACCGAGGCGGGGAGCATGCCACGCCTCGGGTGATGCGACCGTAACGGGGCTTCCCGGGTCGGCGCCGGTCCGTTCATGCCGGCCAGGCCCGCCGCCACGCGCGGATCAGTCCAGCCAGGGCCGGTGCCCGGGCCTGCACCTGGCCGGCATCCTCGAAGACCAGCATGGCGCGGTCCGCGGCCAGCCAGCGCAGCAGGCTGGCGGGGTCGTCGATCGCCGCCCGCAGATCGCCCGGTGGCCGGGCGCGCGCGTCGCCATGCAGGATCAGCGCGACGCCGTCGCGCTGGCGCAGGTTGAAGGTCGCGAAGTGCCGGCCGGCGCTGAAGCTGGGCGCGTTCCACTTGATCGACTCGCCGATCGCCGGGTCCAGCGCCAGGACCAGGCGGCGTACCGCCTGGACGGTCGCCCGCCGGGGTGCGTCGAGGGTCGCCAGGAAGGCCTCCACGGCGACGCGTCCGTCCTCCGGCAGCGTTTTTCCAGGGCGGGGCACGGCTGGGTCCGGGCTCAGGCCATCAGGCGCAGCACGATGGCCGCTGCCACCAGCGCCAGGCCACCCAGGCCGACGCCCCGCGTCAGCGTATCGGTGGCGCCGCCGTGCGCGGCCGCACGCGCGTCGCGGAAGGCGGCGACCGCGAGCAGGACGAATCCCAAGCCCGCCAGCAGCTCCGGCGGGCGGCCGAGGCGGGCGAACTCGTAAAGGCGGACCATCGCCAGCACCGCGAACAGCGCGGCGAACAGATGGCGCGCGGTGGCGCGGGTGGCGTGACCGGTCACTGGCAGGGGTTCGGCGTCGGCCGCCACGGCAGCCGGGGCGACCAGTCTAGCCGCCCGCGGTGCCGCGATGCTGCCCGGGGCATCCGACCCGGGCAGCGCGCCTCAGGTCACCCGGCACAGCAGGCCCTTCAGGTAGGCGGTCTCGGCGACCGCCGGCAGCACCGGATGGTCGGGACCCTGCTGGAGTCGGGCAAGCACCGCGACATGGCGGCCGGTCCGCACTGCGGCGTCCTGTACCGCCGCCATCAGTTCCTCTTCGGCCAGGTGGTGCGAGCACGAACAGGTCACCAGCATGCCGTCCGGCGCCAGCAGCTTCATGGCGAGCTGGTTGATCCGGCGGTAGGCCTGCACGCCCTCCTTGTGGTCCTTGCGGCGCTTGATGAAGGCCGGCGGGTCGAGCACCACGATGTCGAAGCGCTGGCCGTCCTCGCGCAGGGCCTTTAGTGCCTCGAAGGCATCGGCGTGCAGGGTGTCGACGCGCCCGGACAGGCCGTTGGCGGCGGCATTGGCCTCGATCGCCTCGCAGCTCGGCAAGGAGCTGTCCACGCAGACCACCTCGCGGGCGAAGGTGGCGGCGGCACGCAGCCCCCAGCCGCCCTGGTAGGCGAACACGTCGAGCAGGCGTTCGCCCCGGCCGAGCCGCATCAGCAGGTCGCGGTTGGCGCGCTGGTCGTAGAACCAGCCGGTCTTCTGGGCGCTGACCAGGGGCACGGTGAAGGTCACGCCGTCCTCGACCGCCTGGATGCGGTCCGGCAGTTCGCCGATGCCGGCCTCGACGTACTCGGGCAGGTTCTCAAGACGACGGGCGCTGCCGGCGTTGCGCCAGACCAGGCAGGCCGGGCCGACCACTTCGGCTACTGCGGCCTCGATTTCCGTCCGCAGCCGTTCCATGCCGGCGGTGGCGATCTGGCCGACCAGCACCTCGCCGTAGCGGTCCAGCACCAGGCCGGGCAGGCCGTCGCTTTCGCCATGCACCAGGCGATAGTGCGGTGTCGGATACAGGCGCTCGCGCAGCCGCAGCGCCACGCGCAGCCGTTCCGCCACCAGGCCGCGGTCGGCGGCGCCGTCCGGACGCCGGCTCAGCAGCCGCGCGCTGATCAGGCTGTGCGGATTGACGTAGGCGATGCCGACCGGCTCGCCACGGCTGTCCTGCACCTGCACCTGGTCGCCCGGCTCGAAGGCCTTCAGCGGCGTCTGCGCGGTGTCGATCTCGTTGCTGTAGATCCACGGGTGTCCATGTCGGACTCGGCGGTCCTCGCCACGCTTCAGGCGCAGCGGCGGCAGGGGAATGCTCATCGACGGGTCTCCAAGGGTCGCACAGGGTAGCCCAGGCCGGGCCTGGCGGCCTGCGCCCATGGCCAGGGGGCGTGCCCGCGCGGCAGGCAACGGGCTTGGTGCCGGCCGTTCCATGAGGCCGCCACAGCGGGCCCCATGAAACAGCCCGGGCTAGCCCGGCACCGACGACTGCTGCGTCAGGCGGGCCGCATGCATCCGCTGTGCGCCATGGATGTCGGCGAACAAGGCCAGGCTGACCGCGGCCAGGGCAATGCCCAGGACCTCGCCCAGGGTTCCGACGACGTTCAGGCGGATGAATTGCTCGACGGTCTCGGCGGAGCGCGCCATTCGCCACACGGCCTGACCCGCGAAGCCGTTCGCCAGCCAGAGGGTCCACCACCAGCCGAGCAGCGCGCAGCCTTCGCCACGCGGTCGACGCGCCGGATCGTTGCTGGCTTCCCAGAGCTCGCGCACGGCCAGGTACGGCACCCAGAGGGAGAACAGCGGAATGAAGAACCAGCCGACCGTCCAGCCCGGCGTGTACTGAAGGCGGGTGGCGCCCAGGGCACGCACGTGCCGCGCCGAGCGGTACAGCCAGAGCAGGATCACCACGCCGCTGACCACGAACACGGCGATCTGCGTCATGCCGATCAGGCTCTGCCGCTGATCGCTGGCCTGGGCGTCCCGGTCCGCCGTGATGTCGTCCTGGTAGAGCCCGTCCCGGAAGTCGGCCAGCAGGCGGTATTCCGCCAGGTTGCCAAGGATGGCAACGAGGGCGACGACGACCTGGGCGAGCAGGACCAGGCGAACCATGTGCCAGCGACGATCCAGGGCCGCAGGTTCGCTGACCGGGTCCACGGGCGGCAGCGCCCCGATCTCGTCGCTGATCGTTTCTTCCAATTCGGTTGCAGCATCGGGTTGTGACATGACGGTCCTTGTCCAAGCCTGTACCGGGCAGCGGATGATAGCCGGGACGCGGGGTCAGGAAAGGCTCCGGTTCGAGGTTCGTCCGGCGAACGACGGTGCCGTCGCCGGCGCAGCGCCGGGTCGGGATCGTGTGCCGGGGGACCGCTCAGCTGGTGTGCGCCGGTTCCCGGGCCAGGGCGACGAAGCCTGCGACCGGAACCTGCTCTGCGCGGCTGCCGGGATCGATGCCGGCGGCGGCGATGCGGTCGGCGTCGAGCACGCCGGACAGGGCATTGCGCAGGGTCTTGCGACGCTGCGCGAAGGCGGCCTTGACGATCGCCGCGAAGCGGGAGGCGTCGTGTGCGGGAAGGCGATCGGCCGGCAGCGGCACCAGGCGCACCACGGCGGAATCGACCTTGGGCGGCGGCCGGAAGGCGCCAGGACCGACATCGAACAGCGGCACCACCGAGCAGCGCGCCTGCAGCATCACGCTCAGGCGCCCGTAGGTCTTGTCGCCGGGCGGCGCCGCCATCCGGTCGACCACTTCCTTCTGAAGCATGAAGTGCATGTCGGCGATGGCGTCCAGGTGCTCCAGGCAATGGAAAAGGATCGGCGAGGAGACGTTGTAAGGCAGGTTGCCGACCAGGCGCAGCGGCCCGCCGCCGGCCGCAGCCAGGCGGCCGAAATCCACCGTCAGGGCATCGGCCTCCAGGACGGCGAGCCGTGGATCGTTGCGCGCGCGCAGGCGGGCGGCGAGGTCGCGGTCGAGTTCGACCACGGTCAGGGTCGCACCCGTGGCGAGCAGCGGATCGGTGAGCGCGCCTTCGCCGGGTCCGATCTCGACCAGTGGCTGGCCGGATTGCGGGGCGATCGCCGCGACGATGCGCGCCAGCACCCCGGGATCGTGCAGGAAGTGCTGTCCGAACCGCTTGCGCGGCACGTGCCCGGTGGCGGTCATCGCCGGGCGGCCCGGTTGGCGGCGATGCCCAGCGCCAGGCGCGCCGCGGCAATGGCGCTGCCCGGGTCGGCGCGGCCGCTGCCGGCGATGTCCAGCGCGACGCCATGGTCGACCGAGGTGCGCACCACGGGCAGCCCGAGGGAGACATTCACCGCGGCGCCGAAGCCGAGCGCCTTCAGCACCGGCAGTCCCTGGTCGTGGTACATGGCAAGGAAGGCGTCGTGCTGCTCGCGGCGGCCGGCCACGAAGGCGGTGTCGGCGGCCAACGGCCCGGCCAGCGCCAGGCCGCGGCCGCGCAGGTCGGCCAGCACCGGCGCGATCACCTCGATCTCCTCGCGGCCGAGGTGGCCGTCCTCACCGGCATGGGGGTTGAGGCCGAGCACGGCGATGCGCGGCGCCGTCAGGCCGAAGTCGCGACGCAGTCCGCCATCGAGAAGCGCCAGGGTGGCGGCGAGGCCGGCGCCGTCGATGGCATCGGGCACCGCGCGCAGCGGCAGGTGGGTGGTGGCCAGCGCCACGCGCAGGGTGCCGGAGACCAGCAGCATCAGCACCGGGCTGTCGCAGCGACCGGCCAGGTATTCGGTATGGCCGGTGAACGCGACGCCGCCCGCGTTGATCACGCCCTTGTGCACGGGCAGGGTCAGCAAGGCCTCGAAGCGGCCGGCAAGGCAACCGTCGCAGGCCTGCGCCAGGGTGTCGAGCACGCCGGCGGCGTTGTCGGGATCGAGCACGCCGGGCCTGGGCGGGCGGGGCAGCGGCCGGTGCAGGCAGCGCACGACACCCGGGCGGGGTTCGCCGTCCAGTCGCCGGGCCGGGTCGAATTCATCGAGCTGCAGCGGCAGGCCCAGGGCGTCGGCGGTGCGCCGCGCGTGGTCGGCGTCGCCGACCAGGACCAGGTCCGCCGCCAGGTCGGGCACATGCGCCAGGCGCACCAGCAGTTCCATGCCGATGCCGGCCGGCTCGCCCGGCGTGACCGCCAGGCGCGGCAGGAAGGTCGTTGCCATGTCGGCGCAGTCAGGGTGCCGGTGCCGCCGCAGGGCGGCACCGGCGAGGCCGGTCAGCCAGCGTTGTCGTCGCCGATCTGGATGCGGTTCTCGACATAGGCCTCGTTGCGGATGCGCCGGACGAACCGGTCCCATTCCTCCTCGGCCTTGCGGGCGCGGATCGACTCGCGCGCCTGGGCGCGCTGGTAGGACTCGGTGACGTCCTGCTGGCGGCTGCCCTCGCGCTGCATGATGTGCCAGCCGACGTCGGTCTGGAAGGGTTCGGAAAGCTCGCCATCGGCAAGCCGGACGACCATGGCGCCGACCCCGCTGCCATAGCCGTCGACCGGGAACCAGCCCATGTCGCCGCCCAGCGGCGCGGTGTTGTGGTCGGTGGAGTGGGCGCGCGCCAGCTCGGCGAAATCGGCGCCGGCCTGCAACTGGGCGCGCAGCTCCTCGATTCGGGCGCGCGCGCGTTCGTTGCTGGTCAGCTCGTCGACTCCGATCATGATGTGGCGGGCCTTGTACTGGTCGACCATGCGCTGGCTGACACTGCGCCGCTCATGCAGCCGGATGATGTGGAAACCGGCCGGGCCGCGCACCGGCGGGCTGGTCTCGCCTGGGCGCAGCGAGTTGACGAGCTCGACGAAGGCAACCGGCACCTCGTTGAGGCTGCGCCAGCCCAGCTCGCCGCCATCCAGTGCGTTCGGCGCGTTCGAATAGCGGATCGCGGCCGCGCTGAATTCCATGCCGTCGTCGATCAGCCGGCGGATGCCATCGGCCTTTTCGCGGCCGACCTGGATGGTCTGGCTGTCGGCACCCTCGGGGACGGCGACCAGGATATGGCCCAGCCGGACCTCGGAGCCCAGGCTGATGTCGCCGGCCAGCACCGCATCGATCTCGCTGTCGCTGACCGCGACCTGGGTCTGCACGAACCGCTGGCGCATGCGCTGGATCAGCAGCTCGTCGCGCATGGTCTCGCGGAACTCGGCGAAGCTGAAGCCGTCGCGGGCCAGTTCCTGGCGCAGCTGGTCGATGGTCAGGCCGTTCTGCTGGGCGACATCGGCGATCGCGCCATCGATCTCCGGCTCGCTGACGCGGATGCCGGTGGTGGCGGCGCGCTGGGCCTGCAGCTTGATCAGGATCAGACGGTCGAGGACCTGCCGCTCGAGCACGTCGCGGGGCGGCAACTGGGCGGTGCGGCCACCGTACTGGCCGACGATGTTGGCGACCGCGCGCTGCAGTTCGCTGCGCAGGATCACGTCTTCGTCGACCACGGCGACGATGCCGTCGAGCGGCTGGCTGTCGAGCGACTGGGCCTGTGCCGGCAGGGCGGCCAGCGGCATCAGGGCCAGGAGAAACAGGCGGGAGAGCAGGTTCATGGTCGGTTGCTGGCGTCGTGGGCGCATGGGCGCCGGTGGATGCGTCGTCGGCCGGGGCCGGCCGCCCTGGGGGCGGCCGCACGCGGCGGGCCCGGGCGGCGGACCGGCAGGCTACTCGCCGTAGCGGGTGTAGCCCACGATAGCACGCCGCAGGACGTCCTCCGACTTGCGTCCGAGGTTGCCCAGGCCCTTCAGCTCGACCTCGAGATAGACCGCATTGTTCCGGTCGCCGTCGGTGTTGCGGACGTAGCGGCGGGCCAGCAGGCGGACCGCGTAGCAGCAGCTCTCGTACTCCAGCCCGCCCAGGCCCTCCAGCGTGGTCTTGTCGAGCATCGACCAGTTCCAGCGCCCGACCAGGCGCCAACGCTCGTTGAGGGCGTAGAAGCCGGACAGGTCGAGCTGTTCCACGAAGGTGCGCTGTTGCTGGGAGTCACGCCGGTAGCGGTAGGAGAAATTCGCCACGCCGCGCTCGCCGAAGCGCTTCTGCAGGCGCAGGTTGGACAGATCGGTGCGGTCGGTCTCCGGGTTCCACTGCCCGCCGTAGCTGGCGTACCAGTCGTCCGACAGCCGTACGCCGATCTCGCCGACGTAGGCCGAGCCGCTGGCGTCCAGCACCGGTCGCCCGGGCAGCTGCACCCGCTGCGGGCGGAAGTAGCGGATCTGCCCGAGGCTGACGCTGGCCCGCTCGCGGCCATCGTCCGCGGTGAGCAACCGGGAGGTCAGGGCAGCGGTCGCCTGGTGGGCGTCGCCCTGACGGTCGGCGCCGACGAAGCGGTTGCGCCGGAACAGCTGACCGAAGCCGAAGGTCAGTTCCTGGGTGTCGAACACCGGCAGGTTGGACTGGTCTTCGTAGGGCACGTTCAGGTAATACAGGCGCGGCTCCAGGGTCTGCAGGTACTCCCGGCCACGCCAGGCCAGGGGCCGCTCGAACACCAGGCCGCCATCGACGCTGAACACCGGCAGGCCGCGGCTGGCGCTGCGGTTGCCCTGACCCAGGTCGAATTCGTATTCGGTCTGCCGCCAGCCCAGCTCGGGGCGCAGGAACCAGCCGGACCGCTCCACCGGCAGCGCCAGATAGGGGTACAGGTCGAGACGGGTGCCGGATTCCGGGCCGCGGTTCTTGGTGAAGCGCACCAGCTCGCTCTCGACGCCGGCGACCAGGCCGACCGGCAGATCGTGGCGGCTGTCGAAGGTGATCCGCGGCAACCGCCGGAACGGCTCCAGACCGGGCGGCAGGGTCGGGTCGGTGATCTTGTAGGCGTCGAAGGCCAGGCCGGCGTTCCACTGCTGGCCGCGTCCGTAGATGCCGGCGCGCGAGGGCAGGATGCTGGTCGCGGCGATGCTCAGGGAATCGCCCAGGTCCTCGAAGTAGCGATCGTCGGAGACCTGCCGGATGCTGGCGTCCAGCCACCACTGCGCGCCCAGGCGGCTGTGGTGGTCGAACTCCAGATAGCCTCGGCTGTCGCCGTAGTCCTTGTCGTCGGGCAGCCAGGTGCCGAACAGGCGGCCGCGGTGGCCGGGCGCGGCCAGGTAGCGGAACTCGGCGCCCAGCATGTAGCCGCGCTCGCTGATCGCCCGCGGGTACAGGGTCAGGTCGTAGTTGGGCGCGATGTTGAGGTACCACGGCAGGGTGACGTCCAGGCCGCCGGTGTTGGAGCGCCCGACCGTGGGGTAGAGCAGGCCGGTCTTGCGGCGGTCGTCGATCGGGAACTCGCCGTAGGGGACGTAGAGCAGGGGCACGCCCAGGAAGCGCAGGGTGGCGCCGCGTGCGCGGCCGGTGCCGGTCTCCTGGTCGATGTCGATGCGGCGGGCGCGCAGTTCCCAGTCCGGCGAGTCGATGTCGCAGGTGGAGAAGCTCATCGACTGCATCCGGGCGCGCTCGGGGGTGAGCACCTCGATGCGGTCGGCGCGGCCGTTGCCCCGGCCACGCATGAACTGGTAACGCACCCCCTCCATCACCGCGGTACCGGCGGCCAGGTCGCCCTCGCCGCGCTCCGCGGACAGCAGCAGGCCCTCGTCCTGGTAGGTCATCGGGCCGGGTACTGCGTACTGGCGCAGCACGGTGTCGTAGTCGAGCCGCCCGGCGGCCAGGAACTGGTCGGCCCGGCGCAGCTCCACGGCGCCCTCCAGGGTGATCCGCTGGCGGTCGCTGACGTCGAAGCGCTCGGCGTCCATGAGGATCTCGGCGTCCTCGCGCTCGCTGGCCCGGCCGAGGTCGTCGCGGTGGAAGGGCAGCAGGCGGTTGACCTTGCACAGGGCGAAGCGCCGGGCCTGCTCCAGGCAGTCGCTGTCGCCGGGAAGGCAGCCCTGGGCCGGCGCGGTCGCGGGAGCGAGCAGCAGGGCCACCACGGCGGGCAGCAGGGCCCGGCGGAGCGGAGGGCGGGGACGGTCCAAGGCGACGCGGGCTCGACGGGACGGGCCGGTAAGATCGCACACGGCGGTGCCCGGCTCAATGTCGGGTGCCATCGCCGGGGCGGCCGCGCGCGCGGTTCCGCCAATCCGGCCCGTCCTGGCAAGGAGTCCGACCGTGAAGCCAACCGACCTGCCGGCCGACGAGGCGCACTGGCGCCAGCGCCTGACCCCCGAGCAATACGCCGTGTGCCGCTGCTCGGCGACCGAGCCGCCGTTCAGCGGCCGCTACTGGGACCACCACGAGGACGGCGAGTACGCCTGCGTCGCCTGCGGCGCGGCCCTGTTCGACAGCGCCGCCAAGTACGACTCCGGCTCCGGCTGGCCCAGCTACACCGCCCCTGTCCGGGCCGGGGCCGTGGCCGAACACGTGGACACCAGCCATGGCATGCGCCGCACCGAAGTGCGCTGCGCGCACTGCGACTCGCACCTGGGTCATGTGTTTCCGGATGGCCCCGCGCCGACCGGCCTGCGCTACTGCATCAACTCCGCAGCGCTCGACTTCCGGTCGCGCCAGCCCGGGCCGTAGCGGCGTCAGGAAATGTCCGGGCCAGTCGTCGTCGCGTGACGACCCCGCGACCGCATCCAACTGCGCGCGCCGGGGCGTCACGGAGGTTGTGGCGCACGCGGGCTGCATGCGCGCCCTGTGGGGCTGCGATGCCGGCTGTCGGGCGCCCCCCGTGGCGAGGCCGCCTGCGGTCGCCGGACCGCGGCGCTCAGCCCGCTGCGGCGCCGGCGGCCATGGAGCGCGCCGGCTCATGCAGGAAGTTGCCCTGCACGAAGTTCACGCCGCACTGGTAGAGCACGCTGACGCTGGCCATGTCGGCCACGTGCGGAGCGATCACCATCATGCCGCTGGCATGGGCCTTCTCGCAGATCTCGGTGACCTTCTTCTGGAACTCGGTGTTGCCGGCGAAGTCGGACAGATAGTTCTTGTCGACCTTCAGGTATTGCGCAGGCACGTGCTTGAGCAGCTGGTAGGACGCAAGACCCGCGCCGAAATCCTTGATCGCGAAGGCGATGTGCAACTGCGACAGGTGGCCGAGCAGGGTCTTGAGCTGCTTTACGCTGGTCGCCGCCTCGCTCTCGCTGAGCTGCAGCACCAGGCGCTCGCCGCTGACCCGCTGCTCGCGCACCTGCTCGGCCAGCCAGCCGGCGAAGGTCTCGTCCTCGAGGGTCTCGGCGCTCAGGCTGACGAAGAAGGTCGGCGGCTTCTTGCCGTAGCTGGCCAGCTTGCGCAGGGCGTGGCGGACCACCCAGCGGTCGATCTGCGGCATCATCCCGGCCTGTTGCGCGGCCGGCAGGAAGTAGCTGGGCAGGATCTCGCCGCGCGGGCTGTTCATGCGCAGCAGGACCTCGTGGTAGTCGCCGTCGCCGCCCTGCAGGCAGACCACCGGCTGGTAGAACAGCACGAAGCCGTCGTCGTGGCCGAGCGCCTCCTTGACCAGGCGCTGCCAGTGGGCGTTGCGCGAGGACTCGGCGCGCTCCTCGGCATAGGGGTCGTGCAGGATCACGCGATTGCCGCCCTCGGCGATCGCCGCGCGGCAGGTGGCGGTGGCCTGGGTGAGCAGGGCCGGCACCCGGTTCAGCTTCTCGCAGATCAGCGCGCCGCCGACGCTCATGGTCAGCGAGATCGAGCGCTGGCCGATCTCGAAGATGTGGTCGCTCATGCGCTGGCGGACGCGGTCGGCCAGCTCGCGGGCGGCGTCCAGGTGGGCGCTGGTGGTCAGCACCGCGAACTGGTGGTCGCTGAACCGTGCCGCGACGTCGTCGGGTCCCAGCACTGCGGCGGTCGCCTTGGCGAGGTCGGCCAGCAGCAGGTCGCCCTGGCCGACACCGACCTGGGTCTGCAGGTTGGCGAAGTCGTCGGGCTCGAGCAGCAGCAGGGCGTGGTTGCGCTTGCCGCCGGCGGCCTCGTCGGCGGCCTTCTCCAGCAGGCTGGTGAAGTAGGTGCGGTTGTACAGGTCGGTGACCAGGTCGCGTTCCTTCAGGCGCACCAGCTCGGCGGCCAGCGCCGGGTCCTCGGCCGGCTTGCGGATGATCAGCTGCACGCAGGGCTCGCCGGCGTAGTTGGCGCTGGAGAACTCCATGCGCCCGGGGAAGCTCTCGCCGCTCTGGCTGCGCAGGTGCAGCTCCAGGCTGTCCGGCGGCGGCTCGCCCTTGGCCATGCGCTTGAGCACCGCCTTGAAGCCTTCGGCATCGGCGCTGGCCACCAGGTCGAGCAGGGGCATGCTCTCGATGTCCTCGAAGTCGTCGAAGCCGAACATCTCCAGGTAGGCGCGGTTGGCGCGAATGTGCATGCCCTCGTGCACGTAGGCGACCGGATCGCGCGAGCTGTCCAGCAGCGCGTCGCAGCGGCGCTCGCTCTCGCGCAGCGCGGTCTCCAGCTTGCGCACCTCGCGGCGGGTGCGCAGCTGCTCGAACTGGCGCTTGACCACGGCCACGACCAGGGCCGGCTGGCGCAGCTCGACCGCGACCGCGCCGTCGTCGAAGCCCTTGATGCGGACCTCGCCGTCCATCTGTTCGACGACCACGATCACCGCCACGTCCTTGCCGGCGCGGCCGATCTGGTCGGTCAGGTCGGCCGGGCTGACCGGGCCGGGCACGCTGACCAGGACCAGGTCCGGCGCTTCCTTGGCGATCAGCTCGGCGAAGTCCTCGATGTCGGCGACGTGGTTGGGCCGCACCGCCAGGCCGGCGTTGCGCAGCACGCTGACCAGGCGCTCGGCGTTTTCCAGCAGGTCGTCGACGAAACAGATCCGGACGGGCGCAGTCGCCATGTCGGTAGATTCCCACGGGTCATTCGGCCGGACGCCAAGCCGCCCGGCCGACCGGAGGGCGGCCAGCCCCCCAGGCCGGGCCAGTATGGGCCGAAACGGCGATGGAGCGCCACACCGCAGGCCGCCGCCGCTGCCATTGAAAACAGGAACTGCGTCACGCCCGGCCGGCCGCGCGCGGCGGCCGGCCGGCTCAGACCGGTGTCTTGCCCGGTTCGCCGGCGATCTCGCGCACCAGCCGCGGCACCAGGTAGCCCGGCAGGCGGGCGCGCAGGTCGGCATGCAGCGACCGCGCCCGGGCCTCGTCGACCTCGAAGTGGCTGGCGCCGCGCACCCGGTCCAGCAGGTGCAGGTAATAGGGCAGGGTGCCGGCCGCGTACAGGCGCCGGCTGAGATCGGCCAGCGCCTCGACCTGGTCGTTGACCCCGCGCAGCAGCACCGACTGGTTCAGCACCGTGGCGCCGGCCCGGCGCAGCGCCGCCAGTGCGCCTGCCGTGGCGGCGTCGATCTCGTTGCCGTGGTTGGCGTGCACCACCACGGCGACCGGCCAGGGCACGGCGGCCAGCCACGCCAAAAACTCGCCGTCGACCCGCTCGGGCAGCACGATCGGCAGGCGGGTGTGCAGGCGCAGGGCGCGCACGTGGCCGATGCCGGCCAGTTGCCGGGTCAGGCTGGCCAGCCGCGCGGTGGGCAGGGACAGCGGGTCGCCGCCGGACAGGATCACCTCGTGCACGTCCGGCTGCCCGGCGATCCAGGCCACCGCCTCCCGCCAGTCCTCGCGCGCGGCCAGTTCCCGGGCGTAGGGGAAGTGTCGCCGGAAGCAGTACCGGCAGTGCACGGCGCAGGCGCCCGTGGCGACCAGCAGGGCGCGCCCTGCGTACTTGTGGATGACGCCGGCCGCGGCGCGGGCGGCGTGGTCGCCGACCGCATCCTCGACGAAGCCGGGCGCCTCCAGCAGCTCGGCGGCGCGCGGCAGCACCTGCAGCAGCAGCGGGTCGTCCGGGTCGCCGGGGCGCATGCGCGCCAGGAAGCCGGCCGGCACCCGCACCGGGAAACCGGTATCAGCACCGGGCAGCAGCCGGGCGGCGTGGGCGGCCAGGCCCAGGCGGTCGAGCAGCTCGGCCGGGTCGGTGATCGCCTCGCGCCAGAGGCGCCGCCAGTCGGAGGGCTGCGAGTCGGTGGGCTGCCGGTCGGTGGGCTGCGGGTGGGCCGGGCTTGCGGCTATCATTGCGGGTCTGCCGGAGCGGTCCGCGATTCTACGCCGCCCGCGCCCGCCCCCACAGCCTTCCGGAGCTCCCATGGCTAGCTATGGCCTGAACGACGTCAAGACCGGCCTCAAGATCCTGGTCGACGGCGACCCCTACACCATCGTCGACACCGACTTCATCAAGCCGGGCAAGGGCCAGGCCTTCACCCGGATCAAGATCCGCAACCTGAAGACCGGCCGCGTCGTCGAGCGCACCATGAAGTCCAGCGACACCGTCGAGGGCGCCGACGTGATGGACACCGACATGCAGTTCCTCTACAGCGACGGCGAGTACTGGCACTTCATGCAGCCGGACAGCTTCGAGCAGTACCAGGCCGACGCCGCCGCGATGGGCGACGCCGCGCAGTGGCTGAAGGGCGAGGAAGGCTGCGTGGTCACCCTCTACAACGGCAGCCCGATCACCATCGTGCCGCCGAACTTCGTCGAACTGCAGATCGTCGAGACCGATCCCGGCGTGCGCGGCGACACCGCCAGTGGCGGCGGCAAGCCGGCCAAGCTGGAGACCGGCGCCACCGTGCGCGTGCCGCTGTTCGTCGAGAACGGCGAGGTGATCAAGATCGACACCCGCACCGGCGCCTACGTCTCGCGCGTCGGCAAGTAGCCGCATCAGCGCCCGCATCCGGCGCCGGCCAGGCGCACCGGTTCCGCCAAGGCGGCTTCGGCGCCGCCCCATGGCCCCGGTCGTGCGTCGGCCTGCGAGCGGCGCGGGTCGTCCGCCCGGGTTGCATGCCAGGTCGTCCGGACCGCCTCGGGGTGCGGGCGGGGGAGCGCATTGCGCTGCGGGCGTGGTCGATACCGCGGTCGGGCCGGCCGACCGGTGCACTCCGCGCCACGGCGCCAGGATCGGCGGCCGCTGCAGCAGCCTCATGAATCATCCGGGCTAGACTGCCGGTCCCACACCGACACGGGATGACGATGCAGCCGATCGACCTGCTGATCGAGCCGGAATGGCTGGTGACGGTGGCACCGGACTGCCAGCCGCGCACCGGCATGGCGGTGGCCGTGCACCAGGGCGCGATCCTCGACGTGCAGCCGGCCGCCCAGGCGCGCGCTCGGTACAGCGCCGCCGAACACGTGCCGCTGCCCGGCCACGTGCTGCTGCCCGGCCTGGTCAACGCGCACACGCACAACCCGATGACGCTGATGCGCGGGCTGGCCGACGACCTGCCGCTGATGACCTGGCTCAACGAGCACATCTGGCCGACCGAGGCGCGCTTCATCGGCCCGGACTTCGTGCGCGACGGCGTCGAGCTGGCGATCGCCGAGATGCTGCGCGGCGGCACCACCTGCTGCAATGAGAACTACTTCTTCCCGGACGTGATCGCCGCCACCTACCGGCGCCACCGGTTCCGCGCCGTGGTCGGCCTGCCGGTGATCGACTTCCCGACCGCCTGGGCCGACGACGACGACGCCTACTTCGGCAAGGCCCTGGCCCTGCACGACGAGCTGCGCGGCGACCCGCTGGTGTCGACGGCGTTCGCGCCGCACGCGCCCTACACCGTCAAGGACGCCTCCCTGGAGCGCATCCGCCTGCTCTCCGACCAGCTGGGCATCCCGGTGCACATGCACGTGCACGAGACCGCCCACGAGGTCGAGGAGGCGCGCAAGGCGCAGGGCGTCCGCCCGCTCGCCCGGCTGCAGCGGCTCGGCCTGGTCAACGAATGGCTGCTGGCGGTGCACATGACCCAGCTCAGCGCCGCCGAGATCGAGCTGTGCGCCCACGCCGGGGTCAGCGTCATCCATTGCCCGGAATCCAACCTCAAGCTGGCCAGCGGCTTCTGTCCCACACACGCGCTCGACCGGGCCGGCGTCACGCTGGCGCTGGGCACCGATGGCGCCGCCTCCAACAACGACCTGGACATGTTCGGGGAGATGCGCAGCGCCGCTTTGCTGGCCAAGGCGGTGGCCGGCGACGCCGCGGCCTTGCCGGCCGCGCGGGTGCTGCGCATGGCGACCCTGGATGGCGCCCGCGCGCTGCGCCTGGACGAGCGCATCGGCTCGGTCGAGGCCGGCAAGCGCGCCGACCTGATCGCCGTCGACCTGTCGGCGCTGGCCACCCAGCCGGTCTACGACCCGGTCTCGCAACTGGTCTACGCGGCCTGCCGCGACCAGGTCCGCGAGGTCTGGCTGGACGGCCGCCGGCGCCTGCGCGAAGGCGTTCTGTGCGACATCGACACCGACGCCGTACTGGCGCGCGCCCGCGACTGGCGCGAGCGCATCGCCACCGCCGACCGGACCCGGCCATGACCGCCGCGCACGACGCCACCCACGGCGACGCCGCCGAACTGGAACGCTTCGCGCGCCTGGCCGGGCAGTGGTGGGACCCGGCCGGACCGATGCGGCCGCTGCACGTGCTCAACCCGGTGCGCCTGGACTTCGTCGCCGGGCAACGGCCGCTGGCCGGCGCGCGCACGCTCGACGTCGGCTGCGGCGGCGGCCTGCTCAGCGAGGCGATGGCGGCGCGCGGCGCGGCGGTCACCGCCCTGGACCTGGCCGGGCCGCTGCTCGAGGTCGCGCGCCTGCACGCCGGTGCCACCGGCATGGCGGTCGACTACCGCATGCAGACCGTGCAGGCCCATGCCCAGGCCCATCCCGGCGAGTACGACCTGGTCACCTGCATGGAGATGCTCGAGCACGTGCCGGAGCCGGCCGCGGTGGTCGCCGCCTGCGCCGTCGCGTTGCGGCCCGGCGGCGTGCTGTGCCTGTCGACCATCAACCGCAGCGCGCGCGCCTTCGCCCTGGCCATCGTCGGCGCCGAATACCTGCTCGGCCTGCTGCCGCGCGGCACCCACGAGTACGCCAGGCTGGTGCGCCCCAGCGAGCTGGCCGGCTGGTGCCGGCAGGCCGGCCTCGAGGTCGGCCCGCTGACCGGCCTGCACTACGACCCGCTGCGGCAGCGCGCCTGGCTGGGCGAGGGCGTGGCGGTCAACTACCTGATGGCGGCGCGGAAGCCGGCGTGACGGCGTGCCGGCCCGAGGCGGTGTTGTTCGACCTGGACGGCACCCTGGTCGACACCGCGCCCGACCTGCTGGCGGCGGTGAACCGCCTGCGCGCCGGCGAGGCTCTGCCGCCTGCGCCGCTGGCGGGCTTCCGCAGCCAGGTCTCGCGGGGCGCGCGCGCCATGCTCGCTGCCGGCATCCCGGCCTTTGCCGCAGCCGATGCCGACCGCCAGGCGGACTGGGTGGCGCGCCTGCTGGCGGAGTACGCGCGCCAGGTGTGCCGCGACTCGGTGCTGTTCCCGGGCATGGCCGGCTTGCTGGAGGGCCTGCGCGGTCACGGCATCGCCCTGGCCGTGGTCACCAACAAGCCCGAGCGCATGGCTGTGGAGCTGCTGGCGGCGATGGGTCTGGCAGCGGATTTCCCGGTGGTGCTGGGCGGCGACAGCCTGGCCGAGCGCAAGCCGCACCCGCTGCCGGTGCTGACCGCCTGCGAACGCCTGGGTGTGGCGCCGCAGGCGACCTGGTTCCTGGGCGACGATGCCCGCGACGTCGAGGCCGGCCGCGCCGCCGGCAGCCTGACCGTGGCGGTGACCTGGGGCTATGCGGATCCTGGCGAGATCGCCGGATGGCGGGCCGACCGCGTGATCGACGACCCCGCCCAGGCGCTGGCCTGGCTGCAATGAGCGACGCCGCGCCGGACGGTGCCGACGCCTTCGTCGGCAAGTGGCTGGCCGCCGAACCCTGGCATCGCCTGCTGCTGCTGTTCGAGCCGCCCGGCCTGCGGGCGCCGCGCCGCCTTCTGGAGGCGCTGGGCTTCGAGCTGCGGCGGGCCGCCCTGGCCGCCAGCGATCCGCGGGTCAGCGCCGCCAAGCTGGCCTGGTGGGCGCAGGAATGGCAGGCGCTGGCGGCGAGGGCGCCACGCCATCCGCTGACCTGCGCGCTGTCGGCGATCGCACCGTTGCCGGCGGCGGCCGCGGCCGGCGGGCTGGCCTGGCTGCAGGCCGCGACGGCGCTGGCGCAGGGGCATGACGATGCGACGCCGGAACAGCGCCTGGCGCGCTGGCAGGCGTTCGCCCGGGGGCAGGCCGAGGCGACTGTCTCCTGGCTGCCCGGCGGGCACGCTGCCGATGACCAGGCGCACGGTCTGGCCCTGCTGGCCGAATCGCTGCCCGGCCTGGCGGCCCCGGCGGCGGCCGGCCACCTGGTCCTGCCGCTGTCGGCGCTGGCGGCGCAGGGCCTGGTCCGCGCCGACCTGCGCGCCGGTCCGCCGCATCCGGCTCTGGCCGCAGCCCTGGCCGGCTTCGCGGGCGAGCTGTCGGCGCACACCGCGCCGCTGCTTGCCGCCAGCGGCGGCTACCGGCACGGCCAGCTCCAGCTGGCCCGTCGCCTGCTGGCAGCGGTCGAGGCACGCCCCGCCGCCGCCTGGCAGGGCGCACGTCAGCCGCCCGGCCCGGGTGCGGTGCTCGCCCTGTGGTGGTCGCGCCGGCGCCATCGCCGGGCCTGAGCCGCCCCGCGTGCCACGCCGCGAACTCCGGGTGCCGGCGACCAGCCGCCGCGATGGGCGGCCGACCCGCGCGATCGTCACGCAGGTGAAGGCCGGCACCTCCGGCCCCCGGAGACGCCCGTGACCTTCGTCACTACGACGCCGTCATCGCCGGCCGCTAGGATGGCGGCGTTGTCCATTGCCGCCCAACCGCGAGGAATCCCCATGAAGCGTCTGTCCCTGCTTGCCTGTGCCCTGCTGGCGCCGCTGCCCCTGCTGGCCGCCCCGGCCGAGCTGTCCCTGGACGAGGTCCTGGCCCGCCACTACGAGGCGCGCGGTGGCCTGGAGCGCATCAAGGCCGTGCAGGACGTGCGCGCCGAAGGCAATTTCTCCATGGGTCCGATGACCGCGCCGTTCACCATGGAATCCAAGCGCCCCAACAAGCTGCGCGTGGAGTTCACCCTGCAGGGCATGACCGGCGTGCAGGCGGTCGACGGCGACAGCGGCTGGCAGATCATGCCGTTCATGGGCAAGACCGACCCCGAGCCGATGGGCGACGACGAGCTGCGCAGCTTCACCCAGCAGGCCGACATCGACGGCCCGCTGGTCGACTGGCAGGCCAAGGGCCACACCGTGGAGCTGCTCGGCTCCGAGCAGGTCGAGGGCACCGACGCCTACAAGCTGCGCATCGACCTGGCCAGCGGCGACCAGATCACCACCTGGCTGGACGCCGAGTATTTCCTGGACCTGAAGTGGGACGTGCGCACCACCATGCGCGGCCAGGAGGTCAAGGTCGGCATCTCCCAGGGCGACTACAAGGAAGTCGACGGGCTGATGCTGCCGCACTCCACCACCCAGACCATGGACGGCATGCCCGGCGCCTCCACCTACACCGTGGAGTCCTACGCCCTGAACACCGGCATCGCCGACGACCGCTTCAAGATGCCGGAGGCGGCGACCCCCGCCGCCGATACCGCCGCCGAGTAACGCCGCCGCAGCCAGGCCGCGGTGCAGCCCGTGCGGGCTGCATCGCGGCCATCCCGCCGCGCGTCGGCGCGGCCCGACTCGCCAGGGAGTACACCCATGTCCATGCGCATCGCGCTGGCCCTCGCCGCCGCGCTGGCCGCCCCTGCCAGCCACGGCCAGGATGCCGCCTTCGACCCGGCCACCCTGGCCGGCCTGAAGGCCCGCAACATCGGTCCGGCCGTGATGAGCGGCCGGATCGCCTCGCTCGACGTCGCCGCCACCGAGCCGGCGACCATCTATGTCGGCGCCGCCAGCGGCGGCGTCTGGCGCTCGCGCAACAACGGCACCACCTTCCAGCCGGTGTTCGACCGCCACATGCAGTCGATCGGCGCGGTGCGCGTCGATCCTTCCGAGGCGAAGACGGTCTGGGTCGGCACCGGCGAATCGCGGGTGCGCAACAGCGTCTCCGCCGGCGACGGCGTCTACGTCAGCCGCGACGGCGGCGACACCTGGACGCACAGCGGCCTGGCCGAAACCAGGCACATCGCCGAGCTGCTGGTCGATCCGCGCGACGGCAAGCGCGTGTGGGTGTGCGCAACCGGCCATGCCTTCGCCGACAGCGCCGAGCGCGGCGTCTACCGCAGCGATGACGCTGGCGCCACCTGGCAGCGCGTGCTCGCCGTCGACGCGCGCACCGGCTGCGCCGACCTGGTGATGGATCCCACCGCGCCCGACACCCTGTATGCGGCGATGTGGGACTTCCGGCGCGAACCGGACTTCTTCCGCTCCGGCGGCCCGGGCAGCGGCATCTTCAAGTCCACCGACGGCGGCGCCACCTGGACGCGCCTGCGCCAGGGCCTGCCCCAGGGCGACCTGGGCCGCGTCTCGCTGGCGGTGGCGGCCAGCGAGCCCAGCCGCGTCTACGCCCTGGTCGAGGCCGAGCAGACCGGCATCTACCGTTCCGACGACGCCGGCGGTTCCTGGCGGCTGATGAACACCTCGGCGGGCGTGCAGTTCCGGCCGTTCTACTTCGGCGAGCTGGCGGTCGACCCGACCGATCCCGACCGCGTCTACCGGCCGGCCTTCCTGCTCACGGCCAGCGACGACGGCGGCCGCACCTTCAGCGGCATGTTCAGCGGCGTCGGCGGCGCCATCCACCCGGACCACCACTGGCTGTGGATCAATCCCAAGGACGCCCAGCACCTGATCCTGGGCACCGACGGCGGCCTGTACGTGTCCTGGAACCGCGGCGTGCACTGGCGCTTCGTGGCCAGCCTGCCGGTCTCGCAGTTCTACCACGTGGCCGCAGACATGCAGGTGCCCTACAACGTCTACGGCGGCCTGCAGGACAACGGCTCCTGGGTCGGCCCTTCGCACCGCAGCGGCGCGATCCGCAACAAGCACTGGGACTCGGTGGGCTTCGGCGACGGCTTCTGGACCTTCCCCGACCCCGAGCTCGACTACCTGGTCTATTCCGAGTACCAGGGCGGCAACCTGATGCGCGTCGACCGGCGCACCAACGAGGTCCGGCAGATCGCCCCCGCGCACGCGCCGGGCGAGCCGCGCCTGCGCTTCAACTGGAACACGCCGCTGCACCTGAGCGCTTCGCGCCCGGGCACGCTGTACTACGGCTCGCAGTACCTGCACCGCAGCAACGACCGCGGCGATTCCTGGCAGCGCATCTCGCCGGACCTGACCACCAACGACCCGAAGCGCCAGCGCCAGGCGCAGTCCGGCGGCCTGACCATCGACAACTCCACCGCCGAGAACAACACCACCATCTACACGATCAGCGAATCGCCGCTGGACGCGCAGGTGATCTGGGTCGGCACCGACGACGGCCTCGTGCACGTCACCCGCAACGGCGGCGGCGACTGGACCAACGTCACCCGCAACCTGCCGGGCCTGCCGCGCGGGCTGTGGATCTCGCGCGTCGATGCCAGTCCGCACGCCGCCGGCACCGCCTACGTCACCGTCGACGGCCACCGCAGCGGCGACGACGGCGTCTACGTGTACGCCACCACCGACTTCGGCGCCAGCTTCCGGCGCCTGCCCACCGAGGGCGTGGCCGGCTTCGCCTGGGTGATCCGCCAGGACCCGGTCGCCGCGCACATCCTGTACCTGGGTACCGAGGCCGGCCTGTACATCAGCATCGACGCCGGCGAGCGCTGGGCGCGTTTCGAGGAAGGCCTGCCGCCGGTCCCGGTGCACGATCTCGTGATCCACCCGCGCGACCACGACCTGATCCTGGGCACCCATGGCCGCGGCGTCTGGATCATCGACGACCTGACGCCGCTGCGCGCCCTCGACGCCCAGGCGCTGGCCGCCGACGCCACCCTGCTGCCCAGCCGGCCGCAGGCGATGTGGAGCGGCGGCGCCCTGCAGGAGTTCGGCGGCAACGACGAGTTCTACGGGCAGTCGCGTTCGGAGTCGGCGGTGATCGCCTACCACCTCAAGCGCCGGCACATGTTCGGCGACCTGCGCGTCAACATCTACGACGAGGCCGGCGAGCGCATCGCCAGCCTGCCGGGCGGCAAGCGCCGCGGCATGAACCGCGTCGACTGGCCGATGCGCATGAAGGCGCCGCGCCTGCCGGCCTCGACCCAGCTGGTGCCCGCCTTCGTCGGACCGCGCCTGGCCGAAGGCCGCTACCGCGTCGAGCTGGTGCGCGGCGAGCAGCGCGTCGAGGGCAGCATCGAGCTGGTCGCCGACCCGCGTTCGCCGCACAGCGCCGAGGACCGCCGCGCCCAGCAGGCGCTGTCGGTGGCGATCTACGAGGAACTGGCCGACCTGACCTTCCTGGCCGAGTCGATCACCGACCTGCGCACCCAGATCGCCGCGCGCAGCGCCGCGGCGCCGGCGCTGGCGCGGCCGCTGGCGGCGCTGGACCGGGAACTGGCGACCCAGATCGACGCCCTGTCGGCAAGCAAGGCAGGGATGATCACCGGCGAGGAGAAGCTGCGCGAGGAGTACGGCAAGCTGTACGGCGCCGTGGTCGGCTACGACGGCCGCCCGACCGCCACCCAGGTCGCCAGCCACCAGCGCCTGCGCGGCGAGCTGGACGCCGCCACCCGCCGCTTCGAGGACCTGATGGCCAGCCGCCTGCCGGACGCCAACCGCCGCCTGGAACGCGCCGGCCAGCCGCCGCTGGAGCGCAAGGACCGCGCCGCCTTCGACGAGGCCGGCACCAGCGCCGGCACGGTCAGTGGGCTGGACCGCAAGGGGCTGCGCGGTGTCGGCGAGATGTTGCAGCGGGCCAGCATGCGCTGAATTCCGTCGCGCCGCGGGCGCGGTCGGGTCGAGTCGTGCTGCGCGCTCCAGGTTGTACTCCCCTCTCCCTCTGGGAGAGGGGCCGGGGGAGAGGGTTCGCACTGGCGATGATCTCCATTGCCGTGCCGATAGCCTGGCTTTCCCGGCAACCTGGGGTGCTCCGCACGCGTGGGGGTGCCGTCCCTGGCGTTTTCGTCGCACATCCTTGTGCGCCGAGCTACTTTCTCTTGCTCGCCCAAGAGAAAGTAGCGGTGGTCTCTAGACTGGAGTGCAACAC
>JAHCAT010000014.1 GCA_019634735.1 Lysobacterales bacterium | reverse complement strand
CTCAAACGCCCCGCGCAGACATGCAGCGGGGCGTTTACTTTGCGCGGGATCAAATGGCGAGTGTGTCCTGGCGCTGCCTGACGACTGCCGAGCCACGGCGTCAAGGGCGGTGCGTCCGGCTGACCAGGTCCAGGTCGCCGCCAAGCGCCCTGGTCCCACGGCAGACTGAGCATGGCGTCAACCGGCGCTGCCGTTACGCTTGACCGTCGTTACCGCCGGATCCGCCGCCCATGCGAACTGTCTCCGCCCTGCTGTTGCTCATGGCGCCTTTCATTGCGCCCGCTGCCGATGATGCGCCTTCCTGGAACGTCGATGCCCCGCGTGGCGAGGTCCGCCACGCCCGGTTCGCGACCGACGAGGGCACCTGGCTGAATCTCGACGTGAGTCCGGACGGCCGACGGATCGTGTTCGACCTGCTCGGCGACCTGTACCTGCTGCCGATCGCCGGTGGCGAGGCGACCCGGCTCACCTCCGGCCCGGCGTTCGACCTGCAACCCCGCTTCTCGCCCGACGGTCGCGAAATCAGCTTCACCTCCGATCGGGGGGGCGGCGACAACATCTGGCGCCTGTCGCTGGACGGTGGCGAGCCGGTTCAGGTGACCCAGGAGAAATTCCGTCTGCTGAACAACGCGGTCTGGTCGCCCGATGGCGAATGGCTGGTTGCACGCAAGCACTTCACGGCGACCCGGTCGCTTGGCGCCGGCGAGATGTGGATCTACCACCGCAGCGGCGGCGAGGGTCTGCAGCTCACCAAGCGCAAGAACGACCAGCAGGATGCCGGCGAGCCGGCGATCTCTCCGGACGGCCGCTTCGTGTACTTCAGCGAGGATGTCAGTGCCGGTCCGAACTTTCAGTACAACAAGGACCCGCACGGGATCATCTATGCGATCCGGCGCCTCGACCGGCAGACCGGCGAGCTGACCGATCTGGTTCGTGTCCAGGGCGGTGCGGTCAGGCCGCAGCCTTCGCCGGATGGCCGCAGCCTGGCATTCGTGCGCCGGGTGCGCGGCAACACCGTGCTGAGCGTGTTCGACCTCGAGTCCGGTGAGATCCGCGCGCTCTGGGATGGCCTGTCGCGCGACCAGCAGGAAGCCTGGGCGATCTTCGGCGTCTACCCCAACTTCGCCTGGACACCCGATGGCGCGCGGATCGTCGTATGGGCGCAGGGCAAGCTCTGGTCGGTGGATGTCGATAGCGGCACGCCGGCACCGATCCCGTTCGCCGCGCAGGTCGACCAGGTCCTCTCCGAGCCGCTGCGATACAGCTACCGCCTGGAGGAAGGGGACTTCGCTCCCCGGATGATCCGGGACGCGGCGACCAGTCCGGATGGCCGCACCCTGGTGTTCCACGCGGTGGGCAGACTGTGGCGCAAGACGCTGCCGGACGGGATGCCACAGAGGCTGACCGCCTCGGAGGACTTCGAGTACGCACCCGCCTTCAGCCGCGACGGCCGCCAACTGGCCTTCATCCGCTACAGCGACGAGGCGCAGAGCCGCATCGTGGTCCGCAACCTGGGCAACGGTCGGGAGCGAGAGGTCAATGCCAGGCCTGGCTTCCACTTCTCGCCGCGCTTTTCGCCGGACGGCGGTTCGCTTGTCTATTCCCGGCAGGCGCCCGGCGGGCTGGTCGACTACCGGTTCGGCCTCGATACCGGGATCTGGATCCAGCCGCTGGCCGGCGGCCCGCCGCGCCGCGTGCACCGCAGCGGCAGCCGTCCACAGTTCTCCGCCGATGGCGGCCGGGTCTACTTCCAGACCGGCGGCGGACTGGAGAAGAAGCTGATGAGCGTCGCGATCGACGGCAGCGATCCGCGCGAGCACTACAACCTCAAGTACGTGAACGCGGTGGAGATCAGCCCGGACGGCAGGTGGCTGGCCTTCACCGAGCTCTTCAACGCCTACGTCGCGCCGCTGGTGGCCACCGGCGCCCCGGTCGATCTCGGCAAGGACATGAAATCGGTGCCGGTGTCCCGGATCAGCCGGGACGTCGGTTCATGGCTGCACTGGTCCGGCGACTCCAGCCGCGTGCACTGGCTGGTCGGCGACCGATTCCACACCCGGGAACTGCGTGAGGCTTTCGACTTCCTCTCCGACGCAGGTTCGGCCGGGTCGGAGGCCGCTGAGGCCGCGGAGGCGCCTGGGATCGCGATCGGCCTGAGGATGCCGGTCGACACGCCATCGCAGGTGGTCGCCTTCACCAACGCGCGGCTGCTCACCATGCGCGGCGACGAGATCATCGAGGGCGGCACCCTCGTCGTCCGCGATGACCGGATCGTCGCGCTCGGTCCGGCTGGCGAGGTCGACATTCCGACCGGGGCACGGATCGTCGACGCGGCGGGCCGCACCCTCGCCCCCGGAATCGTCGACGTCCATGCCCACGCAAACCACTTCCATAACGGCCCCAACCCGCAGGCGAACTGGAGCTACTACGCCAATCTCGCCTACGGGGTCACCACCATGCACGACCCTTCCGCCAACACCACCGAGGTGTTCGCGCAGGCGGAGCTGGTCCGCGCCGGCATCGGGGTCGGGCCCCGCGTCTTCTCTACGGGCACGATCCTTTACGGTGCCGATGGCGACTTCAAGGCCGAGGTGAACTCCCTGGACGACGCGAGATCGCACCTGCGGCGGATGAAGGCGCATGGCGCGTTCAGCGTGAAGAGCTACAACCAGCCGCGCCGCGAGCAGCGGCAGCAGATCAAGCAGGCGGCCAGCGAGCTGGAGATGCTGGTGGTCATGGAGGGCGGCTCGACCTTCTTCCACAACCTGAACATGATCGTCGACGGCGCCACCGGCGTTGAGCACAACCTGCCGATCGCCCCGCTCTATCGTGACGTCGTCCAGCTCTGGGCGGCGACCGAGGTCGGCAACACGCCGACCCTGGTGGTCAGCTACGGCGGCGTGAGCGGCGAGTACTGGGCCTACCAGCACGACGACATCTGGCGCAAGGACAAGCTGCTGCGCTTCTTCCCGCGCGAACAGGTCGATGCCCGGTCGATCCGGCGCCAGATGATGCCCGACGAGGAGTATTTCCATCCCGAGGTGGCCCGCTCCCTGAAGGCCCTGCACGATGCCGGCGTGCCGATCCAGATCGGCGGCCATGGCCAGATGCAGGGGCTGGCGCCGCACTGGGAAATGTGGCTGCTCAGCCACGGTGGCTTCAGCAACCACGAAATCCTCAGAATCGCGACCATCAACGGCGCGCGCTACCTGGGACTGGACCGCGATCTCGGCTCCCTGGAGCCGGGCAAGCGAGCCGACCTAGTGCTGTTCGGCTCGGATCCGCTGGTCGATATCCGCAACAGCGAGCTGGTCGACCTGGTGATGGTCAACGGCCGACTGTTCGATGCCTCGACCATGGCCGAGATCGGTGGCCGGGAGCGCGCGGCGCCGACCTTCTACTGGCAGCGCCACGGAGCCGGGGCCGCCAGCGCCGCAGGCCTGGGCCTGCCGGGGCCGGCCGCCGAGTGCCACTGCCCCAAGTCGTGGGCGCGCCAATAGGCGCGACCCCAACGAAGGACCATCCCGCCGGCGCGCTGGATGCCGGCGGGTGGCGTTCCCGGCGCTCAGAAATCGAAGCCGAACTGCTCCTTGAAGGCCGCGCGGAACCGATCCAGGTCGAAGCGCTGGTTCTGGGTGCCGGGGTGCTCGATCTTCAAGGCGCCCATCAGGGACGCGATGCGCCCGGTCACTTCCATGTCCATGCCCTGGCTGAGGCCGAAGATCAGGCCGGCCCGGTAGGCATCGCCGCATCCGGTCGGGTCGGCCACCCGGGCGGCCTTGGCAGCGGGAATCTCCAGGCTGCCTCCACCGGCGTGCACCAGCGACCCATGGGCGCCGCGCGTCACGATGTAGGCGCGGACCCGTGAGGCGATCTCCGCCTCCGACCAACCGGTGCGTTCCTGCAGGAGCTGCGACTCGTAGTCGTTGACTGTGACGTAGTCGGCCTGCTCGATGAAGGCGCGGAACTCGGCGCCGTCGAACAGGGGCATCGCCTGGCCGGGATCGAAGATGAACGGCACACCGCGCTCGGCGAACTGCCGGGCATGCTGCAGCATCGCCTGCTTGCCGTCGGGAGCGACGATGCCGAATGTGACACCATCGACCAACGCCACCTCGTTGCGCCAGGACTCCATCATGGCGCCCGGATGGAAGGCGGTGATCTGGTTGTCGTCCAGGTCGGTGGTGATGAATGCCTGCGCAGTGAAGTGATCGTCCAGTTCCCGGACGTGGTCCAGGGGAATGTCGAGTTGCCGGAAATGCTCCCGGTACGGGGCGAAGTCGCGGCCGACGGTGGCCATCGGCAGGGGCGAGCCGCCCAGCAGCTTGAGGTTGTAGGCGATGTTGCCGGCGCAACCGCCGAACTCGCGACGCATCGCCGGGACCAGGAAGGCGACGTTGAGCATGTGCACCTTGTCCGGAAGGATGTGATTCCGGAACCGGTCCTCGAAGACCATGATGGTGTCGTAGGCAAGCGAGCCGCAGATCAGGGCCGTCATCGAACACTCCCAGCAGGTGGACCCGGCGCGAGGCCGCCAGGCATTAAACAGTCTTAACATGCACGCGCGAAGCACCCGCCGCCTGAACCGGCGGTGCCGCGCAGACCCCGGGTTTGCTTGCCGCGCGTGCACGCGGCCTTTACATTATCGCACCCTTTGCCGGTCCCCGCGCCCCGCCATCCCCCATGTTCAAGACCCTCCGCGGTTTCTTCTCGAACGACCTGTCGATCGACCTCGGCACGGCCAACACCCTGATCTACGTTCGCGGCCAGGGCATCGTGCTCAATGAGCCTTCGGTGGTGGCGATCAGGCAGGATCGCGGACCCGGCGGCCCGCGCTCCGTGGCGGCGGTCGGCAGCGACGCCAAGCGGATGCTGGGGCGCACGCCGGGCAACATCGTCACCATCCGACCGCTCAAGGACGGCGTCATCGCCGACTTCACGATGACCGAGCAGATGCTGCAGACCTTCATCCGCAAGGTGCACCGCTCGCGCTTCCTGCGGCCGAGCCCGCGCGTGCTGGTCTGCGTGCCCTGCGGATCCACCCAGGTCGAGCGCCGGGCGATCAAGGAATCCGCGGAAGGGGCGGGCGCACGCGACGTGTTCCTGATCGAGGAGCCGATGGCCGCCGCGATCGGCGCCGGCATTCCGGTGGCCGAGGCGCGCGGCTCGATGGTTCTGGACATCGGCGGCGGCACCTCGGAGGTCGCCGTGATCTCCCTCAACGGCATCGTCTACTCGCAGTCCGTGCGTATCGGTGGCGACCGCTTCGACGACGCGATCATCAACTACGTCAGGCGCAGCCACGGCACCCTGATCGGCGAAGCCACCGCCGAGCGGATCAAGGTCGAGATCGGCTGCGCCTATCCGCAGTCGGAAGTGCGCGAGATCGAGATCTCGGGACGCAACCTCGCCGAAGGCGTGCCGCGCATGATCACCATCAACAGCAACGAGATTCTCGAGGCCCTGCACGAGCCGCTTTCGGGCATCGTCATGGCCGTGAAGTCGGCGCTCGAACAGACGCCGCCGGAGTTGTGCTCCGACGTCGCGGAGCGGGGCATCGTGCTCACCGGCGGCGGCGCGTTGCTGCGCGACCTCGATCGCCTCATCTCCAAGGAGACCGGCCTGCACGTGCAGGTTGCCGACGACCCCCTCACCTGCGTTGCGCGCGGCGGTGGCCGCGCCCTGGAGCTGATCGACCAGGGTTACGGCAACGACTTCTTCGCGGCGGAGTGACCGCCCCGGGCAGCGTGACATGGCCGTCGCAGGCGACAAGAACACGCTGTTCGCCAGCGGCCAGGCCGACACGCTCCGGCTGATCGCCTACCTGACCGCCGCGGTGGCCCTGATGGTCACCGACCACCACAGCCACTACCTGGATCGCGCCCGCGCATCGCTCGGCGGGCTGGCGACGCCGCTGTACCGCGTCGCCCAGGCGCCGGTCGAGGCCTCCCGGTGGCTTTGGGCGGCGGCCAGCGAGCGGGTCGAGCTCAAGCGCGAGAACGATGCGCTGCGCGGCGAACTGCTGCTGGCGCGGGCCCGGCTCAACGCCGCCCGAATAGAGAGCGAGCAGAACCTGCGCCTTCGGGAACTGCTCGAGACAGGGCGGCGATACCGCCTCAGCGGTCGCATGGTCGAAGTGTTCCAAGTCGACCTCGATCCGTCCCGGCAGCGGGTCCTGCTCGACGGCGGCAGCGCATCGGGCGTCCGCGTCGGGCAGCCCGTCATCGATTCCTGGGGGCTGGTAGGCCAGGTCGTGTCGACCACCGCCAGCACCGCCAGCATCATGCTGCTCACCGATCCGGAGCATGCCGTTCCGGTCCGCAACGCCCGGACCGGACAGCGCGCCGTGGCCTACGGGTCCGGGCGCGACGACCGTATCGTCCTGCCGACGCTTCCCATGAACAGCGATCTGCAGGTCGGCGACGAGCTGCTGACGTCCGGGCTGGGCGGCCGCTTCCCGGCCGGGTTCCCGGTGGCGGTGGTCCGTGAGGTCGGCGTGGACGAGAACGGCATTTTCGCGCGCGCGGTCGCCGAACCGTTCGCCCGGCTGCGCCTGAGCAGCGAACTGCTGCTGCTCGAGGAAGTGGCGCTGCCCGAGGACGGCGAAAACTGGCCGCTGGAAGAGCCGGAGCCGCCTTCCGGACCGGCGACCGGCGCGCCGCCGGGAGATCGGCCATGAGAATGCCCGGTGCCGGCTCGTGGCTGCTGCTCGCGGTTCTGGCCGCCTACCTCCTGACCCTGCTGCCGCTGCCCGGTCCGCTCATCCATGCCAAGCCGTTCTGGCTGGGACTGCTGATCGTCTGGCTGGCCCTGGAGCAGCCGATGCGCGGCGTGCTGGGCCTGGCCTTCCTTGTCGGGCTGGGTGCCGACCTGCTGGTCGGCACCTGGTTCGGCGAACACGCCTTCCGCCTGGTGGTGATCGCCTTCATCGTCCGTCGGTTCCGCGCCAGGCTGCGGTTCTTCCCGCTCTGGCAGCAGACCGCCGCCGTGGCCGCCCTGCTGGTCAACGACCGGATCGTCATCGCAATGCTGCGCAGCTTCGCCAGCGATGTCGGCGTCACGGCCGCGTACTGGCTGCCGGCACTCACCGGCACGCTGCTGTGGCCCCTGCTGCTGGTGCTGGCCGAGGACCTGCGCCGCCGTCTGCGTGGTCGCGCCTGATGGTCCGGCGTCGGCGAGCCCGCGTGCAGGTCAAGGATGCCGTGCGCGAAGGCAGCCAGTTCCGCGCACGACTGCTGCAGGCGGCGGTCCTGCTGTTGTTGGCCCTGGCGGCGCTGGTCGCCCGCTACGCCTGGCTGCAGCTCAGTCGTCACGAGGAATACGTCACCCGCTCGGAGAGCAACCGGATCAAGCTGCGGCCGGTCGCGCCGGCGCGCGGGCTGGTGTACGACCGGAACGGCGTGCTGCTGGCCGACAACCGGCCGGCGTTCCGCATCGAGGTGGTTCCCGAGCGGGTGACCGATCTCGATGCGACCCTGAGCGGCCTGTCCGCCCTTCTGGCGCTCGACGACGACGACCTGCAGCGCTTCCGCACCCAGTTCGCGACGTCCCGACGGTTCCAGGCGGTGCCCCTCAAGTTCAACCTGGGCGAGGAGGAGATGGCCCGCTTCGCGGTCAACCAGCACCGCTTCCCCGGCGTCGATGTCGTGCCCTACCACAGCCGGCACTATGTCCATGGCGCGATGTACTCGCACATCATCGGCTACGTCGGACGCATCGACAGCGACGACCAGGCGCGTCTGGATGCCCGGCGCTACGCAGGGTCCAGCCACACCGGAAAGACCGGGTTGGAACGGCACTACGAGGACCTCCTTCACGGCCATGCCGGTCTGGAACACGTGGAGACCCACGCCGCCGGCCGTCCCCTGCGCGTGGTCAGCCGGACGCCGCCGCAGGCAGGCCGCCACCTCTTCCTGAGCCTCGACCACCGCCTGCAGTCGGCCATGGTCGAGGCCTTCGAGGGGGAGAGCGGCGCCGCCATGGCGGTCGACCCGCGCACCGGGGAGGTCCTGGGCATGGTCAGCCTGCCCGGCTTCGACCCCAATCCCTTCGTCGGCGGCATCAGCCGCCGGGCCTATGCGGAGCTTGTCGATTCGCCCGACCGGCCGCTGTTCAACCGCGTCGTGCAGGGCGGTTACGAGCCCGGATCCACGCTCAAGCCGTTGCTGGTCGTGGCCGGTCTCGACCTCGGCGTGGTCCGCGCCGCCGACCGCGTCTTTTCGACCGGCCAGTACCAGTTGCCCGGGCACAGCCAGGTGTACCGGGACTGGCGAGCAGGTGGGCATGGGTACGTCGACGCCCGGGAGGCCATCTCGCAGTCGGTCAACACCTACTTCTACCGGCTGGCCGTCGACATGGGCATCGACCGCATGGCCGCCTTCATGGGTCGCTTCGGATTCGGCGAGCGCACCGGCCTGGACGTGATCGGCGAAGCCCGTGGCGTGCTGCCGTCCAGGGAGTGGAAGCAGGGGACCCTGCGGCAGCCCTGGTACCTGGGCGAGACCGTGATCGCCGGGATCGGCCAGGGCTACTGGGTCACCACCATGCCGCAGCTGGCCCAGTCGATGTCGATCCTGGCGCGGCGCGGTTTGCATGCACCGCTGCACCTGCTGCGCGCCACCCAGGACGGCATCGACGGCGACCCCATCCCGGTCGTGCAACCACCCGCGGCCGAGCTCCGGCTCGCCGATCCGCGACACTGGGAGGTGGCCGTCCAGGGCATGGTGGACGTCGTCCACGGCGCCACCGGAACGGCGCGGGCGATCGGCCACGACATTCCCTACCGGATCGCCGGCAAGACCGGCACCGCGCAGCGCGTCTCGCGGCGGGAAGGCCGGGATCCCGGCAGCCTGGCCCGGCACCTGCGCAACCAGGCCTTGTTCGTGGCCTTCGCCCCGGCCGACGACCCGGCCATCGTGCTGGTGGTGGTGGTCGAGGGTGGCGGCAGCGGCTCGCGCGCGGCGGCACCGGTCGCCCGGCGCATGCTCGACGCCTGGTGGGCGATCGGTCAGGCGGGTCCGCCGTGAGCCGGTCGTCGTCGCGCGCCCCGGCGGCGCTCGCGGGTGGGCTCGATCCGTGGCTGTTGGCCGGCCTGCTGGCGTTGGCGGCGATCGGCCTGGCCATCCTGTACGGCGCAAGCGGCGGCAACGCCGATCTGGTGCTGCGCCAGGCGGCGCGTTTCGGCCTGGGCGTGGCGCTGATGCTGGTGGCCGCGCGCCTGCCGCCCGGCCTGCTGCTGAGCTGGACGCCGTGGCTGTATGGCGGCGCAGTGGTCCTGCTGGTGCTGGTCGCGCTGCTGGGCGAAGGGCGCGGCGCGCATCGCTGGCTGGATCTGGGGGTGGTCCGATTCCAGCCCTCGGAGGTGGCCAAGCTGGCGCTGCCGATGATGCTGGCCTGGGTGCTGCATGGCCAGCCGCTGCCGCCCCGCTGGCCGGTGCTGATCATGCTGGCGGTCCTGATCGCCGTCCCGACCCTGCTGATCGGCCAGCAGCCGGACCTGGGCACCGCCGTGCTGGTCGCCGCCAGCGGCGCGTTCGTGGTGTTCCTGGCCGGGCTTTCCTGGCGCTGGATCATCGCCGCCGGGGCCCTCGCCGTGGCCGCCGCCCCGGTGCTCTGGTACTTCATGCACGACTACCAGCGCAACCGGGTGCGGACTTTCCTGGACCCGGAGTCCGACCCGCTGGGCCAGGGCTGGAACATCATCCAGTCGAAGATCGCGGTGGGTTCCGGCGGCCTGCATGGCAAGGGCTGGATGTCGGGCACGCAGTCGCAGCTGGATTTCCTGCCCGAGCACACCACCGATTTCGTGTTCGCCGTGTTCGCCGAGGAGTTCGGTTTCGTCGGCGTGGTCGCAATGCTGGCGCTGTACGGGTTCATCATCGGCCGCACCCTGGTGATCGCCGGTGCCGCACGGCACACCTACGGCCGCCTGCTGGCCGGTTCGATCGCGCTGACCTTCGGCATCTATGTGCTGATCAACGGCGCCATGGTCGCCGGCCTGCTGCCCGTGGTCGGGGTGCCGATGCCGCTGGTCAGTTATGGCGGCACCTCGGCGGTCACACTGCTGCTGGGTTTCGGGCTGGTGCTGTCGGTGCACCGCCACCACCGCCAGTCGATGCCCGGCGGCGGCCTGTGACCCGGCCAGGGGGCGGCCTCGGGGTGCTCAGCGCCAGCACGCATACGCGCGGTCGCGGACCTGGCGCTGCGCCGGCCGCGCCCTGGCTGGCAGGCGCGGGGGAAAAGGCGGCAAGGCGCCTGTCCGCGGAACCCCGGTCCGTTGTCCCGGTCGGTTACCATCGCCGAATCCAAGCAGAGAAACCATGCCACGCATGACCCGAACCCTGTTGGCCGTCTTTCTGTCCGCATCGACGACGCTCGCCGCCGCACCGCTCCCGGGCCAGGATGCCTTCGTGGCCGAAGTGGCCGCCGAAACCGGCATGGCACCTGCACTGATCGAGGCGGTGCTCGCCGGCGCCCGCAAGCAGCAATCGATCCTGGATGCCATTTCGCGACCGGCCGAGGCCAAGCCCTGGCGCGACTACCGGCCGATCTTCCTGACCCAGGCCCGGATCGACGGCGGTCGCCGGTTCATGCGCGAGCACCGCGATCTCCTGGCCCGCACCGAGGCGGCGACCGGCGTGCCCGCGGAGGTGGTGACCGCGATCATCGGCGTCGAGACCAGCTACGGCGCCATCACCGGCCGCCACCGGGTGCTCGACGCCCTGGTGACGCTGGGCTTCCATTACCCGCCCCGCGCCGACTTCTTCCGGTCCGAGCTGAAGCACCTGTTCCACCTGGTCCGCGAAGAGGAACATCTGGACATCCGGGAGTTGCGAGGATCCTATGCGGGCGCCATGGGCTGGGGCCAGTTCATCCCCTCCAGCTACCGGGCCTATGCAGTCGACGGCGATGGCGACGGCCGCCGCGACCTGTTCGACTCCCTGCCCGACATCGTCGCAAGCGTCGCCAACTACTTCGTGGCGCACGGCTGGGAGCGCGACGGCCTGGTCACCCTGCCGGCCCGGTCCGGCCCCGATACCCGGCCCTTCGAGCGCGACGGCCTGCGCCTTAACACCACCCTGGGCGGTCTGCGCGAGCTGGGCTGGCGGGTCGACCATGAGGGGGGCGACGGGCTCGCCGCGACCCTGCTCAGGCTCGATGGCGCATCGGGCGAGGAGCACTGGGTGCTGTTCAACAATTTCTACGTGATCACCCGCTACAACCGCAGCCCGCTCTACGCGATGGCCGTGCATCAGCTGACCCAGGCCCTGGCGGCGCCGGGCGTCTCCGGGGCGCCCTGAGGACGGCGCCATGGCCGGGTCCGGGCGCCTGATCCTGCTGCTCGCCGTCACGTTGCTGGCCGGCTGTGCCGGCAAGGGCAAGCCCAGGCCGGGCAGCGCCGGGATCGCGCCCCAGCCAGGTGCCGGGGGCGTGGCGACAGCGGTGCAGGGCGCCGACCCCTGCGCGCAGATCTACGAGCACGACGAGGCCGACTACACCGCTGGCGGCCTGTACCGGCCTGGCCAGCGCGACCATGCGCCGACCGGCCGACCGGACCTCGATCGCATCGCCGAGCCTGTGCCCCGCGCCGAACCCCTCAGCAGGTACGGCAACCGGCCGGTCTACACGGTGCTCGGCCGCGAGTACCGCGTGCTCAGCGATGTCCGCAACTACCGGGAGCGCGGACTTGCATCCTGGTATGGCGCCAAGTTCCACGGCCGCGCCACGTCGAGCATGGAGCCCTATGACATGTGCGCCTTCACCGCGGCCCACAAGACCCTGCCGTTGCCCAGCTATGCGCGCGTGACGCACCTGGGCAACGGGCGCAGCGTGGTGGTCCGGGTCAACGACCGCGGTCCCTTCCATGACGGCAGAATCATCGACCTCAGCTACGTGGCGGCCCTGAAGCTGGGTGTCTACGAGACCGGCACCGCCCTGGTCGAGGTCGAGGCGATCGCGCCGGACGGGCCGGTGCTGCTGCCGGCTCCGGCCGCCGGTCCGACCACGGTCTGGCTGCAGCTGGGCGCCTTCGGCGAGCGCGCCAATGCCCAGGCCCTGGTGAGCCGCCTTCGTCAGTCCGGCGAATCGGCGCGGCTCGTCGAGCCCGATGCCGGGCAGCCGCCCCTGTACCGTGTCCATGCCGGCCCCTTCACCGCTGCCGCCGTGGAGGAAGCCAAGGCCCGCCTGCGCCTGCTGGGCCTGCCGGCGACACCGATCGTTATCGGAAACTGAATCCGCCGGACGTGGCGCGTGACCGCGCCAGCCGATGCGGTTAACGTGGCGCCCTTGCTCGATTGCAGGGTCCAGCCCCGTCCCTGGCGCAGACGCGCCTGATCGTTCGCGCCGGCCCGTCCCGTGTATTCAGGAGATCTCACCGTGAGAAGGATGCTCGCACTCGTCCTGGCCGGCCTGGCCACTGTCGCCGCCGCCCAGGAACCGCAGCCGGTTCCGGCACCGGCCCCCGCGCCAGCCCCCGCACCCGCTGCGCCAGCGGTTCCCGCGACCCCGCCGCAGGTGCCCGGCCGCGCCTGGGTGCTGCTCGACCACGCCAGTGGCCAGGTCCTGGCCGGACATAACGAGCATGCCCCGGCCGACCCGGCCAGCATCACCAAGGTGATGACCTCCTACCTGGTCGCCGAGGCGCTGGCCGCCGGACGCATCAACCGGGACGACGAGGTGTTCATCTCCGAGCGCGCCTGGCGCGAGGGCGGCGCCGGCACCGACGGCTCGTTCAGCGCGCTCGCTGTTAACTCCAGGGTCCGGCTCGAGGATGTGGTGCAGGGCATGGTCATCCAGTCGGGCAACGACGCCTCGATCGCCCTGGCCGAGCACATCGCCGGCAGCGAGGAGGCCTTTGCCGACCTGATGAACGCGACGGCGCGACGGCTCGGCATGCGCAACTCCAATTTCGTGAACTCGCACGGCCTGACGGCGCCGGGTCACCAGATGAGCCCCTACGACATCGCCGTGCTGGCCAGCGCGCTGATCAGGGACTTCCCGGACCACTACGCCCTGTACTCCGTCCGCGAGTACACCTACGGCGGCATCCGCCAGTACAACCGCAACGGATTGCTGTTCCGCGACCCCACCGTCGACGGCATCAAGACCGGCCACACCTCGGCCGCCGGCTATTGCCTGGCCGCATCCGCCCTGCGCGGCGACCAGCGGCTGATCTCGGTGGTGATGGGCATCGAAGGCAGCCGGAGCGAGGGCTTCCGGCAGCGCGAGGATGCCAACCAGTCCCTGCTCAACTGGGGCTTCCGGGCGTTCGAGACACATCGCCTCTATGCGGCCGGCGAGGTGGTCGCGAGCCCGGACATCTGGCGCGCACCCGCCGACCAGGCCCGCCTGGGCGTGGCCCGCGACCTCCATGTCACCATTCCGCGTGGCCGCTACGAGGAATTGCAGGCCGAGATGCTGCTGCCCGAAACCCTGATCGCACCGCAGGCGCGGGGCGCGGCCGTGGGCAGCGTCAAGGTCACCCTGGCCGGCCAGCCGGTGGCCGAGGCGCCGCTGGTCAGCCTGGACGAGCACGAGGAGGCCGGATTCTTCCGGCGAACCTGGCATGCCTTCCTGCTGCTGTTCGAGTGAGCCGCCGTGAAGAACCTTGAGGGTGAGGCCTACGAGTTCCCCGGCACCTTCGAGGTGTCGGCGATGGGCGCCGCGGGTGCGGGCATCGACAAGGCGTTGCCCGATCTGGTCGCTGCTGCCGGCGGCCAGGTCCTGGCCGGCACCCTGCGGGTCCGCGAGAGCAGCGCCGGCAACTACGTCGCCGTGCACATCAATTTCCTCGCCGCCGACCGCGACCAGCTCAACGCCGTGATCGAGGCGGTGCGCGGTCACCCGGGCGTGAAGTGGCTGCTGTGAGCGGCACGGGAACGGACCCCGCCGCGACGCCCCCGCGGCCCCTGCTGGTGCGCGACCTCGGGCTCGCCGACTACCTCCCCGTGTGGCGGGCCATGCAGGCGTTCACCGACCAGCGACATGGGGGAACCGACGACGAACTCTGGCTGGTGGAGCATCCGCCGGTGTTCACCCTGGGCCAGGCGGGCCGCCCGGAGCACGTGCTGGCGCCGGGCGACATCCCGGTGCTGCCGGTCGACCGAGGTGGCCAGGTCACCTACCACGGTCCCGGCCAGCGGGTCGCCTATCCGCTGATCGACCTGCGCCGCGCCGGCCTGGGCGTGCGCGAACTGGTCTGCCGGATCGAACAGGCGGTGATCGACACCCTGTCGGAATGGGGGATCGCCGGGCTTCGTCGCGAGGGCGCCCCGGGCGTCTATGTCGACGGCGCAAAGGTGATGGCGCTGGGGCTGCGGGTCCGCAGGGCCTGCAGTTTCCATGGCCTGGCCTTCAACGTCGCCATGGACCTGGAGCCGTTCCGGCGCATCAATCCCTGCGGGTTCGCGGGGCTGGAAGTGACCCAGGTGCTAGACTTGGGTGGTCCCGGCAGCCTCGCCGACGTCGATCGCGCGCTGGTCCCCAGGCTCGCCGCGGCACTCGGCCTGCGGCCGCTGCCTGCCTCCGCCCCGGAGTTGCGATGAACCCCGCCGCCAAGCAGATCCCGGTCCTGGTCGAAGGCGAAAAGCAGAAGGCCGACGCCAAGATCGCCCGCAACACCGCCGGCTTCGATGCCGATGGCCCGTTGCTGCGCAAGCCCGCCTGGATCCGGGTCCGGCTGCCTGCCAACAGTGCGGTCGCCGAGCTCAAGGGCAAGCTGCGCGCCAACCGGCTGGTGACCGTCTGCGAGGAGGCGTCCTGCCCCAACATCCACGAGTGCTTCGGCAAGGGCACGGCGACCTTCATGGTGCTGGGCGAGGTCTGCACGCGGCGCTGTTCGTTCTGCGACGTCGCCCATGGCCGGCCGCTGCCCCCTGACCCGGCCGAGCCGGCCAACCTCGCGCGCACCATCGCCGACATGGCCTTGCGCTACGTGGTGATCACCTCGGTGGACCGCGACGACCTGCGCGACGGCGGTGCCGGCCACTTCGCGGCCTGCATCGCCGAAGTCCGTGCCCGGGTGCCGGGCATCCAGATCGAGATCCTGGTGCCCGACTTCCGGGGCCGGGGCCGGGTCGAGCGCGCCCTGGAGGCGTTCGCCGGCCAGCCGCCGGACGTCTTCAACCACAACGTCGAGACCGTTCCCGAGCTGTACCGCCAGGTCCGGCCGGGCGCCGACTATGCCTGGTCGCTGGATCTGCTGCGCCGCTTCAAGGCCCAGCACCCCCAGGTGCCCACCAAGAGCGGCATCATGCTGGGACTGGGCGAGACCATGGCCCAGGTCGAGGCGGTTCTGCACGACCTGCGGCGCCACGATGTGGACATGCTGACGGTCGGCCAATACCTGCAGCCGTCCCGCGCCCACCACCCCGTGGTCCGCTACTGGACCCCGGACGAGTTCGCGCAGATCGCCCGGCTGGGCGAGGCCCTGGGCTTCCGCCACGTCGCGAGCGGGCCCCTGGTGCGCTCGTCCTACCATGCCGACCAGATGGCCCATGCCGCCGGGGTCGCCGAGGTTGCCTGAACGGGCCGCGCCCGTCCCGTCCTGCCCCGCCGACAACCTGCCGCACTTGCGGAACCTGCCGGTCGGCGCTATGTCTGTGTACCTGATCGCCGCCCCGCCTGGCGACCCCCGGAGTTCCCCATGATCCGTCGCACCCTTCCGGCCCTCCTGTTCGCGCTGCTCGTGGCCGTCGGCGCCGCGGCGGCGCGCCAGGCGGCTCCGCCGTCCGCCAGCGCGCTGGCGCCCCTGCCCGAACAGGGCAAGACCGCGGTGTTCGCGATGTACACGCTCAGCCGCGTGCACTACCGCGCGCTGCCGCTGGACGACGAGCTGTCCTCGACGATCTTCGACAGTTATCTCAAGTCGCTGGATTCCGACCGCCTGTTCCTGGTGCAGGCCGACATCGACGAATTCGAGCGGCACCGTTACCTGCTGGACGATGCGATCCGCAACCAGGCGCTGGAGGCGCCGTTCGCCATGTTCAACCGCTACGTCGAGCGGGTCGCCGAGCGTACCGCCCATGCCCGCGCCCTGCTGCGCGAGGGTTTCGACTTCGAGGTCGACGAGCAGTACGACTACGACCGCCGCGACGTGCCCTGGGCGGCCTCGACGGCGGAGCTGGACGAGCTTTGGCGCAAGCGGGTCAAGAACGACTGGCTGCGGCTGCGCCTGGCCGGAAAGCGCGCTGCCGACATCGTCGACACCCTCGACAAGCGCTACCAGAGATTCGCCGACCGCATCGCCGAGATCGACAGCCAGGACGTGTTCCAGACCTTCATCAACGCCTACGCCGGCGCCATCGAGCCGCACACCAGCTACTTCTCGCCGCGCAGCGCCGACGCCTTCGAGATCCAGATGAGCCTCTCCCTGGAGGGCATCGGCGCGGTCCTGCAGCGCGACGACGAGTACACCCTGATCCGTTCGGTGGTGCCCGGCGGCCCGGCCGACCGTGCCGGGCTGAAGCCGGGCGACCGCATCATGGCGGTCGGCCAGGACGGCGAAGGCCCGATGGTCGATGTGATCGGCTGGCGCCTGGACGACACCGTGGCGCTGATCCGCGGCCCGAAGGACTCCACCGTGCGACTGGACGTCGTGCCCGTGCAGGCCAGCGCCGACGCCCGGCCGACCCGCATGGCGATCGTCAGGCAGCGGGTCAAGCTGGAGGAGCAGGCCGCCAAGAAGCGGGTCATCGAAGTCGACGATGGCGGCATCGCCCGCCGCATCGGCGTGATCGAACTGGCCACCTTCTACCAGGACTTCGAGGCGCGCCGCCGCGGCGAGCCGGATTACCGCAGCGCCACCCGCGACGTCGCCAAGCTGCTGGCCGAGCTGCGCGACGAGGGTGTCGACGGCGTCGTGCTGGACCTGCGCAACAACGGCGGCGGCTCGCTGGACGAGGCCACCGAACTGACCGGCCTGTTCATCGACCAGGGGCCGGTGGTCCAGGTCCGCAATGCCCAGGGTCGGGTCGACGTCAATCGCGACCGCCGGCCGGGCCGGGCCTGGGACGGACCGCTGGCGGTGCTGGTCAACCGGGTTTCGGCTTCGGCCTCGGAGATCTTCGCGGCAGCCATCCAGGACTACGGCCGTGGCCTGGTGATCGGCGAGCCGACCTACGGCAAGGGCACGGTGCAGAACCTGATCAGCCTGGACCAGCTGAGCGGCCGCGAGGGCGCCCGCCACGGCCAGCTCAAGTTCACCACCGCGCAGTTCTTCCGGATCAATGGCGGCAGCACCCAGGTCAAGGGCGTCACCCCCGACATCCAGTTCCCGGTCAGCCTGGACGCCGAGGACTACGGCGAGGGCACCTACGACAACGCGCTGCCCTGGATGCAGATCGACGCCGCCAAGTACCAGCCTGTCGCCGACCTGTCGCCGCTGCTGGCGCCCCTGCAGGCCCGCCATCTCGCCCGCATCGCCGCAGACGACGAGTTCCGATTCTGGCAGGAGGACATCGCCGAGTACCGGCGCCAGCGCGAGGAGCGCAGCGTGTCGCTGGTCGAGCGCGAGCGGCGGGCCGAGCGCGACCGCCAGGAAGCGCGCCGGCGTCAGCGCGAGGCGCGCCGTGCCGAACTCGGCGTGGCCGATGCCGATGGCGGGCGCGGCGACGATGGCCTGCAGGCCGACGAGCGCGGCCTGGCGGAATCGCTCGCTGCCGAGGAGCGGGCCCGGCTCAACAACCGGCCGGACGCCCTGGTCGTGGAGGCATCCCGGATCCTGGCCGACGCCATCGCCCTGGGCAACGAGGATCTGCGCCTGGCCGGGCTGGTGCCCCCAAGGGCCGAGGGCGCCCAGGTCGAGTAGATCCCGCCGGCAGCGCCCCGGGTATCCCGGCGGTCCGTGCCGCGGTAAACGCGATCCCCGGGCGCGGCTACGGCCAGCCGCTTCGGGGAGCGCGCGCAGCCCCCGCCGCAGGTTCGCGGCAACATCCCCGGATCCCCGATGACGGCAGCGGAGCCCGACGGTGCCCCAGCCACGCGCGTGCAGGTCGGCCTCGGCCTGCTCGCCGTCTACCTCATCTGGGGTTCGACCTACCTGGGCATCCGCTTCGGCCTGCAGGGTTTTCCGCCCTTCCTGATGGCCGGCCTGCGCTTCGTGTGCGCCGGGTCGGCCGTCTACCTGTGGCTGCGGTTGCGCGGCCAGCCGGCGCCGACGGCGCGCCAGTGGCGCAATGCCGCGCTGATGGGCGTGCTGCTGCTCGGCATGGGCAACGGCCTGGTATCGGTGGCCCAGCAATGGGTGGCGTCCGGCCTGGCGGCGATCGCGGTCGCCTCGATGCCGCTGTGGGCGGCGCTGTTCGGCCTGGCGTTCGGCCGTCGTTACCGGGGCATGGAGTGGCTGGGCTTGCTGGTCGGCTTCGCCGGCGTGCTGCTGCTGAATGCCGGCGAGGCGCTGCAGGCCAGGCCGCTTGCGGCCCTGGCGCTGGTCGTCGCGGCCGCCTCGTGGGCGTTCGGTTCGGTCTGGAGCCGGGGCCGCGACCTGCCGCCGCCGTTCATGAGCACGGCGGCGCAGATGCTGACCGGCGGCATCGCGATGCTGGCCTTCGGCCTGGCCACCGGCGAGCGCATCGAGGGCACGCCGCCGGCTACCGCGATCGCCGCGCTGGCCTACCTGGCGGTGTTCGGCTCGATCATCGGCTTCGGCGCCTACATCTGGCTGCTCAACAACGTGCGGCCGGCGCTGGCGACCAGCTATGCCTACGTCAATCCGCCGATCGCGGTCCTGCTCGGCGCCCTGCTGGCCGGCGAACAGGTCGGCTGGCAGACCGTGCTGGCGATGGCGGTGATCCTGTCGGGCGTCGTGCTCATCAGCCGCGGCGCGGCGCCGCCACCGGGCACGGTGCGGCCGGTGACCAGGACCCCTGCCTGATCTCCGGGCCTCGGCTCAGATCGCCCGCAAGGCCGCGGTGACCGGCAGGCGCGCCGCGCGCAGGGCCGGCATCAGGCCGCCCAGGAAGCCGATCGCCAGCGCCCAGACCAGGCCCTGCAGCACAAGGGCCGGAGTGACCGCGAAGTTGAAGGCGACCTGGGTGAAGCCCTGGCCCAGGGTGCTGACGCTGTAGTCGTTGAACAGCAGCCAGGCCAGCGCCGCGCCCAGCGCGCCGCCCAGCGCCGACAGCAGCATCGATTCGGCCATCACCGAGGCGACCACCGGCAGCCGTCCGAATCCCAGCGCGCGCAGCGTGCCGATCTCCGCGGTACGCGCCGAGACCGCGGAGTACATGGTGTTGAGCGCGCCGAACAGCGCGCCGAAGGCCATGATCGCGGCGATGATGTTGGTCAGCAGGCCGATCAGGAAGGTCAGCGTCTGCGACTGGGCGCTGAAGAACTCCTGTTCCCGGAAGACATCCACGGTCAGGGTCGGATCGACGGTCAGGCGGGCCTTCATGGCGTCGAAGGCATCGCCGTGGGTGAGCTGGGCCAGCACCGAGGAGAAGCCGGTCCGGCCGAAGGCGCTCTGTACCGCCTCGGCATCGCCCCACAACTCGGTGGCATGGCCATCGCCGCCGGAGTCGAATACGCCGGTGATGGTCCAGGTCGAGCCGCGCAGGCGCAGGGTGTCGCCGATCGCCAGGCCGGCGAACTGGCCGGCGGCGCCCTGGCCGACCACCAGCTCGCGCAGGCCGGGCCGGAACATCCGTCCCTGTACCAGCCGCCATTCCGGGCGCATGGCGACGCCGGCCGGCTCGACGCCGCGCAGGGAGACGTTGGCGCCGGTGCGCTGGCCGCGCCGCGGCACCTCGGCGATCACGATCAGTTCGGCCGAGGCGATCGGCAGGCCATCGGCATCGCGCCGCACCGAGGGATCGTTCTTGATGCGGGTCGCCGCGGCACGGTCCAGGAAACTGGACAGTTCGGCGTTGGCGCCGGCGCGCAGGACCAGGGACCGGTCGAGCTCGCCGGTCGCCGACAGGGTCCGGCGCAGACCCGTCGACATCGAAAGCATGGCGACCAGCACGGCGACCACGCCGGCGATGCCGACGATGATGACCAGGGATGCGCCCCAACGCTGCGGAATGCTGCGCAGGTTCATCGCGACGATGGCCGCCACCTGGCGCCAGGTCCTCATCGTCCCGCCCCAGGCGGCACGAGCCGCTGCGAGCCGTCCATGGCGGGCTGCGCCGGCCGCGCCCTCCATGGCGCGGCGCTCGCCGGCGCGGCCTGCGATCCGACGCAGGCCGCGAAAGCCCCGGCTCGCCCCCAACGCTGCGGAATGCTGCGCAGGTTCATCGCGACGATGGCGGCCACCTGGCGCCAGGTCCTCATCGCCCCGCCCCAGCCGGTACGAGCCGCTGCGAGCCGTCCATGGCGGGCTGCGCCGGCCGCGCCCTCCATGGCGCGGCGCTCGCCGGCGCGGCCTGCGATCCGACGCAGGCCGCGAATGCCCCGGCTCGCCCCCAACGCTGCGGAATGCTGCGCAGGTTCATCGCGACGATGGCGGCCACCTGGCGCCAGGTCCTCATGGCGCTGTTCCGGTAATCGGCGGGCAGGGCCCCGGCATGCTCATCTCCCGGCCAGGGCGTCGACGATGCGCAGGCGCATCGCGCGCAGTGCCGGCGGCAGGCCGACCGCGGTTGCCAGGGCCAGCACACTGATGCCGGCGAACGCCCAGACCCGCAGGTCGGTGCGCAAGGGCGGAAAGTCCGGGGGCAGGGCGCCGGTCACTGCGCTGGCCAGCAGCATCCCGGCCAGGGCGCCCAGGGCGCACAGCAGCAGGGCTTCGGCCAGCACCAGCCAGAGCACGGTGCGGTCGGTGAAGCCCAGGCACTTGAGCACGGCCAGTTCGGGGATGCGCTCGCGGACCGCCTGGCTCATTGTGAAGCCGGTCAGGATCAGGATGGTGAAGAACACCGCCCCGGAGATCGCGTTCATGATGAAACCGATGTCGCCGAACTGGCGCAGGAAACCGAGCTGGAACTCGGCCTCGGCCTGGGTCTTGGTCTCGTCCGGGCTGTTCTCGAAGCGCGCATCGACGGCGGCGGCGATTTCTTCGGCCATCCCCGGGTCGGCGACCTGGACGATGAAGATGCCGGCCAGGCCGCGGGCGCCCGGGCTGCGCGCCTCGTCGAACTGCGCGTAGTTGAGGTACATGAGCTGGGCGCGGTCGCGCCATTCGGCATCGCGACCCTCGAAGATGCCGACGATCCGCCACTCCCAGTTGCGGCTGCCGTCGGCCCGCGTCCAGATGAAGCTTGTCAGCGGCACGATGTCCCCGAGCTTCCAGCCGAAGCGCTCGGCCAGCCGGGCGCCGACGATGGCGCCGTCCGCGGTCGAGACGAAGGCCAGCCGCTGTTCCTCCGGGAGAATCCATTCGGGGTAGACGTCGAGCAGCCGCTGCGGCCCGACCACGAACTGCGGAAAGCCCTGGCGCTGGTCCTGGTAGACGCCCCCGAAGAACTGCGAGTGCGCGACCCGGGTCACGCCCGGCACCGATTCCACCTGCGGTAGCATGCGCATCGGCAGCGGCTGGGTGAAACTGATCCGCGCCTGGGTGATCAGCCGGTCGGCGCCCAGGAAATCCGCGCTGCCGGCGACCAGCGAGTTCATCGCCTGCAGCAGGCCGAGCAGCAGGAACGCCGCGGTCAGCGACAGCAGGGTGAACAGGGTGCGCGTCTTGCGACGCAACAGGGCGCTCCAGACCAGGTGCAGGTACTTCATGGCGGCCCGTGCCCCGGCATCGTTCAGTGGCCCGCGGCCGGCGCGTCGACCAGGCTGCCCTTGTCCAGGTGCACGGTGCGGGCGGCGTAGTCGGCGGCCTTGGGGTCGTGGGTGACCATGACGATGGTCTTGCCGAACCGCCGGTTGAGGAGCTGCAGCAGGGTCAGCACTTCGTCGGCGGTCTTCCGGTCGAGGTCGCCGGTGGGCTCGTCGCAGATCAGGATGCGCGGGTCGGAGACCAGCGCCCGGGCGATCGCCACCCGTTGCTGCTGGCCGCCGGACAACTCGCTGGGCTTGTGGCCGGCGCGGTCGTCCAGGCCGACCAGGGACAGCGCCAGGCGCGCGCGGCGGCGGCGGTCGGCGGCGCCCAGCGAGGTGAGCAGCAGTGGCAGCTCGACGTTGCGCTGTGCGCTCAGCACCGGCATCAGGTTGTAGCTCTGGAAGATGAAGCCCACCGTCTCGGCGCGCCAGTGCGCCAGCGCCTCGCCGGACAGCGCGTCGATGCGCTCGCCGGCCACGGTCAGTTCGCCGGCGCTGGGCGAGTCCAGCCCGCCGATCAGGTTCAGCAAGGTGGTCTTGCCGGAACCCGAGGGACCCATCAGGGCGACGAAATCCCCTTCCGGGATGTCCAGGTCGATGCCGTGCAGGACCTCGATGCGCTGCTTGCCGCGCACGTAGGCCTTGGTCACGCCGCGGACGCGGACCAGCGGCGCCGGCACTGCGGCGGCGCCGTCAACGGCCACGGCCGACCTGGACCCGGTCGCCGTCGGCCAACGTCTCCAGCGGCCCGACCACGACGGCGTCGCCGTCGGCCAGCCCGGACAGCACCTGGCGGTCGGCGTCGCGGCGCTCGCCGGCCTCGACCGGCACCTGGCGGACCCGGTCCACGCTGACCACGAACGCCACGCTGGTGCCGTCGCGCTCGACGATGGCGCGCGCAGGCACCCACACGCCCCTGGGCGGCGGCGCATCGGCGCGGGCCTGCTCCAGGAAGCTGACCCGCACGCCCATGTCGGGGACGATGCGCGGATCCTCGACATCGAGGGCGATGCGCACGCGTACCGTCGCCTTGGCGCGGTCGGCGGTCGGGATGATGGCGATCACCGAGCCGGGGATGCGCCACTCCGGATAGGCGTTGAGCACGGCCTCCACCGGCTGGTCGGACAGCACCCGCCCGATGTAGGCCTCGTTGACGTCGACCTCCACCTCCAGGGAATCCATGTCGACGATGGTGCCGATGCCGGTGCGGGTGAAACCGCCGCCGGCCGAGATCGGCGAGACGATCTCGCCAGGTTGTGCGGCCTTGGCCACCACCACGCCCGCGAACGGTGCGCGCACGATGGTGTTGTCGACGCCGATCCGCGCCAGTTCCACCTGGCTGCGCGCCACCTCGACCTGGCGGGCCAGGCTGGCCTGGCGCGCCTGGGTGGTGTCGAACTCGGCCTGTGCCTGGTCGAGCTGCGCCTGGGCGACCAGGCGGCGATCGAGCAGGCTGCGCTGCCGCTCCAGATTCTGCTGCGCCAGGCGCAGGTTGGCGCGGACCTCGCCCAGCTGGGTCCGTGCGGCGTCGAGCTGGGCCTCCGCCAGCGCCTGCTGGGCGAGCGCGTCGACCGCCTCCAGCCGGGCCAGCACCTGGTCGGCCTCGACCCGCATGCCCTCCTCGATCAGCACCTCCTCGACCTTGCCCGTGATCTTCGCGGACACCGTCGCCAGCCGTCGCGCGGTGACATAGCCACTCGCGTCCAGCACCGATCCGCCGCCCGCCTGGGCCGGCCTCGCCGCGACGGTCTCCACCGGCACCGGCCGGTTGCCCAGCAGCAACCAGGCCAGCAGCAGCGCCAGCGCCGCGAGGGCCAGCAGCCAGGGCCAGCGACGACGCCGCGCCTGCGGCCGCTGCCGGCGCTCGATGCGCAGCTGACGCAGGACCTCCTCGGAACCCTCCATGCCTGTGCCTCCCGATGCCAGGAAGCTACTTTGCCGGCAGCCGGCGCGAAGGGCCAGTGATGGCTGTCAGCCGCTCCACCCGCGCCCGTCCCCCGCGTTCGGAACGAACGCGGACGCGCTCGCGCGGCCGGGCGACGCCTCAGCCGCGGAAGCGCGCCTGCAACATCGCGTGGTAGGCGCGCAGGCCCTGGGCCTCGCCACCGGCCGGGCGGCCGGGCCGCGCGCCGTCGTTCCAGGAATACACGTCCAGGTGCGCCCAGGGCACGTCCTCGGACACGAAGCGCTGCAGGAACAGCGCCGCGGTGATGCAGCCGGCGTGCTTGCTGGCCGCTGCGTTGTTGAGGTCGGCGATCGGGCTGTCCAGGAAGGCCGCGTAAGGTGCGTGCAGCGGCATGCGCCACAGCGGATCGCGTTGCCGCAGGCCCGCCGCCAGCAGGTCGCCGGCGAGTGCCTCGTCGTTGGCGAACAGCGCCGGAAGGTCCGGGCCCAGGGCGATGCGCGCGGCACCGGTGAGGGTGGCGAAGTCCAGCAGCAGCGCCGGCTGCCATTCGGCGGCGTAGGTCAGCGCATCGGACAGGATCACCCGGCCCTCGGCGTCGGTGTTGCCGATCTCGACGCTCAGGCCCTTGCGGGTGGCGATCACCTCGCCAGGACGATAGGCGTCCGGGCCGATGGCATTCTCAACAGCCGGGATCAGCAGCTTCAGGCGCACCGGCAGGCCGCCGGCCATGACCAGGCCGGCCAGCGCCAGGGCGTGCGCGGCGCCGCCCATGTCCTTCTTCATCCGCAGCATGCCGTCGGCCGGCTTGATGTCCAGGCCGCCGGTGTCGAAGCACACGCCCTTGCCGACCAGGGCCAGGCGCGGATGCCCCTCGTCGCCCCAGTCGAGCTCGATCAGGCGCGGCGGCCGGTGGCTGGCGCGGCCGACCGCGTGGATCGCCGGGAAATTCTGCGCCAGCAGGTCGTCGCCCTCGATCACCCGGACCTGCGCGCCATGCCGGTCGGCGAGGCGGCTGGTGGCCTGGGCGAGCTCGGCTGGCCCCATGTGCTCGGTCGGGGTGTTGACCAGGTCGCGCACCAGGGCCACCGCCTCGACGACCGGTTGCAGGGCACCCAGTACCTCGTCCGGCAACGCCAGGCGCGACGGTGCTCGGCGGGGCTGCCGGTAGCGGTTGAACTGGTAGCTGCCCAGCGCCCAGCCCAGGCCGGCCGGCAGCGGGTCCAGGCCAAGGCCGCGGGGATCCAGGCGGTAGTCGCCGGCGGGCAGCGACAGGGGCAGGCCGGCCAGGGTCCAGGGGTCGGCTGGCTCCCCGGCGCCGACCAGCACCGCGGCCAGCGCACCCTGACCGTCCGGCAGCAGGCAGTGGCTGCCCAGCTCGGCGGAGAAGCCGCAGGCGCGCGCGTGGCCGGCCGCCGCGGCCGGCAGGGTGGCGAGGAGGGCTTCGAGTCCGTCGGCCCGGACCGCAACCAGCGGCGTGGCCGACGTGTTCGCATCGAGGGAGATCAGGGTCATCGGAGAGTGCTCGGGGTCGGTGAAAGGTCGGCCAGGTGGGCCGCCAGTTCGGTGAGGTCGCGAACCACCAGGTCCGGACCGGGCAGGTCCGGGTGCGGCCAGGGGCGATCGTCGCGGTTCAGCCAGACCGCGCCCATGCCGGCGCGGCGGGCGCCGACGACATCCATGAGCGGATCGTCGCCGACATGCCAGACGTCGCCGGCAGGCAGTTCCAGCAGCGCCAGGGCATGGCCGAAGATGCGCGGGTCGGGTTTGGCGCAACCGACCTGGCGGGCGAACACCGCACCGTGGAAGTGGTGGTCGAGGCCGATCCGGGCGAGGTCGGCATTGCCGTTGGTGAGCGCCACGATCCGGTGCCGCGCGGCCAGCGCCGGCAGGGTGTGGTCGACCTCGGGGTAGCACTCGACCTCGTTGCGGGTCGCATAGAACAACGCGTAGGCCGCCTCGACCAGCGCCGGCGCGTGCAATCCGCAGTGTTCGAAGGCGCGCTCAAGGCTGAGCCGGCGCACCGCGCCGTAATCGTGCGCGAGGTCGGGCCGTTCGGCGAAGATGGTGTCGCGCAGGGCGCGCATGGCCAGGCCGGGATAGCGTTGCGCCACCGCAGGCGCGTGTTCGCGCAGGAACGATTCCAGCGCCGCCTCGCAGCGCAGGATCACCGGCAGGATCGGCCACAGCGTATCGTCGAGATCCAGGGTCAGCGCCGCGGGCGGCGCCGAACGGGTGCTGGCGCTCAGCACTTGCGCGAGAACAGCGTCCTGCGGCATTCGGCACCGGCTTCGGCGGTCCCCTCGGCGGCGGTCTGGCCGCTGCCGTTCGGCACCGCCGGGGCGGCGGCCTCGGCCACGGCCTCGGCGCCCGCAGCGGCATCCGCATCGCCCTCGATGCCGTCGACGGACGCCAGCGCGGCGGTGGCGGCCGTCGCCTCGCCCGCGTCGTCGCCGGCATCCGCCGCCTGTGCGGCGTCGCGCCCGGCGAACCGTACCTGTTCGACCGGCAGCGGTTCGCCACCCAGGCGCTCCCAGAGGGTGGTCAGCCGGCGCGCGTGCAGGTCGCGGAAGTCCTGGTCGTCCCGGTGCGGCACCAGGCGCTTGCCGACGATCACGTTCTCGGCGACGGGCGTGCGCAGGAACTCGGCGAAGCGGTTGATCTCGTCGACCTTGGGATTGTCGGCCCGGTACACGAGGTACAGGGGCACCGTGAGCAGGTAGCGGCCATCGGCGACGGTGTCCTTGTCGGCGGCCACGCCCTCGATGCCGAGCGCGCGCACGCGCTGCTTGTCCAGGCCCGCCAGGGTGGTCATGCCGATCGAGTCCGGGTCCATCTGCACGCCGATCTCGATCTGGTGCTGGTTGAGGAAGAGGCGGCGGATCTTGGCGTTGTAGCCCGGGTTGCCGAACAGGATCTGGCGCATCGACGACTCCAGCCCGTCATAGGGGCCCATCACCGAGTACAGGTCGATCGGCGCGTCGCGGCCGCCGACCTGGTTCCAGTTCTCCAGGCGGCCCATGAAGATGTCGCGGACCTGGGCCAGGCTGAGCTCGCGTACCGGGTTGCTGGGATGGACGATGAACACCACCGCGTCCCAGGCGACCGGCCAGAACACCAGATGGCGCTCGGCGTCGCGGCCGGGGACCGGGGGGCGGGCTGAGGTGGCGATGTCGATCTCGCCGCGGATCACGCCCTCGATGCCGGCATTCGTGCTGAACGGGGTGACCGTCAGCGAGGTGCGGGTCTGGCGCGCGTACAGGGCACCCACCTCGGTGAGGCCGCGGGCGGCGGCATAGTCGCCGCGCAGCGAGAGCTGGGCGTGGACCGGCGCCGCCGCAAGCAGGGCCGAGGCGGCGGTCAGGAGCAGGGTGGCTACGCGCATGAAGGTGAAATCCGCTTGGCGGTCAATGATTTGTGCACGATACCATGGGGGCTGTCGAGCCACCACCGCTGACCTGGCGGTTTGCCCTTTCAGCGCGTCAGGTCCACCTTGTACAGGCGATTGCCGCGCAGGATCGTGAGCGACAGCACGGCGGGCGCACGCGTCAGCGCGGCGCGCAGCGCCTCCAGGTCGTCCAGGTCGGTGTCGTTGACCTGCAGCACGACATCGCCCCGGCGCAGGCCGGCGCGCCCGGCCGGCGAGTCCGCCGCCACCGCGCTGGCCAGGGCGCCGCGCACGCCGCGGGCGGCCAGGCGCTCGGGCACCGGCGCGAACTCGGCGCCGGCCAGACGCCGGTCCGCGGTATCGCCGACCAGCGCGGTCAGCGCGCTGACCAGGCCGCCCGTCAGGCGTCGCTCGCGACCTTCGCGCAGCACCACCAGCGCCACCTCGCCGCTGCCGGGCAGCATGCCCTCGAGCGCGCGCAGTTCCCGGCCGTTGCGCACAGGCGCGCCGTTCAACGCGGTGAGCACGTCGCCGACCTGGACACCGGCCCGGGCGGCGGTACCGTCCGGCTGGATCCGGGTCACCGCGACCCCTGCGCCGCTGGCGGCGCCCAGGTTTGCGGCCAGCACCGTGTCGAGGTCCTGCACCTCCAGCCCGAGCGAGCCGCGCCTGACCGCACCTTGTTCCACCAGCTGGTCCAGCACGGAGGCGGTCAGCGCCGACGGAATCGCGAAGCCGATGCCGGCGCTGTCGCCGGACCGCGAGTAGATGGCGGTGTTGATGCCGACCAGCTCGCCGCGCAGGTTGACCAGGGCGCCGCCGGAATTGCCGGGATTGATCGAGGCATCGGTCTGGATGAAGTTCTGCACGCCGCGGCCGTCGAGGCCGCCACGACCCAGTGCGGAGACGATGCCGGAAGTCACTGTCTGGCCCAGGCCGAACGGGTTGCCGACCGCGACCACGAAATCGCCGACCCGCAGCGGCTCGCGCTGGGCCAGCGGCAGCGCGACCAGGCCCTCGGCCGGGATGCGGATCACCGCGATGTCGGTGGCCGGGTCGGCCCCGATCCGCTCGGCGACCAGGGTGCGGCCATCGGCCAGGGTCACCGAGATGTCGTCGGCAGCCTCGATCACGTGGTGGTTGGTCACCACCAGGCCACGGCCGGCATCGACGATGACCCCCGAGCCCAGCGAGCGCTCGACGCGTTCGCGCGGCATGTCGGGGATGCCGAAGAAATGCCGGAAGAAGGGATCGTCCATGAACGGCGACGACCGCACCTGCACCCGGCTGGCGGTGTAGACGTTGACCACGGCCGGCATCACCCGCTCCAGCATCGGCGCCAGGGAGGGGATCGGCTGGCCATCGATCGCCGCCGGCAGGCCGGCGGCGCGCGCCGGGGCGATCAGGACATCGGCCAGGGCGGTCGCGGGCGTCGGGGACGTCTGTCCTGCCAGCCAGCCGGTGCCGGCGGCGGCCAGTATCAGGATCGGGAGAAGCAGGCGACGCTGAGGCATCTGGGCTCCTTGGCAATAGAACCCCGCAGAGATGGGGGCGGAACGGCGGTCTGACCGGGGGCGACGCCCGAGGTTCCTGCGCCGCCCGCTGGCGGTTCATCCTCACCAGGGACAGGGCTGCGGCAGGGGCGTCCGTGGCCAGGCCCGGCCGCCCCGGGGCGCGATGCACTGGGCTGTCGGGATCCGCCCGGGTTTCGCGTGGTGGGCAGCAGATCCCCCAGGAGCCCTGCCCATGAACGCTTCGCCGGTTTCTCCGAACCCCGCCACTCTTGGCCGCACCCCGACGGTGAGTCGCGTCGGACTGGCTGCGCTGGTCCTGCTTGGCCTGGCGTTGACGATGGGCGCCCAGGCCGGGGACCGCTCGGTCCTTCAGAACGAGCCCCATGTCCTGGATCCGACCGGCCTGTGCGGTGGCACGGTGGTCGATCCCTTCCTCGCCAATCCCAATGGTCAGGGCACCGGCCGCAGGCTGGTCCGCCTGGCCGACGGCGATTACGTGGTCGCTGCCCTGGTGCCCGAGCACGGTTTCAATCCCCCGCCGAACGGCATGTGGAACATCGGTCTGGTGCGTTACCGCCTGCCCTGCACCCATGTCCCCTGGCCTCCGGGACAGTACAGCGTCCCGGCCGGGGGCATCTGGCCGCGCCGATATCTCGTGTATCCGAATCTCGGGCAGCCGCAGTTCACCGAGATTTCCGACCTGAAGGTGTTCGGTTCGCACCTCTACGTGCTGGCGGACCGGCGCAAGACCACCAGCAACAGCAGTGTGCGGGACGTCGTGGTGGTGGTGTTCACCCTGGATGGCGAATTCGTGGGCCAGTACAACGCCATGAACAGCGAGTTCGATGAGCGCGGTTCCGGCATGGTTTTCTTCCAGGACCAGGGGTTCCCGCCCGGGCCGGCGAAGCTGTTCGTGACCGGGAACACCACCGGCCTTCCGCAGGTCCCCAGCGGAACCACCATCACCCAGGTCCGCCTGACCCGGACCACCGGCGGCGGGTTGACGCGCGACAACACCCTGGGACCGGGCGGCAATCTCACCTACATCGACTATTTCCTGCCGGACTCGTACTGCACGGCGGCCGCCCAGCCCTGCCACGGCTTCGTGAACGGTATCGCGCTCAGCCAGTCCGGCGGCGTGTTCAACCGCATCTACCTGGGCGGGGCCCTGCGCCGCAACACCAGCGGGAACTGGGACTTCCTGGTCCTCGCCACCGGCTTCAACGGGGTTCTGGACACCAGCTTCGGCGGCTCCGGCGGCGGCCGTCAGTGGGCCATCTTCGATGCCGGAGGCAACAATCGCGATGTCGCGAACGCGGTGCTCGTGCGCCAGGTGGCGCCCTTCCAGGACGAGGTGTTCCTGGTCGGTGAAGTCGCCCAGCGACCGGCCTCGGACGGCAATGCCGGCAACCGCGGCATCGGCGTGGCCAAGTTCACCCATGCGGGATTTCTGGACGCCGGTTTCGGCATCGGCGGGCGCGCCGTGACAGGCGGCTGCAGCACGCCCCCGTGCCAGGACTTCTTCAACGGCGGCGACGCCGAGAGCTATCCGCGCGCGGCCGTACTGGGCGGCTCCCGCCTCTACATCGCCGGACGCGAACGTCGTCGCCCGCAGTGCGTCACCTCCTGCACGCTGCCCCACGAGGCCAGCGCCGAACTGCTGGTGGTCGACGCCGGCAGCGGCGCGCGCCTGCACCAGAGCACACCGGTGCCGGACGCCGACTTCCATGACCTGCTGCGCGAGCCCAATGGCCGCCTGAGCGCCGCCGGGGTGTACGTCGAGAACTCGTTGCCACGGGCCCTGACCGCCCATTTCCGAGCCGATCGGCTGTTCGGCAACGGCTTCCAGACACCCTGAGCCGTCGGTATCGCCGGGTCCCGTCGGAAATGGCGGGTGCGTCGGTCGACGCGCCCGCTCGCGCTGCCCCGGGCCCGGCAGTGGAACGCCCGGGGCGGATCGGGGTGTCCTGACCGCCGCATCGACCCAGGGCCGGGCACCGGCCCCGCGCCCCTGCGCGCCGCGCCTGCCGCCCGATCGACCGCGGGCCCGGCCCCGGTACAGGCGAAGATTGACGCCTCACCCGCCCGGGAGTACCGTTCCCACTCGCCCCAACATCTTGTGGATGCCGCGTTCAGGCTGCACTAGAGGTTGTGAGAAGCGTCCAAAAGCACCATCAGATCAACGAACTATTGGGAGCGCCCAGGAATGAGCACAGTGCGACTGGAAGCCGTCGCCCCTGCGTCCCGTGAAGTCCCGATGCAGCCCGCCTCTGTGGATATCTGGGACAAGAAGTACCGCCTGAAGTCCAAACAGGGCGAGCCGGTCGACGCCGACATCGACGCCACCTACCAGCGCGTCGCCCGCGCCCTGGCCGATGCCGAGGCCGACGCCGCCCGCCAGGCGTACTGGTACGAGCGGTTCCTGTGGGCGTTGCGGCGCGGCGCGATCCCGGCCGGGCGGATCACCTCCAACGCCGGCGCGCAGGAACACAAGCCCAAGACCAGCACCATCAACTGCACGGTGTCGGGCACCATCGAGGATTCCATGGACGGCATCCTGGACAAGGTCCACGAGGCCGGATTGACCCTGAAGGCGGGCTGCGGCATCGGTTACGAGTTCAGCACCCTGCGCCCGCGCGGCGCCTACGTCTCCGGCGCCGGCGCCTACACTTCCGGGCCGCTGTCGTTCATGGACATCTACGACAAGATGTGCTTCACCGTGTCCAGCGCCGGCGGCCGCCGCGGCGCACAGATGGGCACCTTCGACGTCAGCCATCCCGACGTCCGCGAGTTCATCCGCGCCAAGCGCGAGGACGGCCGGCTGCGGCAGTTCAACCTCAGCCTGCTGATCACCGACGGCTTCATGCAGGCGGTCGAGGCCGACGCCGAGTGGCCGCTGGTGTTCCCGGTGCATGTCCACGAGGCCGACGAGGTCGACCTTGCCGACGCCGGCGCGGTGGTCTGGCGCGAGTGGCCGACCACCCGCAACTACGTGACCCGCGACGATGGCCTGGTCGCCTGCCGGATCTATGGCCAGATCCGCGCCCGGCACCTGTGGGACATGATCATGGTGTCCACCTACGACTATGCCGAGCCGGGCTTCATCCTGATCGACCGGGTCAACGAGATGAACAACAACTGGTGGTGCGAGAACATCCGCGCCACCAATCCCTGCGGCGAGCAGCCCCTGCCGCCGTATGGCGCCTGCCTGCTCGGCTCGGTCAACCTCACCAAGTTCGTGCGCGACCCGTTCACCGACCAGGCGCGCTTCGACTGGGAGGAGTACAAGGAGGTCGTGCGCGTGTTCACGCGCATGCTCGACAACGTCGTCGAGGTCAACGGCCTGCCGCTGCCGCGCCAGCGCGAGGAGATCCTGCGCAAGCGCCGGCATGGCATGGGCTTTCTTGGCCTGGGCAGCACCATGACCCTGCTCGGCATGAAGTACGGCTCGCCGCAGTCGCTGGAGTTCACCGAAGGCGTGTCCCGCGAAATGGCGCTGGCCGGCTGGGAGATGGCCCTGGATCTGGCCCGCGAGAAGGGGCCGGCGCCGATCATGGACGAGGACTTCGAGGTCACCGCGGAGATGCTGCGCAAGCGGCCGGAGATGGCCGCCGACGGCTGGAAGGCCGGCGACACCATCAAGGGCAGGGAACTGCACGCGCGCTATTCGCGCTACATGCAGCGCGTCGCGCAGGTCGCGCCCGGGCTGGTCGAGGAACTTGCGCGCACCGGTGCCCGCTTCACCCACCACAGCTCGATCGCGCCGACCGGAACCATTTCGCTGAGTCTGGCCAACAACGCCAGCAACGGCATCGAGCCCAGCTTCGCGCACCACTACTCGCGCAACGTCATCCGCGAGGGCCGCAAGACCAAGGAAAAGGTCGACGTGTTCAGCTACGAACTGCTGGCCTATCGCGAACTCGTCAATCCCCAGGCGATGCCCTACGCCGAGGATGCCTCGGCGCGGCTGCCCGATTACTTCATCGCCGCCGACGACATCACCCCGAAGGCCCACGTCGACGTCCAGGCCGCCTCGCAGAAGTGGATCGACAGTTCGATCTCCAAGACCGCGAACGTGCCCACCGACTATCCCTACGAGGACTTCAAGGACATCTACAGGTACGCTCACCAGCAGGGTCTGAAGGGCTGCACCACCTTCCGCTTCAACCCCGCCGCGTTCCAGGGTGTGCTGGTCAAGGAGTCCGACCTCGAGAACACCGTCTACCGGTTCGAACTGGAGGACGGCAGCGTGATCGAGGCGCGCGGCAACGAGGAGATCGAGTACGACGGCGAGCTGCACACCGCCGCCAATCTGTTCGACGCCCTCAAGGAAGGCTATTACGGCAAGTTCTGAGTACCCGGCCCCCGGGCCGGGCACGGGGCCGCGGCAGTGCCGCGGCCGTTCGTCGACCCAATGAGAGCAATCGCCATGGCCAGCAGGAAGTCCCCCAGCAAGAAGCCCGCCGCCGAGCCCAGCCACGGCACCGAGGCGTTGAAGGAAGCTCTGGACCACGCCCGCACCGGCGCCAGCGAGCTGGCCGACGGCGTCCGCGAGGTCGCGGGCAGCGCCGCCGAGGTCGTCCGGACCCAGGTCGCCCTGCGCCGTGCCCAGGTCCGCACCGGCGCCGCCAAGGTCCGTGCCACCGTCGAGCCGGTGGCCGGCAAGGCGGCCGAAGTCGCGGCCAGCGCCGGCCGCACCGCCGCCACCGCGGGTCGCACGGTCGCCACGGTGGTCGGCACCGCGGTAGGCACCGTTGCTGGCGTCGCCGGCCGTGCGGCCGGCACGGTGGCTGGCGCCGCCTCCGCCGCCGTCGACAAGGTCGGTGCTGCCGCGCGCGCGGTCAAGGCAAAGGTCACCGGCAAGGCTGCGAAGTCCCCTGCCAAGCGCGTGAGCGGCAAGTCGGTCGCGAAGAAGGCGGCCGCCGTGCCCAAGGCAGCAGCCAAGAAGGCGGTGGCGGCCAAGAAGGCCGTGGGCAAGAAGCTGGCCGCCACCAAGAAAGCGGTGGTCAAGAAGGCGGCTGCCACCAAGAAAGCGGTGGTCAAGAAGGCGACTGCCACCAAGAAGACGGTGGTCAAGAATGCGGCTGCCACCAGAAAGGCTACGGTCAAGAAGGCGGCTGCCACCAAGACGGCAGTGGTCAAGAAGGCGGCTGCCACCAGGAAGTCGGCTGTCAAGAAGGCGGCCACCACCCGGAAGGCGGTCGCCAGGAAGGCGGCGACGCCTGGCAAGGCGTCCGCGACGGTGCCGGCCGGGAAGACCGCAGTACGCAAGCCGGCCGCCAAGGGCAAGGCAGCGGGTCGCACCCGTCGCTGACCGGCGCTGCAGCACCACGAGATACCGCACCGCGCCCGCCGCGCGGTGCGCCAAGGACAACCGATGGCCATCAAGATCGAAAAGAAAATCAAGGGATACGCCGTGGTCCGGCCCGACGAGCCTGCGGCCGTCGCGGCCGCTTCTGCCCCGTCTCCGGCCCACGACGCCGATGCCGAGGCAGGCCTTCCGAGTGCCGAGGTCATCCAGATGCACGAGCGCGTCGAGCGCCCGGAGCGGCTGGAGGGCCACACCTACAAGATCAAGTCGCCGCTGTTCGAGCACGCGCTGTACGTGACCATCAACGACATCGTGCTCAACGAGGGCACCGAGCACGAGCTGCGCCGGCCCTACGAGATCTTCATCAACTCCAAGAACATGGAGCACTTCCAGTGGACGGTGGCGCTGACGCGCATCATGTCCGCGGTGTTCCGCAAGGGCGGCGACGTCACCTTCCTGGTCGAGGAGCTGAAGGCGGTGTTCGACCCGCGTGGCGGCTACTTCAAGGCCGGCGGCATCTACATGCCGTCGATCGTGGCCGAACTCGGCGTGGTGATCGAGGACCACCTCCGGAAGATCGGCATGATCCTGGGCGAGGAGCTGAGCCCCGAGCAGAAGCGCCTGATCGCCGAGAAGCGCGCCGCCCTGGAATCCCGCTCAAAAAAAAAGCCTGAGGTAGGCGCTGGCGCGTCGGCGCGCAGACAGGGCAAGGGCGTCGGCGGCAACCGGATCAGCCCGGACCTGGCCGACCGCCCCCAGGTGCCCGAGCAGGCCGACCAGGCCACGGTCCCAGGGTTCCCCGCCTCGGCCAGCCTGTGCGGCAAGTGCAGCGCCAAGGCCGTGGTGATGATGGACGGCTGCGCGACCTGCCTGTCCTGCGGCAATTCCAAGTGCGGCTGAGCCTGCGGCCAGGCGGCGGCCGGTGAGCGTCGACACGCCGATCGCCGCCAACATCCGCAGCCACGGCTGGCACTGCGTGATGGTCGCGCCGGAGGCCGAGGGCGAGGAGGCGTTCGCCTACACGATCGGGCTGGCAGAACGCTTCGATCAGCCGGAGGTGCTGGTGTTCGGCCTGCCGGAGGCCTCGGCGCACGCCCTGCTGGCGCGCTGCGTCGGCCTGGCCGAAGCCGGCCAGCGGCTGGCGGCCGCCGAGCGCGACGACCTGCTCGGCGGCGGCTTCAAGGTCCGCCTGGTGCCGCTGCGCGCCGACCGCTACGACGAGTACCTGGGTACCGCCTTCCGCCACTACGCGGAGCGGCCGTTCCAAGCCCTGGTCCTGTTCTGGCCGGACCGGGAAGGGCGCTTCCCGGGGGAGCCGGGATACGCCGGCACCGGCCAGCACGAGGCGCTCGCCGCGGTCTGAACCGCACCGCCTCGGGGCTGCCGTGTTTCAGGACAGGCCGTTGCGGCGACCGGCCAGCCAGTCCGCCCCGAGCAGGCAGGCGATCGCCCAGGCGCCGCCCAGGCACCAGCCGGCCAGCACGTCGCTGGGCCAGTGCACGCCCAGGTAGACGCGGCTGATGCCGATCGCCAGGGCCAGGCCGATGGCGCAGGCCAGCACATAGAGACGCGTGGCCTGGCGCTGGAACTCGAAGCGCGCCAGCAGGGCGCCCAGGGTCAGGTAGACCACCGTCGACAGCATCGCGTGGCCGGACGGGAAGCTCGGGCTGAGCGCCTCGACCAGGTGCGGCACCAGGTCCGGGCGCGGCCGGTCCAGGCCCCACTTGAGCGCGCTGCTCAGCGCCGTGCCGCCGACCACGGCGACCAGCACCAGGCCGGCCTTGGCCGGGCGGCGCTCGATCACCAGCAGGCCGGCGACCGCCAGGGTCGCGAAGGCCAGGGCCACGGTGCCGCCCAGGTGGGTCAGCTCCAGGAAGAACACCTGCAGCCAGGCCGGACCGCGGGTCAGGGCAGGGTCGCCGGCCTCGCGCAGCGTCGACACCAGCCAGGCGTCGAAATGCGCCAGGTCGCCGTCGAGGACGTTGGCCAGGACCAGCACGAAGCCGGCCAGCAGCGACAGCGCCAGCAGCAGGGCCACCAGCGGTGGCAATAACCGGCGCCGTGGCACGGCCGCGGGGATGAGGCGGGCGGATGGCTCGGCGGTTCTCATGCCTGCAGTGTCGCCGCTTCGTGCGCCACGAGGAAGCGCCGCGGCGCCCGCGCACCTGTCCGCCTCCCGCAGGAAGCGGTCCGTGTGCGCCGGTGGCCTCGGCAGGCCCCGGCGGCATCGTGCATGCGCTGGCGGGCTGCGTCCCTGGAACGGTCGGCAGCAGTCCCGGGCCAACGCCGCCAGGTCCGCGGCCCGGTGCTAGGCTCCACGCGCCCGATGCCAGCGGAAGTCCCGTGACACACCAGATCACCACCACCGAGCTGTACCTGATCGCCATGGCGATCATCTTCACCGTGCCCTGGCTGGTCTGGCGGCTGCTGCGCACCGACTACTGGGCGCCCCTGGTGGTGGTGCAGATCATCGCCGGCATCCTGCTCGGCCCTGGCGTGCTGGGCGCGGTCTTCCCCGACTACTACGCCTTCGTGTTCGCGCCGGATGTGGTGACTGCGCTGAATGGCGTCGCCTGGTGGGCGGTGATGATCTTCGTGTGCATCGCCGGCATCGAGCTGGACCTGGCGCAGGCCTGGGCGAACCGCCGCGAGACCGTGGTGACCGCCGGGCTGGCGCTGTTCACGCCGCTGCTGGCGGGCGCCGCGGTGGCCTGGGTGCTGCTCGGCCTGCCGGGCTGGATCGGCACCGAAGGCCGGCCCTGGCAGTTCGTGGTCGGCATCGGTATGGCCTGCGCGGTGACCGCCCTGCCGATCCTGATCCTGCTGATGGAGAAGCTCTCCATCCTGCGCCAGCCGATCGGCCAGCGCATCCTGCGCTACGCCAGCCTCGACGACATCGCCATCTGGGGCGTGCTGGCGATCGTGCTGATGGACTGGGAGAGGATCGGCCGGCAGGCGGCCTTCCTGGCCGCCTTCGGCCTGGCCTGCGTGGTGTTCCGGCGCCTGATGCGGGCGGTGGCGGAGCGCGACCGCTGGTACATCCTGCCGATCTGGCTGTGCGTGTGTGCGTTCGGCGCCGACTGGGCCGGCCTGCACTACATGGTCGGCGCCTTCCTGGCCGGGGTCGTGGTGGATGCGCGCTGGTTCGACCAGGAGCGCATGGACCTGCTGCGCCACCACGTGCTGCTGGTGCTGATGCCGGTGTTCTTCCTGAGCACCGGCCTGCGCACCACCTGGGAGCTGGGCGGCGCGATGGTGTTCGCCGCCGCCGCCGCCCTGCTGGTCGCCTCGGTGGCCGGCAAGCTGGCCGGGGTGCACCTGGCCGGACGCATCCTGCGCTGGCCGCGCGGCGACGCCGGCATCATCGGCTGGCTGCTGCAGACCAAGGCGCTGATCATGATCATCTTCGCCAACGTGCTGCTCGACAAGGCGATCATCACCTCGGCGACCTTCACCGCCCTGCTGCTGATGGCGGTGGCCAGCACCATGCTGACCATCCCGGTGGTGGCGCCGCGCCTGGCCAGGGACGGCGCGGGTGCCGGGGACATCGCCGCGCGCGCGGCCTGAACGCGGCTCAGCGCCGCGCGCGGCGGACGGGGCGTTGCCGCCGGCCAGGAACCCCGGTCCGGGCCGGGCGCTGGCGCATGAAGAACCGGTACAGCGTCGGGATCACGAACAGGGTCAGCAGAGCCGAGAAGCCCAAGCCCCAGACGATGGCCGAGGCCACCGGACCCCACAGAAGGGACTTGCCGCCCAGGCCCACCGCCAGCGAGAACAGGCCGGCGATGGTAGTGGCGGTGGTCATGATGATCGCCACCACGCGCCGCCTGCCGGCGTAGATCGTGGCGTGCAGGGTGCGCATGCCGACCGCGCGCCGGTCGTTGGCCGCGCTGATCAGCACGATGGCGGCGTTGACCGAGATGCCGGTCAGGGCTACCGCACCGTACAGCGTGTACAGGGACACCGCCTGGCCCGAGACGATCACGCCCAGCACCACGCCGATGAAGGCCAGCAGCACCGAGACCAGGATCAGCAGCGGTTGGAAGTAGCTGCGGAACTGTGCCGCCAGGATCAGGTAGATCAGCCCCAGGCCGAGCAGGAACAGCCCGCCCATCGCCTCCAGCGACTCGTTGATGTCGTCGAGCTGGCCGGAGAAATCCAGGTCGGCGTTGGGATGGCGGCTCCCGATCGCCTGCCAGCCTTCCCGCAGCAGGGCGTTCGCTGCCAGCGCGTCCGTGCTGCCCGGCGCCAGGTCGGCCTCCACGGTGATCGCCCGGCGCAGGTTCCAGTGCCGGATCAGGCCGGGGCTGCGTCGCTCCTGCGCGCGCACCAGGGCACCCAGGGTGGTGCTGCCGCCGCCGGGCAGGGCGACCGGATCCGACAGCAGGTCGCGGACGTCGGGCACCTCCCGCGGCCGGGCGCGCACGCGCAGCTCGACCTTCTCGCCGCGGTCGCGCATCTGCGCGACCACCTCGCCATCGACATGCAGGCGCACAAGGCGCGCGACCGCGCCGGGGTCGAGCCCGGCATTGCGGGCCGCCAGCACGTCGACCTCCAGCGACAGCTCGTCGCGCCCTGGATTGTCGTCGTCGACGATGTCGGTGGCGCCTGGGATGCCGGCGATGATGCCGCGGACCGCGCCCGCCGCCGCGCGCAGCTCGTCGAAGTCGTCGGCGCGCACCTTGACGCTGATCGCCTTGCCGGCCGGCGGTCCGCCGGACAGCTTCAGGAACGACACCTCGGCGCGGCCCCCGGAGGCCTCGACCGCCGCGCGCATGTCCTCGATGATCGCGTCGACCTGCCGCATGCCCGGGCTGTCCGGCGCCAGCGAGACGGCGATCTGGCCGTGGCGGTCGCCGATCACCGGTTCGACCTCGGTGAACTTGATGCCGGCCATGGACACCACCGAGCGCGCCTCGCCTTCGCGCAGGTGCCGGCGCACCACCTGTTCCACCGCCATGGTCTGGTGCAGGGTCTCCTCGATCGGCGCGTCCGGCGGCAGGTCGACGTTGACGTAGTAGATGCGCAGCGGGTCGAAAGCGAAGAAATCGAAACGGACCAGGCCGGCGGCGATCGCCAACACCGCGGCCAGGAACAGGCCGGTGGCGGCCGCCAGCCAGCGCATCGGCCGGCGCAGCACGCGGATCAGCGCGCGCGTGTAGGCGATCCGGACCTTGTGCGTCCAGCGCGCGCGCAACGCCTGGCTGCGCGAGTCGCTGATCGCGTGCCGGCCCAGGGTGCCGACGTGGGCGGGCAGCATCCAGAACGCCTCGATCAGGCTGACCAGCAGGCCGACCGTGACCACGAAGGGGATCACGAACATGAATTTGCCGACGATGCCGGGCAGCAGCATCAGCGGCAGGAAGGCCGCGATGGTGGTCGACACCGCGGCCAGCACCGGCAGGCCGACCTCGCGCAGCGAGGCCAGCGAGGCCTCCATCGCCGCCATGCCGCGCTGCATGCGGTAGTAGATCGCCTCGACCACGACCACGGCGTCGTCGACCAGCATGCCCAGCACGATCACCACGCCGAGCAGCACCGACACGTTCAGCGTCGAGCCGGTGGCGGCGATCAGCCAGAAGCTGCCGGCCACCGAGAACACCACGCCCAGCGCCACCAGGGTGGCGATCCGCGAGCCCAGGAACACCCAGCACACCGCCAGCACCAGCAGCAGGCCGATCAGGGCGTTGTTCTGCATGACGCCCAGCGCCGTGCGCGTCGGCACGGTCTGGTCGTCGCTGAGCGCCAGGCGCAGGCCGCTGCCGGCCAGCACCCGGTTGCGTTCGTCGATGTAGGCGGCGATCCGGTCGACCAGGTCGAGGGTGTTGGTGAAACCCACCTTGGTCACGCTCATCAGCACGGCGGCCTGGCCGTCCATGCTGGCGAGCTGGCGCGGATCGGCGCTGCCGCGGCGCACCGTGGCCACGGCGTCGAGTGGTACCCGGCCATCGACGGTGCCGGGCGCTTCGAGCTGGAACGAGGCCAGCAGGGCCGGATCGGCGCTGGTGCCGGCGACCCGCAGCAGCCACTCGCCGCCCTCGGTGCGGACCTTGCCGGCGAAGGTGTCGCGGAACCAGGGCGCCAGGCCGTCGGCCAGGGCGGTGGCGGCGATCCCGCGGCCGGCCAGGGCGATCGGCTCGAACTCCACCAGCAGCTCCGGGTCGCGGAATCCGATCGCCTGGACGCGGTCGACGCCGGCGAGCTGTTCGAGGTCGTCGCGCACGCCGCGCGCCGCGAAGCGCAGGTGCTCGTCGTCGGCGGGACCGGTCAGCACCACCATCGCGGTCGGGAAGCCGTTCGAGGTGGTCAGCTCCAGGATCTCCGGATCGATCGCCTCCGTGGGCAGTTCGGTATTGGCCTTGTTCTGCAGCTCGCGGCGCAGGTCGTTGATGCGCTTGTCGAAGTCGCGTTCGCCGATGTCCCGGAAGCGGACCAGGATGTTGCTCAGCCCCTCGCGCGAGGAGCTGACCACCCAGCGCACGTCCTGGACGTTGCGGATGGCGTCCTCGAGCGGATTGGTGACGCGCTGCTCGACGTCCTCGGCGCTGGCGCCGGGCAGGGCGGTGGCGACGTTGACCCAGTTGAAGTTGATCTCCGGGTCCTGCTCGCGCGGCATCTGCGCATAGGCCATCAGGCCCATGACGATCACCACCACGAAGGCGATGTTGGCGAGGGGGTGGTTGCCGATCAGGGCGCGCAGCAGGCCCACCTCAGGCCTCCGGTTCCGGGTCGTCGCTGGCGAGGACGACGGCATCGCCGTCGGTCAGGCCCTGCTGGCCGCGGGTCACGATCAGGGTATCGCCGGGGAGATCGAGGGCGAACGGCCGGCCATCGATGGCGCCCGGCACCGCCAGGAAGCGGGCCCGTCCGGACTCGGCCAGGAACACGCCGACGGCGTCGCCGCGACGCACCAGCAACGCTGCCGGCAGCTGGCTGGCCGGCCATTGCCAGTGCAGGGTGCCGGCGCTTCCGGCCGGTGCGCCGGCCTGCGTGAAGGCGAAGCGGGCGAGCTGGCTGCGAGTGCCGGTCTCGACCACCGGGGCCAAGCGTTGCAACTGGACCGGCAGGCGGACGCCCTGGGTCTCGAAGGCCAGGTCCCGTGCTTCGCCGATGGCGGCGGCGTCGCCAACCTGCAGGCGGGCCTCGACCTCTCCTGCGGCAAGGTCGACCAGGCGCAGCAAGGGGGTGCCCGGGCTGGCCAGGGCGCCGACCTGGGCCTGACGCTCGACGACCACGGCGGCGAACGGGGCGCGGATCCGCGTCTTGCCTACGGCGCGGGCGGCGACGTCGCGGTCGGCACGCGCCACCGCGACGTCCGCCAGGGCAGCCTCGTGCTCGGTTTCCAGCGCAAGGACCTCGTCCTCGGCGATGAACTGGCGGTCCTGCAGGCCGCGTGCGCGCTGCAGGCGGCGCCCGGCCTGGCTGGCGCGGGCATCGGCGGCCGCCACCCGGGCCTGGGCCTGCGCCAGGGCCAGGCGCAGGTCGGTGTCGTCCAGCGTGACCAGCAGGTCGCCGGCGCCGACCCTGCTGCCGACGTCGACCTCGACGCCGGCGATCGCCGCGGCGACCTCGCTGGCCAGCAGGGTGTCGTTGCCAGCCCGTACCGTCGCGGGTGCCGTCCCATGGCGAGGTTGCAGCAACGCAGCCAGGGGCTGCGCCGACACCCCTGGGGCCACGGTGGGCGCGGCCTGCGGCGGCGGTTCCGCGGCGGGCCCGGCACATCCTGCCAGCAGCAACGGCAGCGCGAACACCAGAAGCAAGAAGACGCGGGACATGGCGCGGTCCTGGGCAGGGAGGGGTCGTGGTGGCCGGCCAGCCCCGGGACGCCGGGACGCGGGGTCGCCGCGGGCGGCGTATTGTTCCACATGGCTGCGCCCGAGCACGATGGGCCGGAGGTCACGCGTGGCCGGACGTTCGACCACGCCTCCTGAGGGTTCGCTGTTGACCGGCGCGCGGCGGCGCGCCGTGGGGTGGCGGCGTCCTGGCGGCGTGAGACCCCTGCCGGCCGCGGCCATGGACGGCCGCCCGGCCAGGCAACCCGGCAAACAGCGGACGCGTCGGGAGCCCCCGGGACAGGCCTCCGAGGTGCGACTGGACGATCGGCCGGCGAAATCGATCGTCGATGCCTGTCAGCGCCACAGGGTGGCTGCAAGGGGAGCTGGTCGGCGTGTGGCAACGTACCGTCCGATTACGGCGCGTATTCGGCGCGGATTTGCCCGACAATGCCGCCCCCGCCAGGATCCGTCGCCATGTCCGCAGCCGCACCGGTGTCCAGCCCGCCCGCCGCGCCCGCGGCCGGCATCGATGTGCGCGGCCTGGCCGAGCTGCTCCTGCTCGGTGCCATCTGGGGTGGCTCGTTCCTGCTCATGCGGATCGCCGCACCGGCGTTCGGTGCGGTGCCCCTGGTCGAGCTGCGCCTGCTGTTCGGGACCGTGGTGCTGTTGCCGTTCGCGCTGGTGGCGCGGCACCGGCTGCGCCCCGTCCTGGGCCGCCTGGCGATCATCGGCCTGCTCAACTCGGCGGTGCCCTTCGTGCTGTTCGCCTGGGCGGCGGCACGGGCGCCGGCCGCGATCGGCGCCATCGCCAACAGCCTGACCGCGCTGTTCGCGGTGCTGGTGGCCTGGCTGATGTTCGGCGAGCGGATCGGGCTGCGCCGCGGCATCGGCCTGGTCGCCGGACTGGCCGGCGTGGTGGTGCTGGTCGCCGGTCGCGATGCTGGCCTGGGCAGTGCCTGGGCGGCCGTGGCCGGCACCGTCGCGGCGCTGTGCTACGCGGTCGCCGCCAACCTGGTCAAGCGCTGGCTGGGCGGCCTGCCGCCGACCGCCACCGCGGCCGCGACCCTGGCCTTCAGCACCGTGCTGCTTGCGCCACTGGCCGTGGCGCACTGGCCTGCAACGCCGCCGGGCGGGCTGGCCTGGCTGTGCGCGGTGGCGCTCGGCGTGCTGTGCACCGGCCTGGCCTATGCCCTGTACTTCCGCCTGCTCGACCGGGTCGGACCGGCGCGCGCGGCAACGGTCACCTACCTGGTGCCGCTGTTCGGCGTGGCCTGGGCCTGGGCCCTGCTCGACGAGCCCCTGACCGCGACCATGGCCGTGGCCGGCCTGCTGATCCTCGGCGGCGTGGCGCTCAACCAGTTCCGGCCGGCGCCGCGCTGAGCGCTGTGGCACGAACGCCCGCCCGCGCGCCAGCGCCCCGTGGCGCGAGCGCCAGCCGGCAGGCACACTGGCCCCGGGCTGACGGGGAGGATGCCGTGAGGAGGATCGCGACCGCGCTGATCGTGCTGGTGGTGCTGGGGCACCTGGCCTTCATGGTCATCGAGATGCTTTTCTGGGACCACCCGTTCGGGCGCCGGGTGTTCGCGATGACGCCCGAGCAGTCCGCTGCCAGCGCCGTGCTGGCCTTCAACCAGGGCCTGTACAACGGCTTCCTGGCCGCCGGCCTGGCCTGGGGCCTGTGGCGCGACCGTCTCGACCTGAAGGTGTTCTTCCTGGCCTGCGTGATCGTCGCCGGCATCGTCGGTGGCCTGACCGCCAAGCCCAGCATCGTGCTCAGCCAGGCCCTGCCGGCGGCGCTGGCGCTGGCCGCCGTGCTTGCGGCGCGGCGTCGGACCTGAGCGGTTACCAGCGGCGCTGCCAGGACAGCAGCAAGGCCTGGCTGGTGTAGTCGGGCGAGGCTTCGCCCAGCAGGATGACATTGGCGAGCTGGCCCGGTCCCACGCCGTCGCTGGCGAAGTCCCGGCTGCGCACGCGCTCCAGCCGCCAGCGCAGGGCGATCTCGTCGCGCGCCGACACCCGCCACTGGGCAACGGCGCCGGCAACCAGCAGCCGGCTGTCGCTGTCGGGCAGCGGCGCACTGGCCAGGGCCGGGCCGGTGCGCACCAGGACATGGCCCGCGGCCCGCGAGACGGCGCCATCCAGGCCCAGGCGCCAGCGGCCATCGGCGAACTCGCGGTGCAGTCCCGCGCCCGCGCTGTCGACGGTGTCGCGGTGGCGGGCGGTCCAGTCGCGGGCGGGATCGCCGGCCTGGGCCAGGCGCGCCGCGCCGCCGCTGAACGCCCGTCCGGCCTGGTCCGCCGCCAGGTGCTCGCGGGCCAGGAAGGCGAAGCCGCTCCACGGTGAATCCGGCTGCCAGCCGAGCTCCAGCCGGTGGTCGCGGATGCGGCTGCGCTGCAGGCCGAACTCCGAGCGCCGATAGTCGTCGGCGATCAGCGCATGGCTGGCCTCCAGGCGCCAGGCCGGCGACGCCTGCCAGTGCGCGGACACCGCCACCTGCTCGCGTCGGCGGTCGGCCAGGTGGTACTGGCGAAGCCCGGGCAGGTTCTCGAACTGGCCAGGCACCGTCTCGGTGTAGGCCGGCGCATGGCTGTCCAGGAACGGCCGGCTGCCCAGGTAGGTGCCGCCGCCACGATCGGCACGGGCCAGGCGCAGTCCGATGCCGGCGTCGGGACCCAGGGCGCCGCGCAGCAGGACCTCGATGCGGGTCTCGTCGTTGTCGCTGCGTGCCGACCAGGTGCGGTCGGTGCGACGGTGCGACAGGCCCATTCGGGCCTCGTTGCCGCCGCGGCGCCAGCCGCCCTGCGCCCACAGCCGCTGGTCGCGATGGCCGACCGGCAGGTTGAAGCGGCGGGTGCCGCTGTCGGGCGCGGCCTGCTGCGCCTGCGAATCGCCGCCGATGCCGATGTATTCGTCGCGGGGGCTGCGGTTGTCGCGCTCCTCGAAGCGCCAGCCGGCCTGCCAGTGCCAGCCCGGCAGCGGCCGCCCGGACAGGCGCAGCTGCAGGAGGCTGGTGTCGACCCGACCGTCGAAGGATGCCCGCGGCAGCGGCACCTGAACGGTCTGCGCCAGCGCCGGATTGACGGTGTAGGGCACGAAGGCCTGGTCCTGGCGCAGGCGGCCACGGGCGGCATCCAGGTTCACTCGGGTGCTGCCGGGCAGGCCCGCGGCGAGCGACAGGCCGAGCTGGGCATGGCGGTTGTCGGGCGCCAGGGACACCTGTCCGCGTCCCGCCGGGTGGGAGGCGGCCGGATGCCAGCCGGCGACGCCGGCGTAGGGATTGTCGAAGGCGAAGGCGTCGAGGGCGTTGTCGAAGCGCGACAGCAGCAGCCACAGCCGGGCCTGGGCCCGGCTGCCGGTGTGGCGCAGCGCCAGCTCGACATCGCGGCTGCGCTGGTCGACCGGGACCGGCGCGAACACCGCGCGGGCGTTGCCGCCGGTGCTGCCGACCAGGCCGGCCAGGCTGCGCAGGCCCTGCTGGCGGTGTTCGGCGTAGCGCACCTCGGTGTGCCAATGCTCGGCCAGGTGGGCGAGCGCGTGCAGGCGCAGGCGCCGCCGGTCGACCGCCAGCTCGACCGGCGACAGCGCGGCCTGGAGCGCGGCCATGCCCGCCGTGGTCGCAGCGGGCTGCCAGGCCTGTGGCAGGCGCAGGTCGGCGTCGCCCGGGTTGGCGAACACCGTGAAGCCGGTGATCGACCGTACCGGCAGCCTGTCGATGCCGGCGCGCAGGCGCCAGCGGCCCTGCACGCCGGCATCCAGAGCCAGACGGCGGGTGTCCAGGGCCAGGCCGTGGCTGGCCAGGTGCAGATGGCTGGCGCCACCGGGACCTGCGTGCCGGCGTCGGCACAGCAGCAGGTCGAGCAGGGCGGTGCCGCCGTCGCGCTGCCCGGCCAGATCGCCGGTCGCGGCGCCGTCGTCGAACACGCCCAGGCCAAGCAGTACGGCGCCGCACCAGGTGTTCGTGTCATTGCCCTCGGCCGCCTGCCCTGCGGGGACCGCCAGCGCCAGGGCCAGCATCGCCGCGGAGGCAAAGCGGTGCGCGTTCACCGCGTGCTCCCGGCGCCGGAGGGATGGTTGCTGCCATGCACGTGGACATGGCAGTTCATGCAGTCGCGTCCAAGCAGCGAGCTGGAGCCGGAAGGCGGGGCATCGCCGGGCAGGCCGGTGCCGCTCAGCGCCGTGCTGGGGTGGAACTGCGCCAGATGGCAGTCCTGGCACAGCCAGGGGGTGCGCTTGACCAGCAAGGGTGCGTGCACCGAACCGTGCGGGCGGTGGCAGGACAGGCAGTCCTCGGCGGCGGGTGGGTGCTCCCACAGGAACGGGCCCCGGTACTGGGCGTGGCAGGTCGTGCAGTTCTCGTTGATGGTGGTCGCCCTGAGCAGCCCGGGACCTGGGCCGCCATGGGCGGCGTGGCAGTCGCTGCAAGCGATGCGGCCGTCCAGCAGCGGATGCGCGGAGGGTCGCAGCGCCTCGCTGCGGACCTTGCCGTGGCAGCGGGTGCACACCGCGAACTCGCCGTCCGCGGCGAGCACCGGGTCCTCGGCGGCATGCACCCGATGGCAGTCCGTACAGGCCAGCGCTTCGATGTCGTGACCGGAACCCGGCCAGTGCAGCCCGGCCTCGCCGCGATGGCATTCCAGGCATGCGCCGTTGACCGCGGCCGGGTCGTCCCTGCGCAGCGGTGCATCCGGTGCGGCGCGGCGCTGGCCGCGCGGCGGACGTTGCATGTGCGCATCGGAAGGCCCGTGGCAGCTGCCGCAGCCCAGGCGGGCGAAGCCGGTCCGGGCATCCGCAGCGACCGCATGCGGGCCGGACAGGATCGCCACGACATGCGGCTCGTCGTGGCACTGCAGGCACTCCTGCACCGCGGCAGGAAGCGCCGGTGCGCCGTCGGTCGGGTGCCCGGGCAACGCCAGCAGCGCAACGGTGGCGGCGAGCAGCCGACCCGCGATGGATCCTCCGGTCATGACGCCTCCGCATGCCCGAACCTGACAGGAATGGTAGCGTGAGCCACGTCCCGGCACTTGACCGGGTTCAAGCCTGCGCGGACCAGGAGGCGGCATGCGGAATCCGGACGGCGGTGCGACGGGGCGGGCGAGGGCAGCGACCTGGCTGGCGGTCTACCTGCTGCTGGTGCTGGCGCCGCTGGCGATCCTGATGGTCGGCGCGCAGCCGCGTCCCGGCGGCTTCTGGTGGGACTTCGCGCTGGCCCTGGGCTATGCGGCGACCGGCATGTTCGGCGTGCAGTTCGCGCTGACCGCGCGCTTCAAACGCGCGACCGCGCCGTTCGGCATCGATGTCATCTACTACTTCCACCGCTTCCTGGCGGTCGGCGCCCTGGCCCTGCTGATGCTGCACGCCGGCATCCTGCTGGTGCGCCATCCGGCCGCGACCGGCGGCTGGGATCCGCGCTCCATGCCGGCGCACATGCTGCTGGCCTGGGTCGCGCTGCTCGCGTTCGCCGCGCTGGTCGCCAGTTCGCTGTGGCGCAAGCGCCTGGGCATCGGTTACGACCGCTGGCGGCGCTGGCACGTGCTGCTGGCGGTCGGCGGGCTGCTGGCCGCCCTGCTGCACGTGCACGGCAGCGGCAGCTATCTGGCGGCGCCGGTCGACCGCGCGCTGTGGATCGCCCTGGGCGCATTCTGGCTCGGGCTGGCGGTGTGGGTGCGGCTGCTGCGTCCGGCCTGGCTGCGGCGCAGGCCGTGGCAGGTGGTCTCGGTGCGTCCGGAGTGCCCCGGCACCTGGACGCTGTCGCTGGCACCGCGGCACGGGCCGGTACCGGCCTACCAGCCCGGCCAGTTCGCCTGGCTGACCCTGCGTGCGGGCCCGTTCGCGATGCGCGAGCACCCCTTCTCGTTCTCGTCGACGCCGACCCAGGCGGGCGCGGTCTCGTTCACCATCAAGGAGCTGGGCGATTTCACCCGAACCATCGGCAGCATCGCGCCGGGCGAGACCGCCTACGTCGACGGACCCTACGGCAGCTTCGGCATCGACCGCCAGCCGGAGGCCGCCGGCCAGGTGTTCATCGCCGGTGGCGTCGGCATCGCGCCGGTGATGAGCATGCTGCGCGCCCTGGCCGATCGCGGCGACACCCGGCCCAAGTGGCTGTTCTACGGCAACCGGGTGCGCGAGCGCAGCGCCTTCGCCGACGAGATCGAGGCGATGGCGCCGGCGATCGGACTGACCGTGGTGCACGTGCTGCTGGAGCCGCCGCCTGGCTGGCAGGGCGAAACCGGTTACGTGGACAGCGCGGTCCTGGCCCGGCACCTGCCGGCGGACGTCGCCGGTCTGCAGTGCTACGTTTGCGGTCCGACCGCCATGATCCGCCTTGCCGAGCAGTCCCTTGTGGCACTGGGCGTGCCCTTGCGCCAGGTGCATTCCGAACTGTTCGACCTGGCCTGAGCGGCGGCCACCGGCGGAACGGGTCTGGCGGTGGCATCATCGGGTCGATCCCCTTCCCCGACACGGAGGACGCGAGCATGCGCGAACGATGGGCGAGGAGGCTGGCGCTGCTGACCTGCCTTCTGGTGCTGGGTCTTACCGCCGCCTTTGCCGCGGTCCGCAACCTGCCGGTCACCCTGGGTGCGGCTTCGCACTCGGCGGTCGACCCAGGCGCTGCTGAGGACACCGAGGCCGCGGTGCTGGCGCTGGGTCGACAGGTCTACGATCAGAATGATTGTGCGGCCTGCCACGCCATTGCCGGCACCGGCAGCCCGCGAAGCCCCCTGGACGGCGTCGGCAGCGCCCTGGCACCCGCGCAGATCCGTGAGTGGGTGATCGGTGGCGACAGCATCGCCGAAGACCTGTCTCCGCGCGCACTGCGCACCAAGCAGGCCTACCGGTCGCTGCCCGCCGAGCAGCTGGACGCCCTGGTCGCCTACCTGTCCTCGCTCAAGGACTGAGCTCGGGTGCGGCTCCCCGCCCAGCCGCGCGGGAAAGCCGGCCCAAGGCAGCAGGAAGGGCGCCCCGAGGGACGCCCCTGTTCCGGCCGTGGCCCTGCCGCGCGACCGCGGGCACACCGGTCGCGTGAGCGCGTTTGGCATCGGCTCAGTAGTCGGACTTGGCCTCCTCACGGCTCATCTTCCAAGCGTCGAACTCGGCGCGGGTGATCTGGCCGTTGCCGTCGGTGTCGATCGAGCTGAACTTTTCGGCCAGCTTGTGACCTGCCGGGATCTCGTCGGCGGTGATCATGCCGTCGCCGTTGGCGTCGAGCGACTCGAAGGTGGTGTGGTCGTCCGCGAAGGCGTGGCCGGCGAGAGCCAGGGCAGCGGTGGCGGCAAGGCTGGTCAACAGGGTCTTGGTCATGGCGTTCTCCTTGAAGGGATGAGCGGGAACGGCCCGCAGGAAAACCGTCGCAACGTGCGTGCCACAGGCGGGCGAAGCGCCGGTGTCGACCCGCTGCCAAGGCACGGAATGCCGCGTGCGCGGTGCGTCTGCGGCAATCTGAACGGGGCGATCCGCGCAGTTCGCAGTGGCCCCCGGCTCCGGCGTTCCATGCAGCCTGCCGGCATTGCCCATGCAGGCTGCAAGGGGTCTTCGCCAACCCGGGTCGGTATCCCATAGACTCGCCAGGTGCCTTGTGTACCGATGGGAGAACCGCCGTGAGAACGAGATTCGCCTGGGTCGCCGCGACAGCATCGGCGCTAGTGCTCGGCCTGCTGTCGATGGTGCCGGATGCCGGCGCCTCCGAAACCGTCGAGTGCCGGTCGCGCGATTACCAGCGAAACGAGTGCCAGACACCGTTCCGTGAGGTCCGACTGGTTCGGCAGCTGTCCCGCGCGCCGTGCGATGAGGGCCGGACCTGGGGCAGCCGACGAGGTCGGATCTGGGTCAGCGACGGGTGCGCCGGCGAATTCGCGGACGGCCGCGGCGGCCCCCCGGCGCCGCCTGCGCAGGGCGGAGGCGGGCATACAGGCGGCGGCTGGCCAGGTGCCGAGGTCGAGCTGGAGTGCCGCAGCCGGCGCAACGCATATACGCGCTGCAATGCGCCCTCGCGCCCCACGGTGCTGGTCAGGCAGTTGTCCCGCGCCCCCTGCACCGAAGGCAGCAGCTGGGGTGTCGATGCCCAGGGCCTGTGGGTCGACGCCGGCTGCGCCGGCCTGTTCCGGCAGGGCAGCGGCCATCCGGATGCGCCGCCGCCCCTGTCGGGCCCCCAGTATCTTGCCTGCACCAGCATCCGTGGCCGTCCAGCGACCTGCCGGTTCCCGGTGCCGGCGCGACAGGCCGTGCTCCACCAGCAGGACGGCGACGCGCCCTGCGAGGAAGGCCTGAACTGGGACTGGGACGAGCGCAGCCTGCGCGTGCGGGATGGCTGCGGCGGACTGTTCCGCTACTGGCCGAGGTAGCGGCCTGCCGAAAAACGGCCAGCCGCCTGGCAGCCATGGTCCGGCCGCCGGGCGGAGCGACCGCGCTGGGGGTCGATTGGCCGGGAGCCTGGCCGGAGGTGCGCCGGTCAGGCGGATTCCAAGGAGGCCGGGAGGGTGGTGTTTCGAGGGGCCCCAGCATTCGCCGGCGCGGGCCCGGATGTTTCACGAGGCCGCTGCTGTGGCGGCGGATCGTCGCGCCGTGGCGCAGCCTGCTCCCGTCGGCCAGTTCAGGGTGATGTCGGCTGCGCCTTCAGTCTCAAACGGTTCCCTGCCGGCACCACGACGCGATCCCGACGGCCTCGCCACGCGTCCTCGCGAATCATCCGGGCCAGGTCGGTTGCCGCGGGCGGCTGCCTGTGCCGGGGTGGGGTCTCATGCGGGCAACGCTGGAACTCGCCGAAGCATGCGGGCGAAGCGCCTTGCGCCAAGCCGACGGGGAGCGGGTACCGGCCGGTGTCGTCTCCGACGGTGCGTCAATCCGGATGTGCCGATTCGACCGGCGACGTTGTGGTGAGGCGCTTGCCGTGCTGGACCACGCGGTCGCGCCCGGTCGCCTTGGCCTCGTAGAGCGCCTGGTCGGCGGTGCGGAACAGTTCGTCGGCATCCTCGTAGGGTGCGTCGATGCTGCAGGCCACGCCGACGCTGACGCTCAGCGCCTGCCCGGCAACCCGTGCCTGGGCGACCGCGGCGCGGATCTTCTCGGCGACCATGGCAGCGTCGGCGCAGCTCGCGCCGGGCAGGATCGCCGCGAACTCCTCGCCGCCGTAACGGCACACCACGTCGCCCTGTCGTACCGAGCGCCGCAGCTGCCTGGCCACGGCCTGGATCGCCTGGTCCCCTGCGGCGTGGCCGTGCTGGTCGTTGAAACGCTTGAAGTGGTCGATGTCGACCATCAGCAGGGAGACCGGCGTGCGATTGCGCGTGGCCCGTACGAATTCCAGTTCCAGGTGCTGGTCGAACGACCGGCGGTTCAGCAGATTGGTGAGCGGGTCGCTGAAACTGTGCCGCTGGAGGTCGCGTACGCGCGCGGCCAGCGCCACCGACAGCAGGGTCATCTCCAGCAGCGAGCCGATCTGGAAGCCGTTCTGCGTGAAGGTGTTGTGCGGCAGCAGCCCGAACGCCTTCAGCATGTAGGCGAACACCGTGAACAGCATGGCCGCCCAGGCAAGCATGAAGTACCGGGCCGGACGATAGCCCTTGACCATCGCCCAGGTGCCCATGGTCAGGATCAGACCGGTGACCAGGGCGGTGACCAGGGCGATCGGCACGATCACCCGGGCATAGGGCAGCACGAACGAGGCCAGAACGAGCGCCATCGCCAGCACCTGCAGCACGATTGCCGCCTTGTCCATCCGGGGGGTCACCCGTCGGGCATCCAGGAATCCGCGGGTGAACTGCAGGGCGAACGCCAGCGACAGTCCCAGCAGCACGACCAGGCTCTGGTTGGCCCAGGCCGGCTGATCCGGCCACAGGAACTGGAACGCGAAGCCGTTGTGCACCGCGAAGTGCAGGCCGAACACGACCGCGTACAGCAGGTACCAGAAGAACACCCGGTCGCGGACGGCGATGAAGATGAACAGGTTGTAGACGATCAGGGCCAGGAAGCCGCCGTAGTACATGCCATAGGCGAGTTGCTCGACGCCGACCAGGCCGAACAGTGCGGCCGGCTCGTGCAGGTGCAGGCTGATGTCCATGGTGCCGGTGGTCGCGAAGCGCAGGTACACCGGGACCGTCGCGCCGGCAGGCACGGGCACGGGAAACACGAAATTGCGCAGGTCAAGCTCGCGACGGTCGAACGGCACCTGGTCGCCGGTGGCGACGGTCCGGAAGCCCCCCGCACCGTCGCCGATGTGGGCGCGCAGGTCGTCGATCAGGGGATAGTCCTGGCGCAGCATCAGCTCGATGCGTTCGCTGCCCGGGTTGCGCACCGCGAAGCGCACCCACCAGGTCGAGCCGCTGAAGCCGAAGTTGCCGCCGCGCGCCGGCATGCCGGCGAAGCCCTGGCTGGCCATGGCTGCGGGCAGGTCCAGCGCACCGTCAGGGTCCTCCAGCAGCTCCAGGTGGCCGAGCAGGTCGACACTGCCGAATCCGGGCGTGGCGACCACCGGGCCCGGTTGCGCGGCCAGGCCGGCGCTTGCCGCGAGCAGAAGCAGCAGGATCAAAAGGCGGGCAGGGCGTCCCATGGTGATCGTCGTCCGGGTCAAGAGGTCGAGGCCCTGGGGCAGGTCGGCGGGCTGCCGCTGCGCCCGGTCGTCGCGAGGCTGCGCCGGGTGCCGTTCATCCGGCCCGCTCCAGCCCGGCCAGGTGGTCGAACCAGGCCACGATGTCCTGGGTTGGCGCCCCGGCCAGCAGACGACCGGCCAGTTCGAAGCCGAGCGCGCGGTACGCCTCGAACTGCGCCTCGCCGAAGAACTGGTTGGCGGTGGACTCGTCCGGGAAGCTCGGGTGGCCGCGCCACCAGGTGTAGATGTCGGCGGACAGTCCGGCGGCCATCATCGGTCGCAGGTAAAGGATGCGGCCGGCGCTGCCGTCCGCGTAGCGAATCGTGCCAAGGCGCCAGGGACGTGTCGCCAGTCCCGCCTCGCGTTCGCGTGCCAGGCTGTCGACCGCCAGCTCGATCTCGGCGCCGAAGTCGACCCGCACCCGCTCGATGGCCCGGCCGAGGTCGCCGAAATCCAGGTCGGGATCGGCGCCGGCGTCGCTCACCACGATGTTGGGAACCCGCCGACGCACCAGTTCGTACAGACCGAGATTGTCGAAGTGGCCGCCGTCGGCCAGATGCACGTGGCGATGCCGTTCCGACAGCCCGATGCCCAGCATCTCGCGGGCGATGAACAGCCACCAGCGCGGCCGCGGCAGCCAGTCGCTGCGATGCCGGAGCGGATTGAGCGCCCAGAAACCCAGTCGGACGTTGAGCAAGGCCATCAGGGCGCTGAGCGCGCGGTTTCGGGTGACGTGGGTGTCCGGGTCGATGGCGGCGGCCGAAATGGTCAGGGCGCTGGCCAGCGTGGCGGCGTCGCCGGCGTAATCGGCGCTGCGCCGGAAGCCGGTGGCGTCGGAGCCCAGCCAGAGCGGCGACACGAAGAAGCTGGCACCACCACGGGCGCGTCGCCGGGCGTCCGGAGAGGAGAAGGTGTTGAGCGTGGTGTTGACCAGCGGCAGCGGCGCACCGCTGTCCGGGTCCAGCCGGTCCATGCGCAGCGAGATCGAGCGCTGCGCGCCGCCGCCAGCGACCGTCGGCAGGAAGCTGCCGACCAGCCGGGCGCGGTAGTAGGCGAACATCGAGACGCGGTTGAGGTCGCAGGTGAACGCCAGCAGCACGGACAGGGCCAGGGCGGTGGCGAAGGCGGGCGTCGCCACCACGTCGTCCTGCACAGCCAGGTGGTAACCGAGCAGCACCACGCCGTAGAGCAGCAGCGCCAGGCCGGCGATCGCCAGGCCCTGGCGGCCGCGCCGGGCTCGGCCGCGGCCGGCCAGCAGCACGGTCAGGCCGGCGACGATCGCCAGGCCCCAGTCCAGGTGGCCGCCGACCAGCCGCAGCAGCCCGTCGTCCATGCCGGCCACCAGGGCGTCGCCCAGCCGCGAGGCCAGCGGCAGGGTGCCCAGCGCGAGCAGGCCACAGGCCAGGGCCAGCACCTGGCCGAGCAGCAGCCGGATGGCGTGCATGAGCCGGTCCGAGCGCGCCTTCGCGGTACCGATCAGCAGCGCCGCAAGCACCGCCAGTGCGGGGAAGGCAGCCAGCAGCCAGAGTCCGCCGCGCAGGGCCAGCCAGTAGCCGTCGTGGTCCTGCGGCGCGGCCATTCCCGGCAGGGCGAGCCAGTGCGGCCATTGCGCCGGCCACCAGGGCAGGCCGAGCAGCCAGAGCAGGCCGATCAGCAAGGGCGCCAACACCAGCAGGTTGAGCAGGGTCGATGCCAGGATCGCGGCGACCAGGGTCCACATCGAAAAACCGGGCGCGGCGATCAGGAACTTGCCGTTCAGTCGCAGCCAGTCCAGCACCGTCCCGGAGCCATCGGCCAGCGGCGCCTGGAACGGGCAGCCGCGCCAGCCGGGCACGGTATGGCGCAGCCAGGACAGGCAGCCGGCCACGTAGCCGCCCCCGGAGACCGACGACAGGTAGTCGACCTGTCGCAGCAGGCCGGCGCTGTGCAGCGCCTGCAGCAGGCCCAGGTTGAACACCGCCGAGCGGATGCCGCCGCCGGACAGCGCCAGGCCGACCGCGGCGGTGTCGGCGGGCAGGCCGCTGGCCTGCCGGCGGCGTGCGATCCACGCCGCCTCGTCGGCGGCGACCTGGGCGAAATCGTGGCAGTGGCCGTCGCCGCTCATGGGCTGCTGGCGACCAGGCCGCAGTCGGGTGGCTGGTAGCCGGCGGGGGTTGTCGGGTCCTGGTGGATCTTCAGGTACTCGACCAGCGCCCAGCGGTCGGCGTCGTCGAGCAGCGGCCCGATCACCCCCGCGGGCAGCGGGTGCTTGGCCGGGTCGGCGCGATGCGCGGTCCACTGCGCGGGATCGGCGGCGAAGGCATGTCCGGTGTTGCGATTGCCGTCGATGCCGGTATCCAGCCAGAAGCCATCGGCGGTGCCGTCCTGGTCGGGCTCGGTGACATAGCCGACGTGACGGACGTCGAAGTCGCGACGGCCGACGAAGAAGCGCGCGCTGCGTTGTTCCGGCGGCAGCAGCATCTCGTACAGGTTGGGCACCGAGCCGTTGTGCAGGAACGGCGGGGTCGCCCAGACGCCGGCCAGCGGCCGCGGCTTGTAGCCGCGCACCTGTTGGGGCAGGTCGAGGGTGCCGAAGCCCTCGATGCACATCTGCTGCTGCCAGCCGATCTCGCGCTGCGCGAACCAGTGGCGCTTGATCAGCAGGCCCAGCAGGTTCAGGCCCTCGCCCTCGCTGAGGCTGGCCGGGTCGATCGCGGCAAGCTGACCTTCATAAGCGGCCTCGGCACCGCTGACGTTCCAGGCGAGCCAGTCCGTCTGGCACGCAAGGTCGCACGACCAGCCGGCTGCCGGCGGCGCGATCGGCATCGGCAGCGGCGCCAGCGCCGCGGCGATCGCGGCGAAGGAGGCACGGGGCAGGATGGCGGTCGCCGCGGCATCCGGGTCGGGATAGTCGGCCAGCAAGGCCGCCAGCGCCGCGGCATCCTGGCCGGCCGCCGCCCGGCCCTCGACCACCTCGGTGAGCCGCCAGCGCACTCCGCGCGCCAGCTGCCGGACCAGCAACGGCCGCAGCAGGCCGGCGATCTCCATGCCGTCCAGGCCGGTGGCGCGCAGGTCGTAGCGGTGGTCCATGAAGGCATTGGCGGCCCCGGCGTCGGTACCGATGTGCTCGACCGGGATCACCTCGATACGCCACTGCACCTCCGGGCCGGGCTTGCCCGGTGCCATCGCCTGCTGTTCCGCCGCGCTGGCCTGGTGCGGCCCGTGGCAGCCCCGGCAGTGCTGCTCGAACAGCTCGCCGCCGCGTCGGGCCAGCGGCCGGTCGATGGCGCCCAGCAAGTGCTCGGGCCAGGGCGGCGGCACAAGAGCCTGCAGGGTGTGTTCGATGCGCACCAGGTCTGGAACGCGCACCGAACTGTCCAGGCGCTCCGCCACGGGCAGAGGATTGCCGTAGGTGTCGGTCAGGCGCAGCACCGCGCCGACGCCCATCGCCTCGCCGACGTTGCGCGCCAGCGGCTGGGCCACCGAGCCGTTGTACTGCACCCAGTCGAACTTCCAGATGTTCCACAGGTAGGGATAGCTGACCGGCGCGGTGGCGACGTGGTAGTTGCCCGCCACCAGGTGGTCGCCGAACGCGGTGTTGGCGATGCGGCCGAGCGCATCGGTCCGGCCGAAGCCCTCGCGCACCGGGTAGAGATGGCGCAGCGGGTTGTTCTGGCCGGTTTCCAGCAGGGCCAGCAGGGTGCGGCGCAGCGCGGCGCGCAGCTGCGCCTTGCCGGCCGGGTAGCGGGGCCCGATCACCTTGCGGGCGAAGCGGTTGAACTTGAACGGATTGGCCCAGGTCGCCGCCAGCGAGGCGGCCAGGGTCGGCGCGAACGAGCCGCGCTGCATGTCGGTGAAGGCGTGCATGGCCTGGCCGCCGTCGATGCGGATCGCCACGGTCCGGCCGTCCGCGCCACGGTGGTGGATCTCGCCGTTGTGGCAGGCGGCGCAGGTGATGTCCAGCACGTGTTCGCCGATCGCGCTGTTGAAGTGGCGGGTGAATCCGACCGGCAGGTGGTCGGGATTTGCAGGCGTGGCCTCGGGGTCGACGAGGAAGCGGTAACGGCGCATGTGCGCAGGATCGGCGAAGCGCTGCCGGGACAGCGGCATTTCCAGGTGCACGAACCACGCGTAGCGCAACGGGTCGGCCTGGGCACCCTGCGGCAGCGAGGTTCCCTGCGGTGTGTAGTACCACAGCGCCCGGTGCTCCGCGCTCCAGCCCTGATCCAGCCAGACGTAGTCGTCGACCGGCTCCAGCGCCGGGATCGAGCGTACCGGCAGCGCCACGTACAGCACGAAGGCCAGCACCGCCAGCGCCAGCAGCGCGACCACCAGCCAGGCCAGCCAGCGCAACATGCGTCCCAGTGGTACCGCCATCAGCGCCCGCCAGCCCCGCCCGATCCGTCCACCGCGCGCGCGCGCGGCCGCCGACTGTCCAGACATCCCATCCTCCACTCGCCGGCACGCCGGCCTCCCCGGGGCGACTCTAGCAGGCCATCGTCCGGCAGCCAGGGCCGCGACCGCGATCGGGTGCGGTCCCTCGTGCCGCCGTCCTGCCTGGCCCCGGTCGCCGGCCGGCGATGCGCATCTTCCCGCGCCGGCCAGCGGGCCGACTACACTGGCCTCCCGCTTTTTGTGGCAAGGCATGAGCCTTGCGGACGGAGTCGAACCATGGCGCGTCGCAGTGCGGTCGTCCTGTTGATCGGCGCGCTTTCGGCGCCCCTGGCCGCGCAATGGTCGCCCGATCCCGCCAGCAACCTGCTGGTTGCTGGCGGCCCCGGCGAGCAGGCGCAGCCGAAACTGGTGCCGACCGCCGACGGCGGCTTCTACGTCAGCTGGTTCGACAACGCCCAGGGCGGCTACGACGTACGCCTGCAGCGCCTGGACGTCATGGGCGTCGCGCAATGGCCGCCCGGGGGCGTGCTGGTCGCGGCGCGCGAGTTCACCTCCACCCAGGACTATGGCCTGGACGTCGATGCCGGCGGAAATGCGGTGCTGGCCTTCCGCCTGACGGTGGCCGGGCAGGGGACGCAGGCGGCGGTCGCCCGGATCGCACCGGACGGCACGCCCGCCTGGCCCGCACCGGTGCCAGTCTCCTCCGGGCCGGTCGAGGCCCTGTCCCCCCGCATCGCGGCGACCGCCGATGGCGGCATCGTCGCGGCCTGGAGCCGCAGCGACGGCGGCATCGGCGTCGCCCGGCTGGATGCCGCCGGCCAGGCGGCATGGCCGCAGACGGTGCTGCTGCAACCCGCCGCGGGCAGCTTCCTGCTCGCCGACCTGCGCGCCGCCGGCGACGATGTGGTGCTGGCCTGGCAGGCCCAGGCGTCGTTCAACAACCGCCAGTACTGGGCGCAGAAGCTGGCCGGTGGCGACGGCGCGCCGTTGTGGGGGGCGTCAGCCAGAGTGGTGATGGACGCCAGCGCCGGCGCGATGCCGCTAGGCTACTTCCCGGTGCACCGCCACGACGGCGAGGGAGGCGCCGTGTTCGTATGGCAGTTCGCAACCGGCGTGCGCGGTGAGGTGGCGGTACAGCACCTGCGTGCCGACGGCAGCGCGCGGTTTCCCGCAAACGGCCTGCGCGCCTCGCTCGACACCAGCCGCAATCGATACGCGCCAACGGCCTTCGTGGACGGGCTCGATGGCGCCATCGTGCTGGCCTGGCGCGAGACCAACGCCGCGCAATCGCTGTTCGGCGTCCATGCCCAGCGCGTCGACGCCGCCGGCCAGCGCGTCTGGGGCCCGGAGGGCATCGTGCTGCAGGGGCTGGGCGGCGAGGACCGCGGCCAGATTCAGGCCGTGCAACTGGGCGGTCATGCAGTGTTTTCCTGGGCCCAGGGCAGCTTTCCGTCGGCGATGCCGATCCGCGCCCTTGCCCTGGACAGCGCCGGTGGCGAAGTGTGGACGCCGGCGGTGGTCGATTTGAAGACCGGCACCACCGACGGCGGACGGCTGGTCGCGGCTCGATCGACTGCCGGTTTCGCCGCCTTCGCGTGGCAGGATGCCATGGGCAGCTTCCAGGGCGACATCCTCGCCCAGAACCTCAATCCCGATGGCAGCCTGGGGCGTGCGGACGTTCTGTTCGCCGACGATTTCGAGCCGCTGCCACCCTGAGCGCGCTGCGGGCACGCGCCGGGTCGGCGACTCGAAGAACGGCCAGGACCGTCGATCCGGCTCCGACAACCGGGCAGGCGGCACCCATGCGCCGCGCTTGGAGACCCGTTCGACGCCGCCGCGCTGCGCCAGCGCGGCAGACTCGCCGGCAGCCGCCGCGCCAGGCGCGTGGACAAACCAACGCCGCTATCCTGTCGCCGGCTGATGGGAGTGCACAGCGTGGCAGTGGGGGATGCTCGCCCGGAGATACCCGGAAACGGCGATGCACAGGTGCTCGCGCTGGCGCGTCGCCTGCTGGTCGAGCACGACCCGGGCAGCGACCACCATGCGCGCGGCCTGGCGCTGCTGGAGCAGGCGACCACCGGTGCGTCGGCCGCCGAGGCCTGCTGGTTGCTGGGCGCCTACCACCTGATGTCGGCCCGGGACGCGCAGTCGCCGTCCCGGGCGCTGCACTGGCTGGAGCGCGCGGGCACCCTGGGCCATCCCCGCGCGCTGGACCGCCTGGCCGACCTGTGCCTCCAGGGCCTGGCCGTGCCCGCCGACCCGGCGCGTGCCCTGGACCTGCACCGGGCGCTGGCCGCCCGGGGCCTCGCGGGCAACGCCTGGCAGGTCGGCTACCTGCTCGACTGCGGGGAAATCCATGGCATCGCGCGCGACCCTTCGGCGGCAGCGGCGGCGTTCGCGCTGGCCTGTGCCCTGGGCCATCCGGCGGCCTTTCATTCGCTGGGACTGCGGACCGCCCGCGGTCTCGGCCTGCGCCGGGACCCGGCCCTTGGCCGTGCGCTGCTGCTCAGGGCCGCGGATGCCGGTTGGCCAGGGGCTCGTCCCGCCGCCGACCGACTGCTCACGCAGGCCGATCCACAGCGGGTTCGGCACTGGTACCAGTCCCTGCTGGCGGCGGGGCAGCGTGCCGCACCGGTGCTGCGCAGGCTGGCCGATCCGGTCGCCGATCCGGGCCACAGCGAGCAGCTGGTCGTTGCTGCGGTTGCGGCGTTCGCCGCGATCGGCCATCCCGGCCTGGTCCTCGACCATGACGGCCGCCTGCGCGCCGTCGGTGGCGATCCTGGCGCCGAACCCCTGCAGTCGGCCGCGCCCCGCCCGTGGCGCTGGTTGTGCCAGCGACCGCGGGTGGCAAGCAGCGAGCATTTCGCCAGCCAGGAGGAGTGCGGGCACCTGATGGCCGCCGTCGCGCCCTGGCTGGCCGGCGCCCGGAGCTTCCACGGCCCGGCCAGCGAAAACGACGATGCCGAACTTGAGAAATTCGACGGCGAGGGCTGTCCGATCGGCGGCATCAACGCCGATGCCGTGGTGCGCACGATGGAGCGCCGGATCGCCGCCCTGACCGGCTGGTCGACGCGGGCGCTGGAGCCCTGTTCGATCATCCGCTACCGCCCCGGCCAGGCCTATCGCCCGCATGTCGACTGGTTCAGCGCCGAACAGGTGCAGCGCAACCTGGTGCAGCGCGGCGACCCGAGTGGCCAGCGCATGGCGACCTTCCTGGTCTATCTGCGGGCGCCCGGGCGTGGCGGCGGCACCGCCTACCCCCGCGCCGGCCTGACGGTGGCCGGACAGGACGGCATGGGGCTGATCCACTGGAATGTCGATCCGGACGGCCACCCCGACCCCGAGTCCCTGCACGCAGGCGAGCCTGTGCAGGCCGGCGAGAAGTGGCTGTGGCGATGCACCCTGCGTGCTGCGCCGGTGCCACCCTGGCAATAGCCGGCCCGGCATGCCGGGCTCAGCGGGCCGGCCACATGGCTGGACACGGAGTCCTGGACATGGGACGGCGACACGGCGGTGCAGGCCTGGTCATGGCTGTCTGCCCTCAGGGCCGCGCGGGATCCAGGCGCAGCAGGCGCCCGCCGCTGCCATCGCGCTCGTCCTCCAGCACCCAGATCGCGCCGTCCGGACCCTGCTCGACCTCGCGGATGCGCGCGCCCATCTCGTAGCGCTCGACCTCCCGGGCCTGCTCGCCCTCGAACGCCACTCGAACCAGCGCCTGGCTGGAGAGGCCGCCAATCAGCCCGCTGCCGCGCCAGTCGCCGAACAGATCGCCCTGGTAGATCACGAAGCCGGCTGGAGAGATCGCTGGCACCCAGGAGATCGCCGGGGCGATGAATTCCGGCCGCGTGTTGTGGTCGGGGATCGGCGTGCCGTCGTAGTGGTCGCCGTCGGAGACAAGCGGGTAGCCGTAGTTGCCACCGCGCTGGATCAGATTCAGCTCGTCGCCGTGCGCAGGCCCCATCTCGTGCACCCACAGTCGGCCGGCATCGTCGAAGTCGATGCCCAGGGGATTGCGGTGGCCGAGCGACCAGACCTGCGCGGCCACGCCGCCCTGGTCGGCGAACGGATTGTCCGCCGGCACCGAGCCGTCGTCGTTCAGGCGCAGCACCTTGCCGAGGTTGCCGGTCATATCCTGCGAGGGGTCGAATTTCTGGCGTTCGCCGGACGTGATCCACAGATGGCCGTCCGGCCCGAACGCCAGCCGGTGTCCGAAGTGGCCCCGTCCGGTGGTCTTGGGCACCTGCCGCCAGATCACCGAGAGGTCCTCGAGGCGGCCATCGCCGTCATCGAGCACCAGCCGCGCTCGGGCGACCGCCGCGCCACGGGTGTCGTCCTCGCCTGCCTCGGCATAGCTCAGGTAGACCAGGCCGTTGTCGGAGAACGAGGGATGCAGCACGACGTCGCCCAGGCCACCCTGGCCGCCATGGTCGACCGCCGGGACGCCGGTGACGTTGCCGGTATTGCCGCTGGCGGGGTCGAACAGGCGCAGGGCGCCCGCCTTCTCGGTGACCAGCAGGCGGCCGTCGGGCAGGAAGCTCATGGCCCAGGGAGACCGGAAGCTGGCCACCGGACTGACCTGGAACGGCAGGCCCGACGTTGCGGGCGACACGGCAGGCGCCGGATCGGCATCGGCGGGTGCGGCCAATCCGGATGCTTCCGGGGCGGCGGCCGACTCCCTGTCCTGCGCCGAATCGGTGCAGCCCGCCAGCAGGAGCGCCAGGCAGGCGGTGGCAAGTGTGGATCGGATCATCGTGCGGTCCTCCGCGGACGGGTGAACGGACGTCCGATGACAGCACAGGGCATGTTCACGCGCCGTGGTCCTGCCTGAACGGTGGCTGGCCCTTGCGCGGCGACCATGACCTTTTCCACCCGACGACGATGCGCCGGAACGCTACGTTGGTCACGCGGCATGAAAGCCGCATAGGAGCCGACCGGACGTCGGCGCAACCGGGAGCCGGAACCATGAAGACTGTCCTGATCGTGCTGGGTGTGCTCGCCGCACTGGTGATCCTGCCTGCGGTCGCCCTTCCCCTGCTGGTGCTGGCGGGCATCGGCGTGGGCGTGGCTGCGCTGTTCGGTGGCGCCGCCGCGGTCGCGTTGCCGGCGATCATGGCGGTAGCCCTGCTCGGCCTGGTCGGCCTGGTCATGCGCCTCGTACTGGTCGTGTTCGGTCTCGCCATCGGCGTGGTCGGCGCGGTGCTCGGAGCCGTGTTCGGCGCCGTGGGCGCGGTGCTGGCCGCCGTCGTGGCGCTGGTCGTGCTGCCGCTGGCCCTGTTGCCGCTGCTGGCGCCCCTGATCCTGATCGGCCTGCTGGTCTGGTGGGCCGTCAGGGCCAATCGCCGGCCGCAGGCCTTGCCGGCGCCGCCGGCCCGCTGAGCACCGTTCCCGGCCAGGGCGATTTCGATCCGCTGACGACCTGTGGCGGACCCTGCGTCCCGGGCAGCGGATGCGTGCAGGACAAGGCCCGGGCCGGTCGCGCCGACGGCGGGCGCTTGCGATCGCCCGGTGCCGCGCGCCGCTGCCGGCCTCCGCTCACGCAGCGGGCCAGGGCGGTTGCACCGGATGGCGCCACGGTCGCCGGCGGTGCACGCGCTATCCTGTGCGCCCGATTTCCGCGCTTCACACCTTTCAGATGACTGCCACCGCCGGCCAGGCCCCTATCGCGAGCGCACCGCCATCGACCGGCGCGGCCGCTGCCGCCCGCCGCCTGTCGGTGGCGCCGATGATGGACTGGACCGATCGCCACTGCCGGGTCCTGCACCGGCGGCTGGCGCCGCATGCCTTGCTGTACACGGAGATGCTGCACGCCAACGCCCTGGTGCGCGGGGATGCCGGTCGACTGCTGGCGCATGATGGCGAGGAGCACCCACTGGCGCTGCAACTCGGCGGCAGCGACCCGTCACTGCTCGGTGCCGCCGCGCGGATCGGCGTCGAGCATGGCATGGACGAGATCAATCTCAATTGTGGCTGTCCGAGCGAGCGCGTCCAGGACGGCGCGTTCGGCGCCTGCCTGATGCGCGAGCCGGCCCGGGTGGCCGACTGCGTGGCGGCGATGCGCGCCGCCGTGCCGGCCGCCGTGCCGGTGACGGTCAAGTGCCGGATCGGCGTCGACGAGCAGGACGATTACGAGGACCTGGAGCGCTTCGTCGAGATCGTTTCGGGCGCCGGGTGCGGCGTGTTCGTCGTGCATGCGCGCAAGGCCTGGCTCAAGGGGCTCAGCCCGCGCGAGAACCGCGAGGTGCCGCCGTTGGACTGGCCGCGCGTGTACCGGCTGAAGCGCGAGCGGCCGGCGTTGACGGTGGTTCTCAACGGCGGCCTGGAGGCCGACCAGGACATCGACGCCGCGCTCGCCCGGGTCGACGGCGTCATGCTCGGCCGGGCCGCCTACCACACACCGTGGCGCCTGGCGCAGATCGAGCATCGACTGTTCGGGACCGCCCTGCCTGACCGCCAGGGCGTGATCGCCGGCCTGCGCGGCTACGTCGAATCCCGGCTGGCCAAGGGCGATCGCCTGGCATCGATCGTCCGGCACTGGTTGGGCCTGGCGCATGGCCTGCCAGGCGCGCGGCCGTTTCGGCGCATCCTTACCGAGTCCGCGCGCCAGCCTGGCGCCGGCTGGCCGGTGGTCGAGCAGGCCCTGGCGGCCCTGGCGCCCGCCCTGGACGAGGCAGCCTGATGCTGGTCACCGACCCGCAGGCATTCCTGGCTGCGCTGACCCGTCTGCCCGACGCCCCCTGGGGGCCGCCTTTCCCGCGCGCCGCCCTGCTGCTGGCGCCCGACGGCCTGGATCCCGCTGCGGAAAGCTGCGCGGACAACGCCTACATGCGACCGGCCGACACCGTGGATGCCGACCGTTGTGCCGCCGAGCACCGGGCGCTGGCGACCGCGCTGTCGAGGCAGTTGCCCGTGGTGACCTTTCCCGGCGACCCGGCGACGCCCGACGCGGTGTTCCTCAACAATGCGTTCGCCACCGTCCCAGGCCGGCTGTTGCTGGGCGCCATGCGTCATCCGCAGAGGCAACGCGAGACCGCGCGGGCCGACATCCGCGGCTTCTTCACCGAGTTGCTGGGCTACGCGGTGACCGATCTGGCCGGCGGCGAGGCGATCGCCGAGCTGACCGGCGCCCTGGTGATCGACCGGCGTCGCGGCATCGGCCTGTGCGGGCTGTCCGAGCGCTGCAACCTGGCCGGGGCCCTTGCCATGCACGAGTCCCTCGGGTTGCGCCTGAGCTTCGCGTTCGACCTGGCGCCCGGCGAGTACCACACCAACGTGGTGCTCAGCGTGCTTGGTGGACGAAGCCTGGTGATGTCGGCGTCCGGCCTGGCCGATGCCGCAGTCGCCGATGCGCTCGCGACTGCCTGGGCGGGCCGGTGCGTGGCGCTGTCGGCTGGCGAGCAGGCGTCATTCGCGGGCAACTGCATCGCCCTGCGTGAAGGCTCGGTGTGGATGAGTGCGGGCGCCAGGTCGGCGCTCCGGCCGCAGACGGTCTCTGCCTTGGCGGACATGGACTGGCGCATCGACACCGTAGCGCTTCCGGAAATCGAGAAAGCCGGCGGTTCGCTGCGCTGCTGCGTCGCCGAGCTGTATTGATGACGACACGGGCGGGACGGGCAGGGGTCGTGGGGCGACCTCGCCCGAACCGAGCCGTCCGGGCCGGGCCTGCCGCGCTGAACAGCGGGAGTCCGGGGCGAGCGGGGTTCAGTGCGAATTCAATGGCGAAGGGCCAGTCTGGCACGGATGCAGCCACCCGGTTGCGCCGCCGCCCGCTTCCCGACCACAATCCCGCGCTCATGACCTGCATCCTGCGTCCCCTCATCCTGGCCTGCCTGCTGGCCGTCGCGCCGGCCGCGCTGGCCCGCGACGCGGCCGACAGTCTCCAGCACGCCATCGAGCTCGTGCAGCAGGAAACCGGTGGCCGCGTGCTTTCCGCCGACACCGTACGGGCCGGCCCAAGGGAGCTGTACCGCATCAAGGTGCTCACCCCCGACGGCCGGGTCAGGGTGGTGACCAAGTCCAGCCGCGGATCCGCGCGGCGCTGATTGCCGACCACGTATAGGGAGACCTGTCCATGCGCATCCTGCTGGTTGAAGACGAGGCGCCGCTGCGCGAGACGCTGGCGGCCAGGCTCAAGCGCGAGGGATTCGCGGTGGACGCCGCGGCCGACGGCGAGGAGGGCCTCTACCTGGGCAAGGAAGTGCCGTTCGACCTCGCGATCATCGATCTCGGCCTGCCGAGGATGAACGGCATGGAGCTGATCGAGAAGCTTCGCGAGGAGAACTGCCGCTTCCCGATCCTGGTCCTGACCGCGCGCGGCAGCTGGCAGGACAAGGTCGAAGGCCTGAAGATCGGCGCCGACGACTACGTGGTCAAGCCGTTCCACGTCGAGGAGCTGCTGGCGCGGATGAATGCGCTGATGCGGCGCGCCAGCGGGTGGAGCAAGCCGGTCATCCAGTGCGGCCCGGTGAGCATGGACACCACTGCGCAGACCGTCAGCGTCAACGACGAGACCGTCGAGCTGACCAGCTACGAGTACAAGGTGCTCGAGTACCTCATGATGCATGCCGGCGAACTGGTCTCCAAGGCCGAGCTGACCGAGCACATCTACCAGCAGGATTTCGACCGCGACTCGAACGTGCTGGAGGTGTTCATCGGCCGGCTGCGCCGCAAGCTCGACCCGGAAGGCACCCTCAAGCCGATCGATACCGTGCGCGGGCGCGGCTACCGCTTCTCGATCCCGCGATCGGAATGAACGCCGGCCGCGGCCCGGGCGCGGTCCGGCCCCGCCGCGCCTGAGCGGGACGAAGGCGATCCCCCGTGCGCCCCTGGTCGCTGCAATCGCGCCTGTTGCTGGTCCTGGCCACCGCCCTGGTCGGCTTCCTGGGTCTGACCGGGTTCGCGCTCGACCAGGCGTTCCGCGAGAGCACGCTCACCGCGCTGCGCGAACGGCTGCAGAGCTACGTCTGGGCCTACATCGCCGGCTCCGACCCGACCATCTCCCGCCGACTGGTGCTGCCTGAGGTGGCGCCGGAGCCGCGCTTCGACCAGCCCGGCTCCGGCCTGTACGCCGGCATCACCGGCGACGGGTTGCGCTGGGAGTCGGCATCCGCGCTTGCCCGCGATCTGCCCTTCGACGACGAGTTGCCGCCGGGCGAGATCCGCTTCGACGGCCCGCTGGACAGCCCGGTCGGCGACATCTTCAGGTTCAGCCAGGGCGTGGTCTGGGAGCTTCCGGACGACGAGGAGCTGCGCCTGACGATCCATGTCGCCGAGCACGCTTCCGGCCTGCGCGAGCAGATCGGCGTGTTCCGCCAGACCCTGTGGGTGTACCTGGGCGCGGCGGGCATGTTCCTGCTGGTGATCATGCTCGGGCTGTTCCGCTGGGGGCTGTCGCCGCTGCGCCGGGTGCAGTCGGAGCTGACCCGGATCGAAAGCGGCCACCTGCAGCGCCTGTCCGGTCACTACCCGCGCGAGATCCAGGGCCTGACCGAAAGCGTGAACGACTTCATCGTCACCGAGCGCGAACACCTGGTGCGTTACCGCAACACCCTGGCCGACCTGGCGCACAGCCTGAAGACGCCACTGGCGGTGATGCGCACCCGCCTGGAAGGCGACGATACGCCGATGACCGCCTGCCGGGACCTGCTCTCGCAGGTCCGGCGCATGGACGAGATCGTCGCCTACCAGCTTTCGCGGGCGGCGACCTCCGGTCACCAGACCTTCGCGACGCCGCTGGCGATCGAGCCGGCCGCGGAGGAGGTCGTGCGCAGCCTGGAAAAGGTCTATGCGACCCGTGGCATCGTCTGCGAATTCGAGATCGATCCCCAGGCCCGCTTCTACGGGGAGCGCGGCGACCTGCTCGAACTGCTCGGCAACCTGCTCGAGAACGCATTCAAGTGGTCGCGCGGCCGGGTCATGCTGAGCGCCCGCCAGATCGCGCTGCCCGGGGCACGGCGCAAGGCGCTGGAGATCGCGGTCGAGGACGATGGTCCCGGCATACCCGAGGACCGGGTGTCCGATGTCCTCAAGCGCGGCGTACGCGGCGACGAGCGCGTCGAGGGCCACGGCATCGGCATGGCGATCATCCAGGACATCCTGCGCGCCTATCGGGGCAGCCTGGATGTCGGCCGTTCCGGCGCGCTGGGCGGCGCCAGCTTCCGGCTTCGGGTGCCTTGAGCGCCGGGCGCGGTTCGCCGGACGCCGACCCGGGAGGGTCGATCGGACCCGGAGCGCGCCGGAAACGCCCGCAGGTCGTCGAGGATGCGCAGGGCCGAGCGGGTGCGCGGCATCTCCGGCAGACGCGCCGGGGGGATTGGAGGCCCGGGGCGCCGGCGCGCGGGGGGCGATTGCCGCTGCTGCTGGCCTTCGGCTATCGTGTGCGCTGGAATTCACGCAACTTCCGGAGTCCGTCATGTCCCGCCTGATGCTCACGCTCGCCGCTGCGCTGGTTCTGTCCGCCTGTCAGCGTGCCCAGGAGCCGGCACCGGCGCCGGAGACCGCGGAGCCCGCGGCGGCGGCATCGCAGGCGGCCGCCCCGCCGCCCGCCCCGGAAGTGCCGGTCGGCCAGTGCGGCGACCAGTCCGCCGTCGAGGCCGACGCCCGCATCGCCAACACACCGCGCTGGAGCACCGCCGCCGAACTCGACAATTTCGGCTTCGACGTCTACCGGGGCGAGGCCGAAGACGGCCCGTTCGAGCGCCTGACCGCCGCACCGATCCCCGGCGCCGGCACCTCCGACGAGCCGCACAGCTACAGTTTCCGGGACGACACCATCGATCCCTGCAAGGATTACTGGTACTACGTCGAGTCGATCTCGACCAACGGCAACCGGGAGAAGTTCACACCGACCTTCCGCGCGCCGGCCAAGCGGCGCGCCGCCGACTGACCCGGAGTCGCGGCCTGCCGCCGTGCGTTTCCTGGAGCTGCTCTGGTTCAGCGCCTACGCGGAGCTGAAGGCGGAATCCGCGCGCAGCTACCTGGGCTTCCTCTGGTGGCTGCTCGAGCCGGCCATGTTCATGGCCGTGTTCTGGGTGGTGTTCGGCCTGGTCATGGGCAATCGCGATCCGGCCTTCATCCCTTTCCTGCTGATAGGCCTGACCTTCTGGCAGTGGCTGAAATCGTGCATCACCCATGGCAGCCATGCGATCTGGCTGAACATTCCGCTGATGCGTCAGGTCCGCCTGCCTGTGCTGCTGTTTCCGCTGACCGCGGTGCTCAGCGACACGGTGAAGTTCGCCTTCATCTTCCTGGTGCTGCTGGTGATCCTGTGGGCGATGGGCCATCCGCCGAGCTGGGCCTACCTGGCTTTGCCGCTGGTGTTCGCGGTGGAACTGCTCCTGGGTTGTGCGGGCGCGCTGATCGCAGCCGCGATCGTGCCGTTCGTGCCCGACATCCGGTTCGTGATCGAGAACGCCATGATGGCGCTGATGTTCCTTTCCGGGGTCGTGTTCTCGCTGGCCAACCTGCCCGAGCCCTACGCCGCCTGGATGGCGTTCAACCCGGTGGTCGGCATCATCGAATCGGCGCGCGACATCCTGATGCGGGGGCAGTGGCCGGATTGGGCGCTGCTGGCGAAGGCAGGCATGGGGTCGCTGCTGGTGCTGGCGTTCGCCGTGGCCCTGATCACGCGGCTGGCGCCGCGCTATCCGAAGCTGGCGGTCTGATGGCGGCGCCCCTGCTTCGCCTCGACCACGTCGGCGTGGCCTACCAGGGCGTGCGCCGGATCGGGCGCGGCGGCTACTGGGCGGTCGAGGACGTCAGCCTCGAGCTGCACGAGGGGGAGACCCTGGGCCTGATCGGGCGCAACGGGGCCGGCAAGAGCACCCTGCTGAGAGTGCTGGCGGGCATCCTCCGCCCGGACCGAGGCCGGATCGTCCAGGCGCGTCCCCTTCGAATCCAGTTGCTCGCCCTGGGCCTGGGCTTCGTGCCGCACCTTTCCGGCAGGGACAACGCGATCCTCAGCGGCATGCTGCTGGGAATGGCCCGCCGCGAGATCGAGCTCCGCCTGCCGGCGATCCGCGAATACGCCGAATTGGGCGACTTCTTCGAGCAGCCGCTCAACTGCTACTCCAGCGGCATGGTTCTACGCCTGGGTTTCTCGGTGGCCATGCAGGCCGATCCCGACGTCCTGTTGATCGACGAGGTGCTGGGCGTCGGTGATGCCGAGTTCCTGGAGAAGTCCGGCGGCGACCTGCGCAGGCGGATGCGCTCGGGCATGACCTGCGTGCTGGTCAGCCACCAGGACAGCACCATCGCCGAGCTCTGCAGCAGCGCGGCATGGCTGGAGTCGGGCCGCCTGGTTGCCCAGGGCCCGGTGACAAGGGTAATGGCGGACTACCACGCGGCAGCGCCACGGGCCTGAGCCGGGCGGGTCGGCGGGCAGGGCGCTGCGGCATGAGTCACAGGCCTGCCGGCCGGGTTGATTCCAGGGCCCGTGTCGGGCCCGCGACTACCGGGCCGCAGCCGCGAGTTCGCGCCCGATCTCGAGGGCGAGCGCCACCCGGTCAGGCGGGGGCGCCAGGCCATCGCGACGCATCGAAACAAAGAACTCGAACCCCACGGTGTCGATCTCGCTGAGGATGCCGAGATCGAGCAGGCCCAGCCGGCGCAGGTCGCCGACGATCAGCCGGAACGATGCCGGCGTCAATCGCCAGGCGTGGAGGTCGAGGTAGTCCGCGCCTGGTGCCGATGCAGCCTGGCACTGTGCCCAGGCCTGCTCGACCGAATGCACGGCCTCGAGCCCGCCGCGGCTGCCCGCCTGCCATGCGATGTCTCCGGATCGCTTCACGGCCGAGGCGAAATAGTCGAACACCAGACCGGGCGGATGCCTGGTCCTGCCCTCAAGGAAGGCCTGCAGCGCCTCGCCGGTGCTGGTGTGAGGACGCAGATGGTCGAAGCAGTAGCGCTTGTCGGGTATCGCCAGCGACAGAACTCCGTCGGCGGTCAGGAGGCGTTCGCACTCGCGCAGGAAACCGACCAGGTCGGGTACATGTTCGATCACGTGCGAGGCGATGATCCAGTCGAAACCGCCGGGTGCGCCGACCAGTTCGCTCAATGGCTCGCCGCGCCAGACGTGATTGACCTCTTCGATGGCGCTGGTTTCGACGCCGTGGCCGGTATACTTTGCCACCAGGCCGGTCTTGTCCAGGTGATCGACGGTCTGCACCCGGAAGCGAGCCGGCGCGGGGCGACAGGATTGTGGCTGGGTCCGATCTCCAGTCCCAGGCCGGAACGGTCGATGTCCCGAAGTATGGCGGCATGACGGTCCAATCCCGATCTCCCGGTCCGCGGCTGTGTCTGGCGAGGCGCCGGCAGCGGTTAAGATAGTCGCTTGCCCGAAGCGGCGTCCATGTCCCGCCGGGGCAGCGTCGACCGCACCGGTCCTGAGCAGGGGGATACATGCAGCATCGCCAGGCGGGCTACCGCCACCTCACCGGCCACGGCCTGGAACTCGGCGCCCTGAATGCGCCCGCGCGCCTTCCCGAGGGACTGCGTGTCGAGTATGTCGACTGCATGAGTCGCGACGAGGCGCTCAAGGTGTTCCCGGAGCTGCCGCAGGCAGTCGTTGCGCCGGTCGACCATGTGGTCGACCTCGACGCGGTAGGCCTGGCGCCGTTCCCCGACGCCAGCGTCGACTTCGTCATCGCCAACATGGTGCTCGACCATGTCGCCAACCCGGTCCGGGTGCTGAGCGAGATGTTCCGGGTGGTGCGTCCCGGCGGACACGTGATGCTTTCGGTGCCGGACAAGCACTACACGCAGGATCGCGACCGGCCCTGTACCTCGTTCCAGGCGCTGGCGGACGCCTGGCGTGCCGGGGTCGACCGCGTCGACGACGAGGCCTACCGGGCATTCCTCGCTGTCGCGCATCCAGAGATCGAGGCCTCCGGGCCGGCGCTTGCGGCGGCCGTGCGGCGCGCACGGGCGCGTCGCGAATCGGTGCATGTCTGGGGTAGCGGCGCGTTCGTGCGCTTCATGGAGTCGGCACTGGCGCTGCTGGAGATCGATGCCGTCCAGGTCTGCGAGCGCGGTGGCGACGAGACGGGGCTGGAGTACTTTGGGGTGTGGCGTCTGCGCAGCCGGCCAGCGAGGCAGTCGACGCCAGCCGTCGCCGCCCGGGGCGAGCCGGCCGCGCCGTCTGCCGTGACGCTTGCACGGGTCAGGGTCGCCAACGGCGGTAACGCCAGCGGTCGCGCCATACTCCTGTGCGGCATGCACCGGTCCGGCACCTCGGTGATGGCCCGTCTCCTGGGCGAGATGGGTTGTTGGCTGGGCGCGGGGGAGGACCTGCTCGAGGCGCATCCCGATGACAACCCGGAGGGCTACTGGGAGCGTCGCGACATCTACCAGGCCCACGTCGATTTCCTGCGCTCGCAGGACCTGGAGTGGGACCGCGTCGCGGGCCTGGGTCCGGCGACCTTCGCCGAGCCTGCCGCTGCAGCGTTGCAGGAGCGACTGGCGGTCCTGGTCTCGGACCTGGACCGGCACCGACCATGGCTGCTCAAGGATCCCCGACTGAGCCTGCTGCTGCCGACATGGACAACCGTCGTCCCGGATGCCGCCGTGGTGGTGGCGGTGCGCCATCCGCTGGCGATCGCCGCCTCGCTGGCGGCCACGCCGCGCGGCATCTACCCCACCGCCATGGTTCTGTCGCTCTGGGAGAAGTACCTGCTGCGTCTGCTTGCCGACCTTGGCGACCGACCTGCGGTGTTCGTCAGCTACGAGAGACTGGTGGCCGAGCCGGCCTCCGAGCTTGCCCGACTGGCCCGCCTGCTCGCACGGCAGGGTGGGCCGGAGCTGTCCGTGCCATCAGCGGAGCGGATAGCCTCGCTGCTGCGGGGCGGCCTGCGCCGCAACCGGACCGAGACCGATCCGGACGGCCAACTGAGCCATAGGCAGGCCGCCCTGCATGCCTGCCTGGAGTCCGCCGCTGCGGCCGAGGGGTCGGTTTCCATCGATGTCGCCGGCTGGCCCGAGCCGGATGAGGTGCTGGCCAGCTTCCAGGCGGCCTTCGATACACGGGTCGCCCGCGCCCTGTCTGCGGGATCCGAGACCGTGCAGCGACAACTGGTGCACCTGCAGCACAGCACGGACACCGTGCTGGTACGCCTGCTGCAACGCTCCGGCGAGCTGGATGCCGAAGTCGCGAGGCTTCGGGTCGATCAGGAAGTCAGCCGGATCCGGATTGCCGACCTTCGCCAGCGACTGGCCGAACTCGGCGAACATCATCGCCGGCAACGCGAGCGAGCCGACGAGGCCGACGCCGAGCGCCTGAGGCTGGCGGGGGAGACCGAGTTCGCGCTGGAATCGGTCCGCGCCATGCGCGCTTCGCTGTCCTGGCGGGTGACCGCGCCAATGCGCTGGCTGGCGGGTGCGATCCGTCCGCCGCGGCTGTCGTTCGCCACCGAGCAGCGGCTGTACCGCTGGTACTACGGGTTTCCGGGCGTCAGCCATGCCCGCAAGCGGGCCTTCGTGACATGGCTGCACAGGCGGCTGCCGTTCCTGACCGCGCGCACGCAGTCCTACATGCTCTACCGGCAGGGTGGCTCGCCGACCCGGGCGGTTTCCAGCGAGCCGCGCATGGACGCCGCACGCGCACGCGCGCTGCTTCGCCGCCTAGGACGGCGGCCCAAGATCTCGATCGTGATGCCGGTCTACAACACCGAGCGGCGCTGGCTGCACGAGGCGGTGGAGTCGGTGCGGCGCCAGTACTACCCGGACTGGGAGCTGTGCATGGTCGACGACTGCTCGACCCGCCAGGAGACCATCGATTACCTGGCATCGCTGGACGATCCGCGAATCCGGACACTGCGGCTGGAGGAAAACCAGGGCATCGCCCGAACGACCAACGCCGCTTTGGCCATGGCTACCGGAGATTTCATCGGATTCCTCGACCACGACGACGTGCTCACCGCCGATGCGCTGCTGGAGGTCGTCCGCGAGCTTCAGGACGAGACCGTCGACCTGGTCTACTCGGACGAGGACAAGATGGACGTCGACGGAAGCGTTCATGGGCCGGTGTTCAAGCCCGACTTCTCGCCGGATTATCTTTCGTCGAACAACTACTTCTGTCACTTCACGGTCGCAAGCCGCAGTCTGATCGAGACTGTCGGCGGCCTGCACTACGGTTATGACGGGGCCCAGGACTTCGATCTGGTGCTGCGCATGAGCGAGCGGGCCCGGACGATACGGCACGTCGCGAAGGTGTTGTACCACTGGCGGATGATCCCCAGTTCGACGGCGTCCGACGCCAGCGCCAAGCCCTACACCTGGGAGGCGGGGCGGCGCGCGCTCACCGACTCCCTGGCCCGTCGGGGTATCGCAGGGCACGTCGATCTGGGGCCTTATCCGAATACCTACCACGTGCGCCGGGACGTCGTCGGCGAGCCGCTGGTGAGCATCGTCGTGCCGTTCCGCGACGAGCCCGGACTGCTGCGTACCTGCGTACAGTCGGTGCTGGCTCGCAGCACCTGGCATCGCTTCGAGCTATTGCTTGTCGACAACCAGAGCAGCGACCCGGAAACGGCGACCGTCCTCTCGCAGTTGGCCGCCAGCGACGAACGGGTCCGTGTGCTGAGCTGGGACCATCCCTTCAACTACTCCGCTCTTCACAACGACGTCGTGACGCAGGCGAAGGGGGAATACCTCCTCCTGCTCAACAACGATACCGAGGTGATCACGCCGGGCTGGATCGAGGCGCTGCTCGAGCATGCCCAGCGACCCGAGGTCGCGGTCGCCGGTTGCCGGCTCCTGTACCCGGATGAGCTTGTGCAGCACGCCGGCGTGGTCGTCGGCATCGGCTCGTTCGCAGGCCACGCCCACCATCTTCTGCCTGCCGATCACCCGGGCTACATGGCGCGTCCGCACCTGCTGCAGAACGCCAGCGCGGTGACCTTCGCCTGCGCGATGATGCGGACAGCGCTCTACACCGAGCTCGGCGGTCTGGACGCCGAAAACCTCGCGGTGGCCTATAACGATGTCGACTTCTGCCTGCGCGCGCGCGAGCGTGGCTACCTCGTCGTCTATACGCCGCATGCCCAGCTCTACCACCACGAGTCGCGGACACGCGGCGGCGAGGACGACAGCGGCAAGCAGCGGCGGTTCGCGGCGGAGACCGCCTGGATGCACGCCCGGCATCGAGCGGTGATCGAACGCGGCGACCCCTACTACAACGTCAACTTCGTCAGGCCCGGCAACAGCTTCGAGATCGATCCCGACTACGCGGCCACGCTGCCGCCATGAGTTCCGGCGCGTGCGCCCGTAGGCGGTTCCAGGCGCACCCATGAACGTCCCGGCCCTCCTGCTGGTCCACTACGGCTCGGCAGCGGCGACCGCCGCAGCGTTGGCCGGTGCCGTCCCGCAGCTTCCCGCCGGCGCGCCGGTACTGGTCCTGGACAACCGGGGCGATCTCGGCGATGGGCCTATGTGGCGATTCGATCCGGCCTTGCCGCCGGCGCGTCTGCTGGTGCCTGGCCGGAACCTGGGCTTCGCGGCGGGCATGAATCGCCTGATCGAGGCGGCTCTCGCCGTTGCCGCCGTGCAGAGCGTGCTGCTGCTCAACGACGACACCCTGCCTGGTGCCGTGCTGGTCGCCGGGCTGCTGGCTGCGCAGGCAGAGGCGCCCGCGGATGCCGGCATGGTCGCAGCCAGGCTGATGGCCGCCGACGACCCGTCCCGCATCGATAGCCTTGGCATCACGCTGTACCGATCCGGACTCGCCTCGAACCGAAAGCGGCTGGACGAGCGCCTGCTTGGGCCGACCGGTGGCTGCATGCTGTTGTCGCGACGGCTGCTCGGGGAACTGTACACGGCGCACGGGGAGTACTTCGACGAGTCGTTCTTCTGCTACGCGGAAGACACCGATCTGGTGATGCGGGCGCGCTGGCTGGGGTTCGGCGTCGCCTATGCCGACCACGCCGTTGCTCTGCACAAAGGTTCCGCTTCCAGCGGCGGACCGGACAACGAGTTCGTGCTCTACCACGGCATCAGGAACTCGCTCTGGGCACTGGCGAAGAACGCACCGGCGCTTTGGCTGCTGGCGCACCTGCCCTGGATCGTCCTTGCCCACGGTGGCATCTGGCTGCGCAACCTCCGCAAGGGCCGCTGGCGGACGCTGCTGCGTCTGTATCGCGACGCCCTCGTGGGTCTGCCCGCAGTGCTGCGCAAGCGCATCCGGGTGCGACGCAGCCGCCGGGTGCCGGCGTCCGCCTGGTGGCGCTGGGTGGAACCCCGTCTCTACGAACGCGGCTACTTGCGAATTGCCTGGCGCGATCTGTGGCGGCGCGCCAAGCGCTGAACCGTCAGGCGGAAACCGTCGCGGGCGCATTGCGGTTGGAGCGGAGCGCCCCAAGGACAGGCGGCTCGCCGCCCGCCACTGGCCGCGTGCTGGTCATGCGCGGCTGTGCACCGCGCCTGCCTACCATTCGCCGTCGTAGAGGATCTCGTCGTCGGCGGCGACCGCGGGACGGGGCTCGCTGCGCGGTGCCATCGGCGCGGGAGCGGCGGCAGCCGCCGCGGCGGCGGCGGCTGCCGCTTCGGCGGCGGTGATTTCCGGACGCAGGTCGCTGCGCAGCAGGCCATCGCGCCGGCTGGAGAAATCCATGACGTGGACGATGGCGGTCCGGGCCTGGAGGGCGCCGGGCGGCGCCGGCACCAAAAGCCGGCTGCCGCGCAGTTCGCGCTGGCTGCGTGCGACGACCTGGCCGTCCTCGTCCTGCCATTCCACCGACACCCGGCCGTTCGCAGGCCCGGCGCCGTTGAGGCTGAGCGCCAGGTGCGGCCGGGGCGACTGCATCCTGGCCTCGACCTCGAGGGGCAGGGATGGGCGTTGCAGCACCACGGCCGGATCGCCGAGCAGGTTGTAGGTCTCGACCAGGGTGCGGGTGGAGGGCTGGGTCAGGGTGCGCTTGGCGCGCATCAGCGCTTCGCCGATATGGGCGCCGGGGACCATCAGCTCGTCGATGGCGGCCTGGCTGAACTGCGGGATCGGCGAGTTGCGCCAGGAGGCGGCGAACACGGCGATCGCGCCCTTGTTCGGCTCGCGCAGGAAGCGCTCGCCGATCGAGTCGGCGCTGGGATGGTCGAACGGCGCCGAGTAGCAGGTCATCGACAGCACCATCGGCAGGCGATTGGCGTTGCTCAGGTTGGCGACGTGGTCGAGGGTGAACAGGTCGTGGTTGCGGGTCAGGTCGGGCGGTCCGGTCCGCCAGATGTAGCGCCCGCCATGGCCGATGAAGTGCACCAGCAACTGGCCCTCGTTGATGGCCTGCTTGAGCGTGCCGATGTGCGCCTCGTTGTCGCGCTCGTCCTCGCCCGGATAGACCGCCAGGGGCTGGAACCCCTCGGTTTGCAGGCCTTCGGCGATGCGGTCGCTGGCCTCTTGCAGGAAGGTGCTGGTGTCGGTGGCGAACAAGGTGCGCCGGCGCCAGTCGCCGAAGTCGGAAGTGGCGTGGTAGCGGATGGTCTTGGCGACGATCTCGGCCACCTCGAGCGGCTCCACGACCGGGAACCGTCCGATCGCCAGGTCGGGCAGCCAGTCGTCGCCGTCGATCGCGACGAAGAAGTTGTCCGAGGCGGAATGGCCCTCTTCGGACGGGTACTGCCAGGTCGGTACCAGGTTGCGCCGTGCGCCCAGCTTGTCGGTGCCCTGATAGTGCTGGCCGGGAATCTCGCCGAACTGCCCGGGAATCAGCAGCTCCATGTTTGCCCACTTCGCGTAGCGGGCGTCCTCGACCCGGTCGGAGCGGATGTCGAAGCTGGCATCGCCGACCAGCAGCACGAAGCGCGGCCTCGGCGCCGGCCACTGGTGCCAGGCATGGCTGATGAAGTCGCGGATCGCGCGGGGGTGCACGATGCCGTGGTTGAACTCGTCGTAAAGGTGTTCGACGTCGACGCGGGCCACGCGCATGCCCATGTTGCCGTAATGCTGGGCCAGTGCCGCCACCTCCGGCAGCAGGGTCGAGTGGCCGATCATCAGGTAGTCATAGCCTGTGTCGACGGTGCGCCAGGCGTGCGCTGCGGCCGGCCGTATGCGCGCCGGGTGCGCATAGGCGTCGTCGGGGACCGGCTGGTATTCGCCGGCGCTGAGCGAGCCGAAACGCCAGTGGTCGCCTTCCCTCGTGCCTTGCACGCGGCCGCCGTCGCGGCCGTAGATCGCCAGGGTGCTCGCGTGGCCGGCCGTCAGGCGGACAACGCCGTCGGAAGCCACCTTGATGGGCAGCGGCGTCTGGTCGATCTCGCCCCTGATCGGGTAGTCGATGGTGAGGGTATTGAACATCACCACGTCGACCAGGGCATCGTCGCCGGTCGGCGCGGGTCGTCGCGGGATGTGCAGTTCGAGGGCGTTTCCGGTCGCCAGCAGCCCTTCTGCGGGAAGCTCGATCTCAATGTCATGCAGGTTGCGCGACTGGAAGCGTGCGGTGCCGACATCCTCGCCGTTCAGACGGATCTCGACGACATGGTCGTCGGGCTTGTCGGCGGGGTCGGGCACCCAGACTTCCGAAAGGCCGCGGAAGCCGAGACGCAGCCGCACCGACCCGCGATCGGCGAGGTCGGGCAGGGCAAAGGTGGTCCGGAACGGTTCCGGGTCGATATGGGTGAGCTTGGCCCAGAACCACAGGTCGGGCTCCTCTCCAGGCTGCACCCAGGAGTTGCTCAGGCGGATCTGCAGGTTTTCTTCTTCAAGGTGAAGACTGCGCCGCAAAGGCGCGGGCGCCAGCGTCGTTGCCACGCGGGCAGGGGAGAGCGCGGAGGGGACCTCGGCGACCTCCAGACGATAGACGTTGTGCACGGCGTAGGTATCGAACCAGCTTTCCGGACCGTGCAGGCGCTCTCCGAAGAAGGTCACATGATCTCCGGGTCCGAACCGGCCGTCGCCGCCGTCGTGGACATGCAGCATCCGGGGCTCGCCGCGGGTGCTCAGCCGGAGACGGTCGGAGTCGACCTCGCCCAGGTCCGGCGCCACCTCGGCCAGCGCTTCCCAGGTCACCCGGTAGGTGCTGCTGTCGGCGACCTCCACATGAAAGGCCGGGCCGCCTGCGGCGGCCGGCAGGCAAGCCAGCATCAACAGTGCGCCCAGGATCGGGCGAAACGGATCACGAGGGGGCACCAAGGACACTCCCGGGGTTTGAACGCGATGCAACAGTGTAACCGGACCGGTTGGCCGGGCCGGCGGCACCACCAAGGTGGGTGGCTTCAGGCTGGCAAGTCGGGTTCGACGCCATAGAAGGCACGCAGTTCCCGGTGCAGGGCCGGGTGGGCCGCGGCCAGCGCCCGGGGACAGGAGAAATAGGCCTCGGAAGCGACTGCGAAGAATTCGTCGGGCGCCTCGCCGGCATAGGGATCGAGGAAGGTGTCCTGGCCCGCTTCGACCCGGGTTCGCATCGAATCGAATTCCCGCTGGAAGACCGTCAGCCATTGGCGGTGGCGGGCCCGGTCGGGCAGCGGCGGCACGCCGTCGCTGTGACCGTCGAGCATGTCCAGCTTGTGGGCGATCTCGTGGGCGACCAGGTTGAACCCGGCATGGGGATCGTCGAGGTCGGCCTGGATGTCCGCCAGGGAGAGCACCAGCGGCCCCTGCTGCCAGGCCTCTCCGGCCAGCCAGTCGTCGCCCTCCGTCACCACGCCCGAGTTCTCGTCATGCCATTCGCGTCTGACCCGGAAGGCATCCCCGTAGACGATCACCTGGCGCCAGCCGCCCAGCCAGCCGTAGCCCAGCGACAGAACCGGCAAGCAGGCGAGGGTGGCGATCACCCGGCGATCGTGAGCGCTCAGCTCCAGATCGCCGGCGCCGACGATGTCCTTGTCGTGCAGGAAGCGGCTGGTCAGCTGGCGCAATCGCTCCAGCGATCCGGCATCCAGCCCGTCGAGCAGGGCGATCGCCTCGCGGGTGGCGCGCCAGTCGGCATCGGCGATGGGGTCGGGGCCGGCGATCCGGCGGCGCAGCCATTGCAGCATGCCGCCAGTGTCGCCCAGCCAGCGGCTGGCCACCAGCCTGCCTGGGAACCCTTCAGCGGATGGCACCCGGCAGGAAGGTCTGCCAGCGCAGCCTGGTCACGGGCGGTCGCCTGGACGGCTCGGCCTCGCCCGTTGCAGCGGGCAGGGCGGCTTCCCGGGAGTCCGGGTCCGCCGGGCAGTCCGACTCGCCGGCCCGGGCGTCCGGGTTGCCGGTGGCGGCAAAGGCCATCACGGTAGCGGCGAGCACGATGGCCAGGGCCAGGGCGAGGCGGACAAGGAGGGGATACATGGCGCGCTCCAGCTTCATCTTGGATGGGGATAGGCAAGCGGCATGCCAGCTGGCATGACTGGCCAGGTCATTGAAAACAAAAGACCTGGGCGAACGGCCGCCCATGCGGGGACTGTCCGGATCCGGTCCGCCATGGTGTCCGCTACGATGCCCGCCGGACACTCTCGGGCCGTGCGCGGCCAGGGCCGGAGGGCAGGGGTCCTGGATCCTGGCCAGGGAAGTCGAAGCCGGGGTGACATTGCGCCGATCCTTGAGGCGGGTTCCGGCTATGTTGCTGACACAGACCCAGGAGTTGCAGTCGTGGACGCCGGAACCGACCGATCGACCAATGACCAGGTCGAAGCGAGCTGGCTGGTTCTGGTGGAGCGGCTGCAGTCCGGCGAGCCGTGCGCGATCGTGCAGGCCGCAGACCTGCTCGGCGGTCCGGCGGCCCTGGATCGGGCCCTGCGGCAGTTGTCGGTGCTGGGACTGCCTCTCGCTGTCGATGAGCGCCTTGGCGAGCTGCGCTGGCGGCGCGACTCCGGGGCGCTCGATGCCGTCGGCATCGCTGAAGCGGCCGCCCTCAGCGGGTGGTCGTGTCCGGTCGAGGTGCTGGCGCTGACCGACTCCACCAGCACGCGACTGGCCGCGCAGCCGACGGGAAGCCTGCCGCGCGCGCTCCTGGCGGAATGCCAATGGGCCGGGCGGGGCCGGCGCGGGCGGCAGTGGCTGGCCGGATACGGCGAAGCGATCCTGATGTCGGTTCGCGTCCGGGTCGCGCGGCCGCCGGCACAGCATCCAGGCCTGGCGCTGGCCGCCGGTTGTGCGGTGGCCGAGACCCTGGCGCCGCTGATGCTGCGAGCGCCCACGCTCAAGTGGCCCAACGACCTGCTGGTCGGAGAGGCCAAGCTGGGCGGTCTGCTGGTCGAGGCGGCCGGCGATGGCTCGCTGGTCATCGGCCTGGGCTTGAACTGGTCCCTGGCGACCGCCACCGACCGCCAGCTGGCGCGTCCGGTGGCCAGCCTGGCACCCTTGCTGGCCCGGCCTGCCACACGCAGCGACCTCGCGGGCCGTGTCCTCGCAGCGCTGCTGGCAGCGAGCGAGCAATTCGATGTCGAGGGGCTGGCCGCCTTCCTGGCCCGGTTCGCCGCGCTGGATGCGCTGGCCGGCCGTCGGGTCATCGTCGAGTCGGCGTCCGGCGTGCGCGCCGGACTCGCCTGCGGGCTGGCCCGGGACGGGGCCTTGCAGGTCGACCATGAGGGCGGACTCGTCGCCTACCACAGCGCCGAGGTGACCCTGGCATGGCGCTGACCGGGCCGAGGAGGTTGCTGCTGGACCAGGGCAACACCCGCTTGAAATGGGTGCTTTCTGGACCCCAGGGGTGGCTTCATGCGCCGCGGGCGATCACCGCGGCAGGACCGACGCTTCTCGCGCGCTGGCAGCGCGCGGCGCTGGACCAGGTCGTGGTGGCCAGCGTGGCGCCAGCCGCGGCGCAGCGGCGCCTGCGGGCGACGCTGGCCCGGCTGTCGCCGGCGCTTCCGGTCAGGTGGGCGGCGCCGACTGCATCCTGGCGGGGTCTGCGTTGCGGCTATCCCTCACCGGACAGGCTTGGCGTCGACCGCTGGCTCGCCCTGGTCGCCGCGTGGCGCGAGCGTCCCGGCCGCTGTGTGGTGGTCAGCGCCGGCACCGCCCTGACCCTGGACCGCCTGGAGGCCGACGGCCGCCACGCGGGTGGCCTGATCGTGCCTGGGCTGGCGGCGATGCAGGCTGGCCTGTTCGCGGCGGCACCCGGGTTGCGTCGCCACCGCGGCGGGGTCGCTGACGCCGGTCTGGCGACCGACAGCCCGGAAGCGATCGCCAGTGGCTGCCTCCAGGCGCTGCTGGCGCTGGTCGAGCGCTGGCGGGAACCGGGCGATGCCGTCTTCCTGGCCGGCGGCGATGCCTCCGCGCTGGCGCCCGGTTTGGCCGAGCCGCTCCGGCTTCGCCCCTGGCTGGTGCTCGAGGGGCTGGACGCCTGGAGCGGCGACACACCGGCGGCCGGCTGAGGGCGGGCGCCGGCGTCTGCGTTCGCGTGAACGCGCAGGGGCAGCACAGGTCGATGCTGCCCGGCTACACTGCGATCATGCTCGCACGCATCGTCTTCCTGCTGCTGCTGGCCCTGAACATCGCCGCTGCCCTGTGGCTATGGCTGGCGCCGGTGCCGGAACGACAGCGGCTGGCTACGGCCGACCCTGGCGTCGCGGTGCTGACCCTGCTGGGCGAAAGCCTGGCATCCCTGGGCGACGCCAGCGCCGAGCTGGCCGACGCCCCCGAGCCCATGCCCGAGCCGCTGCCTGTCCAGGCCGGGTCCGCTGCGTCGTCCGGCGCGTCGCTCTGCATCGAGATCGGTCCGTTCCAGACCCAGTCGGCCCTGCGCCAGGCCGAAACCGCGCTGGTCGCGCTGGGCCAGCCCCTGGCCAGCCGGGAGACGGTCGAGCGCAGTTTCCGCGGCTACTGGGTCTACCTGCCGGCCTTCGCCTCCCGCGACCGCGCCCTGGTCACCGCACGCGAGCTGGCCGCGGCCGGTGTCCGCGACTACTACGTGGTGACCGCGGGGGATCGCGAGAACACGATCTCGCTCGGCCTGTTCCGCGACCGCGCCAACGCCGAGCGCCGGCAGGGTGAGATGCGCAGCCGTGGTTACCCTGCGGAACTGAGCGAGCGGGTCGAGGAGCAGCGCGTGTTCTGGCTCGCGATTCGCCAGCCGGACCCTGCGCCGATCGACTGGCGGACCCTGGTCGGCACCGGCCAGGACCTCGGCGCCAGCGAGGTGGCCTGCGCCACCGTCGAGCGGTCCTGATCGGGACGGGCGGCCTGCGTTCCCCTCCCGGCCTTGCGCAGCCGCTCCCGGCGCCGCTATGATTGCCCGCTTGACTGTTCAAGGCAGTGCCATGAAGCCCGACATCCACCCGAACTACCGCGAGGTCGTCTTCCAGGACGCCAACGCCGAATTCGCGTTCCTGACCCGCTCGACCATCCACACCAAGGACAGCATCGTCTGGGAGGATGGCAAGGAGTACCCGCTGGTCAAGGTCGAGATCTCCTCCAAGTCGCACCCGTTCTACACGGGCAAGCACAAGGTGGTCGATACCGGCGGCCGCGTCGACCGGTTCCGTCGCCGCTACGCCGGCAAGTGATACCCCGGCATCCGGGCAAGTGCCCCGGATGCCCCTGCCGACAAGCCATCCTGGACCGGCGCGCCCGAGCGGCTCGCCGGTCCTCCGTGTGTCCGGCGCACGCCTTCCCGATGTTCCGCATGGGGACATCGATGACCGGGCCCGCCGCGGGCGTCGAGGGATCCGGCCCGTTTCCCGGCCGCATCCGCACCGCCAGTGAGTGACCGTCTGCCGAGCATGACGGTCGCCGGTCGGTCGGCGAAGCCGTGGCGCAGGCCTCCGGAACGGGCGGAATCCGCCCGCAAAGGCGTCAGCCGGAGCCGGGCCGGCGCCTTCACGGCATGCGCCCGGTACTGTCGGGAAGTACCGGCCGGTCCGCTTTTCCCGGGTCGGTTCGCATCCGCCAAGTGTCCCGGCCAGACCCCAGATTCGGCCGCTACCCGCGAGCTGCGGGTGAGCCGACCTTTGCGCGCGACAAGGGTCAGGTCGAGCGGCCCCGCCAGGCGTCGTCCATGCTGACCCGTATGCGATAATGCGGCGGTGCAATAGAACCAGGACGGCCGGCCCCGCCCGGTCCCGACTTCACGTCGCGCCAGCTCAAGGGCGCCGGGCCGGTCCCGTGATCGCCCCGCCCGAGTCCGCGCGCCCCTGCCCGCCATGGAGGTTCCCGTGTCCGCCAAGCATGCCGCACTGACCGTCGCCGATTCCGGCAAGCAGACCGAACTGCCCTTGATCGAGGGCTCGCTGGGGCCGGCGACCCTGGACATCGGGCGGCTGTACCGCGATACGGGCCTGTTCACCTACGACCAGGGCTTCGTCTCGACCGCCAGCTGCAAGAGCGCGATCACCTACATCGACGGCGACGAGGGCGTGCTGCTCTACCGCGGCTATCCGATCGAACAGCTTGCCCAGCAGTCGAATTTCCTCGAGGTCGCCTACCTGCTCATCAACGGCGAGCTGCCCGATGCCGCCCAGGCGCAGCGCTTCGAGCACGAGGTCACCCACCACACGATGATGCATGAGTCGTTGAAGACCTTCATGCACGGCTTCCACTACGACGCCCACCCGATGGCCATGCTGTGCGGTGTGATCGGCTCGCTGGCGGCCTTCTACCACGAACAGCTCGACATCGAGGATCCCGAGCATCGCCGGCTTGCGGCGATCCGGCTGATCGCCAAGATGCCGACCATCGCCGCCGCCGCCTACCGTTATTCGATCGGCTGGCCGATCCGTTTCCCCCGCAACAACCTCGAGTACTGCGAGCGCTTCCTGCACATGATGTTCGAGGTGCCGAGCGAGCCGTTGAACCTCAAGCCGGTCGCCGCCCGGGCGCTGGACCTGCTGTTCATCCTGCATGCCGACCACGAGCAGAACGCCTCGACCTCCACCGTGCGTCTGGTCGGCTCCACAGGCGCCAACCCCTATGCCTGCGTGGCCGCTGGCATCGCCGCCCTGTGGGGACCTGCGCATGGCGGCGCCAACGAGGCGGTGTTGAAGATGCTCGAGGAGATCGGCGACGCCCGGCACGTCGCCAAGGCCGTGGTGCGCGCGAAGGACAAGGAGTCCGGGTTCCGGCTGATGGGCTTCGGGCACCGCGTCTACAAGAACTACGACCCGCGTGCGGCGATCATCCGGGAGATGTGCCACAAGGTCCTGGCGGAGCTCGGCGTCAGCGATCCCTTGCTCGATGTCGCCCTGGAACTGGAACAGGCGGCGCTGAAGGACGACTACTTCGTCGAGCGAAAGCTCTACCCGAACGTCGATTTCTACTCCGGGCTCATCTACAAGGCGCTGGGCATCCCGACCTCGATGTTCACGGTCATGTTCGCGATCGCCCGGACCGCGGGATGGGTCGCCCACTGGCTGGAGCAGAGTGCCGACGCGAGCACCAAGATCGGCCGTCCGCGGCAGATCTACACCGGTGCCGTGCGCCGCGACTACAGGGCCTTGAGCCAGCGCTGAGCCGGCACGGAGCCTGGGCGGACGGCACCGGTCCGGACCGCGCGTGGCGGGTCCGACAGGCTGCTGGCAGCCTGTCGGACACGGACTGATCTGCTGCGCAAATGCCGGGATCGGTCCGTATCCGCAATACTTCTCCTCAGGTGGCGTTGCTACGGTCCTCGAACGAGGACGAATGTGTCCTCCATCCCGCTTTCCCTCGCGACGATCGCCCAAGTCGGACAGGCTGCTAGACTCGGGCCAAGTCCCGCTCCGCCCGCGTCGCCCGACCATGCGCCTGGCCGCCCTGTTGACCTTTCTGATGGCCGCGCCGGTCGCTGGCGCACCGCCCGCGGGCGTGCACATCGAGCACACGCCGGCCTTGGCCCGGCCCTGGGGACAGCCGACCCTGCCGGTCATTTCCGAGAGTCGGGCCCCGGACGGCACGGTCATCACCTACCTCGATGGCTGGGGAATGGAGCAGCTCGAACTGGTCACCGACCAGAGCGGGCGGCGCATGGTGTGCAGCGGCCCGGATCGGCCGCTGCCGCAGCGGCGCGACTTCAGGTGGCACAGGCAGCGTGGCGAGGAAGCCGATGCCGCGCGCTGAGCGCCCCTTCCGGAACGGCCTGGCGGCGCTGCTCCTGGCCCTCTTGCTGGCCGGACCGCTGTCGGCCGCCCAGGTGGTCCTGGTCAATGGCGATGCGGCGGGCACGGGCTTCTCCGACACCCGGCCGGCCGATCCCGGTGCCGGTGCGAACGGTGCCGCCACGCTGGGCGGACAGCGCCTGGCCGTGCTGCAGCGCGCCGCGGAGATCTGGGGTGCGGTCCTGGACAGCCCCGTTCCGATCCGCGTCGGCATCCGCATGCTGGCGCTGACCTGCGGCTCGCAGGGCACGACACTGGCGCGTGCCGGACCGGTGGCGCTGGCCAGCAATTTCCCGAACGCGCCGAGGCCGAATACGGCCTATCACATCGCCCATGCGAACGCCTTGGCGCGGGTCGACCTCGACAGCCGCGACGATGTCGTCGCGGAGTTCAACCTGGCCGTGGACAGCGGCTGCAGCACGGGTGTGAGCGGCTGGTGGTACGGCCTCGATCCCGCCCAGCCGGTGCCCGCCGACCGCATCGCCCTGCTGCCGGTGGCACTCCATGAGCTGGCCCATGGCCTGGGCTTCTCGGCCCAGACCGATCTGGCCACCGGGCAGTTTCCCGGAAGCTCGCCGACTCTTTGGAGCCACTACCTGTACGACCTCCAGCGCGGCCGGCACTGGCGTGCGCTGTCGGCTGCCGAGCGCGCGCAATCCGCGCGCGACGATCCCTGGCTGGTCTGGAGCGGGCGTGCGGTCAGCCGTGGGGGTGCCGATGTGCTCCTGGGCGAGCCGGTGCTTGCGCTGGACGGCATCCGTGGCGGCCCGGAACTGGTCGGCGGTCTGGCTCTCGCGCAGTTCGGTCCAGCCTGGCCCGGCCTGGCCGGATCGGCCCGCGTGGTCGCCGTCGACGACGGCGTGGCTGGTGCGGGCGAGCCCCTGGGAACGTTGACCGACGGCTGCGAGTTTCCGTTCCGCAACGGTTCGCGGCTGGCCGGGCAGGTGGCACTGCTCGACCGGGGCTATTGTCCGTTCGTCGACAAGGTCCGCAACGCCCAGCAGCATGGCGCGGTGGGCGTGATCGTCGCCAACCAGGCCGATGGTCCGCCACCGGTGATGGGGGGCAGCGCCGCCGACATCACGATTCCGGCCGTCGGCGTCTCCCGCGAGCAGGGGCAGGCCCTGCGTCTGCGTCTGTTGCGCGCCCGACTGGAGACAGGGTTCGGCCGGTCCTCCACGCCCTCGGGAACCCGCCAGGGCTGCGTCCGGATGTTCGCGCCATCTACTCTGCAGACCGGCTCGTCGGTATCCCACTTCCACAGCGAGGCCCAGCCTGCGCTGCTGATGGCGCCATCGATCAGTCGCAGCCTTTTCGACGATCTCGATCTCACGCTCGACCTGTTCCGGGATCTCGGCTGGCCGCTCCTGGTGCCTCTGCCCCCCATTCCCCCTGTCGACTGCCCGGTTTCGCCGCTGCCCTGAGCAGGGCCCCGGTCCGATTGCGCGACAGCGCCACCGCCGCATTCGCCGCCCGGATACCGGCCCGCCCTTCAGGGCCCCGCGCGCGGCGTCCGTGTCGCCTCCTCATGATCGATCCGGGCCAGCAAGGCGTCGAGCGCCGCCGGACCGGCTCGCGCCAGCGGGCGGCCATCGAGTTCGCGCGGGGGCTGCCGGAGAGCGGTTTCCGGAAGGACGGTCAGCTCGAAGTCCTGGCCTCCTGCGCTGAACGCCAGGACCTGCGTGCGGTCAGGGCGGTCGCCGCTCAGGATCAGGCGGCGCTCGCCGTCGCGGTAGGGAATGCGCTGCTCGGCGAGGAACAGCGCCACGGCATCGGGTGGATCGGAAAACACCTGAAGCTCGATGACGGCATGGCGGTCGGCGGTCCCGGCAAGCACCGGTCCGACCAGGCGCGGCTGGAAGCGGGCCAGGAAATCCATCGCCTCGCGGGCCGCCTCCCGTTGCGTCCGCAGCCACTGGTGCGCGTTGTTGTCGCCGAACAGCGCCCGGTGCTCGCGCAGGGCCGCTTCGATCTCGGCGGCATCGGGCAACAGGCGGGGATCGTCGATTCCCAGGTTGCGCGCGGCCTTGCGCCGGGCCTGCCGGTAGTCGCGACTCCCGCCCTCATGGAGCAGGCGCGCAGCGGCCTGTGCAATCCGCTGTCTCTGGCTGTTGCGATCCCGGCTGGCCAATGCGGTCTCTTCGGCCCTGGTCGGTGCGACCCGTCTCAGAAGATGTCGTACGCCGCTTCCTCCTCGGCGCTGGTGCCGCCGAGGATGCCCTGGCCGAACCGGATCCGCTCGATGTCTTCGCGTCGGACCAGGTCGCTGACCGCACCGGGCTCGCCGGGACGGGCGAGGGCGCCGGTGAACGGGCTCATCGCCACCCGGACCAGGCCGTCCGGCAGCGCGAACTCGCGCACCGGCAGCTCATCCAGGGCGGTGCGCATGAACTCGGTCCAGATCGGCACCGCGTTGCGCGAGGCGAACTCGCCCTGGCCGAGCGGCGAAAAGTCGTCGAAACCCACCCAGACGGTGGCCACGAGGTGGCCGCCGAACCCCGAGAACCAGACATCCCGGAAATCGTTGGTGGTGCCGGTCTTGCCGCCGATATCGGGGCGGCCCAGCACCCGCGCGCCGGAGCCGGTGCCGCGGGTAACGACGTCCTGCATCAGACTTGTGACCATGAAGGCGATCCGGGGATCGATCACCTCCGGCGCGATCCGAACGCCGCCCGCCTCGTTGCTGCAGTCCTCGCAGGCCAGAAGCGGCTGCGTACGGAACAGCGCGCGCCCCTCGCGATCCTCGATCCGCTCGATGAACCAGGGGTCGACCAGGCGACCGCCGTTCACGAACACCGCGTAGCCGCGCGCCATCTGGATCGGCGCCACGGCACTGGTGCCCAGCGATAGCGACAGGCTGGCCGGAAGGGCCTCGGGCGGGAACCCGAAGCGCAGCATGTAGTCGCGTCCCTGCCGGACGTCGATCGCCTCCAGAAGGCGAACCGAGACCAGGTTGCGGGAGCGGACCATTGCTTCGCGCAGGCGGACGGGGCCCATGAACCGGCCATCGTCATTGCCGGGCCGCCACCAGCCGTCGGGCTGCGAGGGGTCGGGAAGGGCGACCGGGGCATCGTTGACCAGGCTGCCTGGGTTGAAGCCGCGGTCGAATGCGGCGGCGTAGACGAACGGCTTGAAGCTGGAACCGGGGGGGCGCGCGCTCTGGGTGGCGCGATTGAACTTGTTCAGGGCGAAGCTGAAGCCGCCGACCAGGGCGCGCAATGCGCCGTCGCGACTGTCGATCGCACTCATCGCCGACTGCACCGCGGGCATCTGCGCCAGGTGCAAGGCGCCCTCGTCGTCGCGCCGCAGGCGGACCACATCGCCTGGCGCCAGCACGGCATCGACCCGGGACGGTGCCGGGCCGCGGGCGTTGACGCTGCGGTACTCGCGGGCCCAGGACAACGCGTCCATGCCGATCTCGACGGTTTCGCCGCCGCGCAGTTCCAGGCGGGCGGTCTGTGCGCTGGACTCCAGGACCAGCGCCGGCTGCAGGCCGGCGATGTTGTAGCGGCCGGCCAGCGGATCCAGACGCCAGCGCATGTCGGGGTCGCTGTCGCCGAGCTCGAGGCGGGCTTCCGGCCCGCGCCAGCCATGGCGGCGGTCGTACTCGAGGATGCCGGCGCGCACGGCGGCGTTGGCGGCCTCCTGCATGTCGCCGTCTATGCTGGTCCAGACCACGTAGCCATTGGTCAACGCGTCCTCGCCGAATCGCTCCATGGCGTCCATGCGCACCATCTCGGCGAGGTAGGGGGCGTCCACCTCTGCAGGCGACTCATGGGGACGCGCCCGCTCAGGTTCGCCCAGCGCCGCGGCATGGGCGGCACGGTCGATGAAGCCGACCTCGAGCATGCGGTCGAGGACGTAATTGCGACGCTGCAGGGCGCGTTGCGGGCGGGTGATCGGATTGCCGGTCGACGGGAACTTGGGCAGCGCGGCCAGCATGGCGCACTCGGGCAGGGTCAGCTGGTCGAGGCTCTTTCCGTAGTAGAAGTCGGCCGCTGCGGCGATCCCGTAGGAACGGTGGCCCAGGAAGATCTTGTTCAGGTACAGCGCCAGGATCTCGTCCTTGCTGAGCTCGCGCTCGATGCGCAGCGCCAGCAGGATTTCCGCGGCCTTGCGCTTGAGCTTGTACTCCGAACTCAGGAAGAAGTTGCGGGCGACCTGCTGGGTGATCGTGGAGCCGCCGGGAACCCGGCCCTCATGACCGATCGCCAGCAGCCAGACGGCACGGAAGATGCCGCGCCAGTCGACGCCCGGGTGATCGTAGAAGCGCGCGTCCTCCGCGGCCAGGAAGGCATCGCGCACGCAGGCGGGCACCTCCTCGATGCGCACCGGGATCCGGCGCATCTCGCCGAAATTCGCGATCAGCCTGCCATCGCGGGTCAGTACCTTGAGCGGAACCTGAAGCTCGACCGTGCGCAGGGCGTCGACCGACGGCAGGGTCGGGGCGATCAGCCAGTACAGCGTGGCGACGGCAACCACGCCGAGCAGGACGACGCCGGCCAGCAGGGCCAGTAACCATCGCAGCAGGCGGCGCCGACGCCGACGGGGTGCCGGCTCGGGGGTGGGGACGGTGGACACCGGCGCAGTATACGGTGCCGGACGGCCCCCGACAGTGGCCCGCGCGGACGTCGGGCGGATACCCGCGTTCAGGTTCGGTTTTGTTTTGTGACCAGGATCATACTTTTCCTTGGCTTTCCTGCTGTTGCCGGGGGTTCCTCAGGGCCGGCGTAAAAAAGGTGTTGCACACGGGTAGGGTTTTGACCTTTAATCCGGCTGAACAACAATTCGTCGTAAGAGACCGTCCTACAGGGGGAATCTTCGTGGGTCTCTTCAAAGCAAGGTCGCCGGCCCTGGTCGGCATCGACATCTCGTCCACATCCGTCAAGCTGCTCGAACTGGGCCGGCAGGACCGTGGCTACCGTATCGAGGCGTGGGCCGTCGAGCCGCTGCCCTCCGACGCCGTCCGCGACAAGCAGGTCAGCGACGTCGATGCGGTGGGCAATGCGGTGAAACGGGCGCTGGAGCGTTCCGGCAGCCGGATCAAGCATGCCGCCGCCGCCGTGGCCGGCTCGGCAGTGATCACCAAGATCCTGACCCTGCCGAGCGGCCTGAACGAAGACGACCTCGAAGGTCAGGTCCAGGTCGAGGCAGGACAGTTCATCCCGTACCCGCTCGAGGACATCAGCCTGGACTTCCATGTCCTGGGCAACCGCGGCACCGAGCTGGTCGATGTGGTGATGGCCGCCTGCCGCACGGAAACCGTCGACTCCCGGGTGGCGGTGGTCGAGCTGGCGGGGCTGACCATGGAAAAGGTCGATGTCGAGGCCTTCGCCATCGCCCGCGCCGCCGAGCTGCTGCCGGTGGTGCGCAACGCCCCGGCCGACACCGTGTCGGCGATCTTCGACATCGGCGCCAACGCCACGGCGATGGTGGTCATCCGGGAAGGGCGGGTGGTCTACACCCGCGAGCACGCCTTCGGCGGGCGCAGCCTGGTCGACGACGTGCAGCGCCGCTACGGGCTGAGCCAGGACGAGGCGCAGGCCGCTATCCGCGCCAACAGCCTGCCGGAGAGCTATGCCGAGGAGGTCCTGCCCGGCTTCCGCAACGGCGTCGCCGTGCAGCTCGGCCGCCTGCTCCAGTACTTCTACGCCGGCAGCGAGTTCAGCCGGGTCGACCAGATCATCGTCTGTGGCGGCACGGCGGCGATGAGCGGGTTGGCCGAGGCGATCAGCGCCGAGATCGGCGTCCCGGCCCACGTCGGCAATCCGCTGGCCGAGATGGGCCGGGCCAGCAGGGTCCCGGCCCGTGCGGTGGAGGAGGGCACCTCGATGATGATCGCCTGTGGGCTTGCGCTGAGGAGCTTCGACTGATGGCCGCGCGCATTAACCTGTTGCCCTGGCGTGTCAAGCGCCGCAAGCAGCGCGAGCGGGAGTTCTACATCATGCTCGGCGCCGCCGCGGTGCTGGGCGTCCTGGTCGTGCTCGCCGGAATCACCTTCTACAACAACCGGATAGACGACCAGCTCGCCCGGAACGCCTATCTGAGAGAGGAAATCACCCGGCTCGAGGACCAGATCCGCGAGATCGAGCGGCTCGAGGAGCGGCGTCGGCAGTTGATCGCACGCAAGGACGTCATCGAGCGCCTGCAGGCCAACCGCACGCAGATGGTCCACCTGTGGGAGCAGATGGTGAAGACCATTCCCGAAGGCGTGCGCCTCAGCGCGGTCCGCCAGTCGGGTCCGCAACTCACCCTGGAGGGCGTCGCCCAGTCGCAGGCGCGCGTATCCCAGTACATGCGCCGGCTCGACAGCTCGGAATGGCTCACCAATCCCGATCTGCGCGTCGTCGAGGCCAAGGGCGAGGACGCCGGCAGCCGGTTCGCATTCACGCTGCGGGTCACCATGACCCAGCCCGGCGCGCCCGAGACCGAGGACGACCCGCCGTTCGCGGATGCCGGAGGCACGCAATGAAGCTTTCCGATTTCCGAAACCTCGACACCAGCAACGTCGGGGCCTGGCCGCAGGGTGTCAAGGTCACCTTCTCGGCGCTGGTGGTGATCCTGATCGCCGTCGCTGGCTGGTACTTCAAGATCAGCGAACAGAAGCTCGAGCTCGAGATGCATGCGCGCCAGGAGCAGGACCTGCGCCGCGACTTCGAGATCAAGCAGGGCCGCGTGGTCAACCTGGCCGCCTATCGGGACCAGCTCGCCGAGATGGACGAGCAGTTCCGCCAGATGCTGCGCCAGCTGCCCAGCCGAACGGAGATGCCGGATCTGCTCACCGACATTTCGCAGACCGCGCTGGCCGCAGGTATCGACACCCAGCTCTTCGAGCCCGGCGCCGAGGTGCCTCGGGACTTCTATGCGGAAAAGCCGATCACCATCCGCATGGTCGGCACCTATCACCAGTTCGGCCAGTTCATCAGCGATCTGGCTTCATTGCCGCGCGTGGTCATCCTGACCATGCACGATATCGTCCTGCAGCCCAGCGACAGCCCGGGGGCCAGTCGTGGTGCCCGACGCGGCGGCGCCCAGGCGGCGACGCCCGGCGGTCCGCTGCGCATGGAGGGCACGGTCCGGACCTACCGGTACCTGGACGAAGACGAGCAGGCAGCGCAGGACGCGGCTGCCGCGGGAGGAGGCTGAGATGTCTGGTCAGGGGGAGATGATGTGGTCCGGCAGGGTCCTTGCGATCCTGGCCCTGGCCTTGTCGCTGGCCGCCTGCGGCGGCGGCAAGCGGGACCTCGAGGAGTGGGTCGAGCAGGTCAAGGCCAGGCGCGGTGCGCCGCTCGATCCATTGCCGGTCCTGAAGACGTTCGATCCGCATCCCTACGATGCCTTCGACATGCGCGAGCCGTTCTCGCCCTGGGAGACCGGCGAGGAGCGGGTCACCCTGGCCGGCGTGGGCCCACGACCGGACCCGAATCGCCGCAAGGAAGCCCTGGAGAGTTTTCCGCTCGACGCCCTGGACATGGTCGGCACCATCGGCATGGCCGCCGATATGTACGGCCTGATCAAGGCGCCGGACGGCGTGGTCTACCGGGTTCGGCCGAACAACTACCTGGGTCAGGCCGACGGACGCATCACCCGAATCTTCGAAGACCGCATCGAGCTGGTCGAACTCATCCCCAACGGCGTGGGCGGATGGCTGGAGCAGCCCGCCCTGATCCCACTCGAGAACCAGTGAGAGCGAGCCCATGATTGCCTCTGCCCACATCCAGAACAGCTGCCGGCCGCTGGCCGCCGCAGCCACGATCCTGGCCTTGCTGCTGGCACCCGCAGCGTTCGCGTCCAACATCCTGGAATCGGTCGACTACGTGGTCGCTGGCGGCGGGCGGGTCGACATCCGCATGACCCTGGCCGAGGCCCGCGTCGACGCAAGGGACTTCGCGACCGACTCGCCGGCCCGCATCGCGGTCGACCTGATAGACACGCGAAACGCCTGGGCCGAGCGCCGGCTGCCGGTCGGCAGCGGCGCCGTCAGCGCGGTTTCCGCGGTGGAATCGGGCGGTCGCACCCGCCTGGTGGTCGATCTCCTGCGCCCGGCGAGCTATTCGCTGCGCCAGGAGGGCCCGGCGCTGGTGCTCAGCGTCGAATCCGGCGTGTCGGCGTCCGGCGGATCGGCGACCATCGCCGCCGAGACCGATCCCACCAAGCGACCGGCGATCGCCGCCCGCAACGAGCTCGACCGGGTCGACTTCCGGCGCGGCAGCAACGGCGAGGGCCGGCTGCAGCTGGTGTTCACCGGCGAAAGCGTCGGCGCCGACATGCGGGAGTTCGGGAACCGCCTGCAGCTGGAGCTGGCCAACGTTCGGGTCCCGGAGCGCAACATCCGCCGCCTCGACGTCACCGATTTCGCCACGCCGGTGCAGTTCGTCGACATCCGCGCGGTCGGCGACAGCGGCGCGCGCATCGAGATCGGCACCAGTGGCGCGATCCAGACGCTCGCCTACCAGACCGGCAACCAGTACGTGGTCGAGGTCGCCGAGAAGCGTGAGCCGACCGCCGCCGAGCGGCGCCTCAAGACGCCGGAGTACTCCGGTCAGCGCGTAACCTTCAACTTCCAGGACATACCGGTCCGCTCGGTGCTGCAGCTGATCGCCGATGTTTCCGAACTCAACGTGGTGGTCGCGGATTCGGTGCAGGGCAACATCACCCTGCGCCTCGTCAACGTGCCGTGGGACCAGGCACTCGACATCATCCTGCAGGCCAAGGGCCTGGACAAGCGCACCCAGGGCAACGTGATCTGGATCGCGCCCCAGCAGGAGATCGCCAACCGCGAGAAGGAAATGGAGGACGCGCGCATCGCCATGGAGGAGCGCGCCGAGCTGATCACCGACTACATCCCGATCAACTTCGGCAGTGCCGAGGAGATCGCCAAGCTGTTGACCACCGAGAGCCAGCAGTCCCAGGGTGGGGGCGCCGGCCAGGGGACCACGGGAGCGAGGGGCTTCCTGTCCCCGCGCGGCAGCGTCTCCTTCGATCGCCGTACCAACACCCTTCTGGTCAACGACATTCCGCCGAAGCTGCAGGAGATCAGGGAACTGATTGCCCTGCTCGACCGGCCGGTACAGCAGGTGCTCATCGAGTCCCGCATCGTGATTGCCAACGAGAGCTTCGCGCGCGAGCTGGGCGCCCGCTTCGGCGTCAGCGGCGCGAGAGAGGATGGCGAGGGCAACATCTTCACAACCGCGGGCAGCGCCACCGGCACCGACCGCATGAACGGAGAGGGGATCCGCAACCGCTACACCGGTCGCAGCCGTGGCCTGCCCGTCTTCGTGGAGCCCGAACAGCGCGGCGACCCGATCCGCGCTCCGCTGCTGGGTGAGCGCCTGAACTTCAACCTTCCGGTCAGCACGCCCGGCGCCGGCAGTTTCGCGCTGGCCATCCTGGGCGCCGACTACCTGCTCGACCTGGAGCTCTCGGCTCTGCAGGCAGAGGGTCGCGGCGAGGTGGTGTCCAACCCCAGGGTGATCACCGCCAACCAGCAGGAAGCCGTGATCAAGCAGGGCCGTGAAGAGGGCTACCAGACCACACAGGTGTCCGGCGGCGTGGTGCAGACCACCGTGAACTTCAAGGAGATCCTGCTCGAGCTGCGCGTCACGCCGACCATCACCAACGACGGGCGCGTCTTCCTGGCCCTGAACGTCAAGAAGGACGAGGTGGCCGAGCGCATCCAGACGCCGCAGGGCACCATTCCCTCGATCACCAAGCGCGAGATCAACACCGCGGTCCTGGTCCAGAACGGCGAGACCGTGGTCCTGGGAGGCGTCTACGAGATCTCATCCGAAGAGTCCCTGCAGAAGGTGCCGTTGCTCGGCGACGTGCCTGTGCTGGGCAACCTGTTCCGCAACAAGAACCGCCGGATGTCGAAGGCAGAACTGCTGATCTTCGTCACGCCCAAGCTGCTGCGCGAGACGCTGCAGTAACCGCGCACCGGATTCCCAGACATGATCAATGCAAGCTTGGAGAACAAGATGATCCGCGCCCTGCAACGGCTCGTTCCCCTCCTCGGCAGCCTGGCGCTGGTCGCCTGCGGCGGCGGTGGCAGTGACTCCGGCGGTGGCATCCAGCCGCCGCAGACGGTCAGCGTCGCGGTGTCGAGCAGCCAGTCCACCCTGGGTGTCAACTCGCTGTCCGACATCGTGGTCAACGTCACGCGTCGCGGCACCGGCGTGCCCGACGGAACCGTGGTGAGCCTCAGCGTGGACAGTCCCGCGCTCGGCCAGGTCGGCGCCGCCAGCGGCGACAACCAGTCCTTCAACAACAGCGCCCAGGCCGCCACCGCCGGCGGCGTCGCCCGGTTCCGCTTCAAGAGCACGCGGCAGACCGGCACCGTCGTGGTCCGGGCGTCGGTGAACGACCCGCAGACGCCGACCTTGAACGTCACGGGGCAGACCAGCATCTCGCTCAATGGCGGTCCCAGCAACGACAACCGCCTGACCCTGGTCGCCGACCGCACCCAGATCCCGATCAACCTGGAAGGGGTACCGCCAAACTGCCGCGGTTACCCCTACCAGGCCGAGGTCCAGGTGACGTGGCGCAACCTGCGCGGCGAGTTGGTGACCACGCCGACCGACTCGGAGGCCATGCGGGCATCGTGGACATCTCCGGCGAACGTCGGTGCGCTGGGCATTCCGGATGATCCGGAAACCACCGACATCAATGAGTGCGAACTCTTCCTGGCTTCCACCCACCTGGCCCTGAACGCCGGACGCGCAACGGTGTTCGCCCGCTCCCTGGGCTTCCAGGGCACCGGCACGCTCACGGTGGGCGTGCGCGACCTCGACACCAACGAGGATCTCAGCGCCGAGATGGAGTTCACCATCGTCTCCGGCGTGCCCAACATGCCGGCGAGCATCGATATCGAACCGCTGGGCTCGGCGTCCTACGTACAGACCGACCGCGCCATCCGCATCTTCGTCACCGACGGCGCCGGGAGCCCGGTGCCCAACCCGCAGCAGGGCGGCGTCGCCTGGAACAACCTCCGGCTCGAGATCGTCAATCCCCAGGGTGAGCGACTGCGCACCACCAACGCCGCCGGTGCCACCCAGGAAGGCACCGTGGTCAGTACCCGGACCGCCAACGGCATCGCCAGCGCGATCTTCGTTTCCTCGACCCGCGAGGGCCCGGTGACGATCCGTGCCACCGCCGATCGTGCCGACAACAACATCGACAACGGCATCCAGAATGCGCTGACCGCGGAGAACACCATCGTGGTGTCCGACGGCCAGTTGTTCAGCCTCACCCTGACCAGCCCGTTCATCGACTCGCTGTTCGTCAATGAGTCCAACTTCGGTGCGGCGCCGGATGGCAGCTACAGCGTGATCATGAGCGCGGTGGCCACCGACCGGTTGGGCAACCCGGTCCGGCCGGGCACGGTCATCGACTTCGGCCTGATCGACTCGCCCATCCAGGGCGCGCCCGATGGCGGTTTCGGTCCGTTCGCGATCTCCGGCAACAACGGCGATCCGCAGGAGGGCGGCACCCTGTTCACCGCCGCCAACGGCGCCTTCACCAGTGCCGGCGGTGGCGCCGGCCCGGGCGACGCGCTGGTGCTGTTCGGACGCAGTGTCGCGGGCAATCGCGATCTGGAGATGGCGCGGGTGATCCAGAGCGTCACCGGCCCGGGCAGCCTGACCGTGACCCGTCGCTTCAACTTCAACGACGACACGGGCAACAGCGTCAACAACGGCGGCGTCATCCCCTACGCAATCGGACGCGCCACCATTGGCAACATCGGCCAGAGCGCAGCCACCAACGAGCTGGGCGTCGCGACCACCCTGATGACGTACCCGGTGTCGCGCCTGGGCTCCAGCGTCATCGTCTGGGCACAGGGCAACGGTCGCGTGGTGGCCGGCGAGCCGAAGACCGTCGCCGATGCGGAACTGACCGCCTATCCGGCGGCCGGCCCGGCCAACCTGGTCGCCGTTCCCGAGCAGATCAGCGCCAACCAGCAGGCGACCGTCAGCGTTTGCCTGACCGATGCCAACCAGGTGCCGGTGCGCGGCGCCAGAATCGGCTTCGCCTTCCAGTCGCTGGGCGGTGGCACCGGTGGCATCACCGGATCGACCGGCGGCACGATCGGGCCGACCGACAGCAACGGTTGCCTGTTGGCCAACGTTTCCACCACCGGGGTGACCGCTGCCGGTGGCGAGCCGGCGCTCATCTTCTTCGCCTTCGGCGCGACGGCGACCGTCGCGATCACCGGCGCCGACGGCGGCGGCACGCCTGGCGAGACGTTCACCCTGACTGTGGACATGATCGGCAGCGGCACCGGCAATGTCGCGGTGACCTCAAGCACCTCGTCGTTCTCGCCGCCGCGGCCGGGCGGTTCCGCACTGTGCCTTTACGCGGACCGGCCATGCTCCTTCACCTTCGTGTCCAACTCCGCTGCCGGCCTGACCGCAATTCCCACCAATGGCAGCACCTTCGTGCAGTGGAGCGGCGACTGCACGGGCAACCTGGCCGGCACCCAGGTGGTCATGACTGCCGATAGATCCTGCACGGCGGAGTTCGCCGCGCCCTGAGGTCTTCCGCACGATCGATCGCATCTGAACGCCCGGTCCTCCGGGCGTTCTTTTTTTTCGCAAGCTCGCAGGCCGGCGCACAGCTGTGCGAGGATGCCGGCTGCCCAGGGGCGACGCCGTGCCGTCCCGATCAGACGGGGTCGACCGCATGCTGCTGCACACCAAGATGCTGATCGGGTTCCTGGTCGGATTGCTCGGTGGCATTGCCGCCTACACCTTTGCAGCCGACGCGGCTTGGCTGAACGCGCTGATCGACTGGGTCACCTACCCCGCCGGGCAGATCTTCCTGCGTCTGCTGTTCATGCTGGTGGTGCCGCTGGTGTTCTCCGCGCTGGTGCTGGGCGTCATCGAGATCGGCGATGTTCGTTCGCTGGGTCGCATTGGTGGCCGGACCCTGCTGTGGATACTGCTGGTCACCGGACTCGCAGCCCTGATCGGCCTGGTCGCGGTGAACGTCCTGCAGCCAGGACGAGGCCTGCCCCCCGAGGTCGGCCAGGCACTGCTGGCGCAAGCGTCGACTCAGGCGTCGGACATCGCCGCGCGCGGTGAGGCGGTCCGCGCCAGCGACCTGGTGATGAACCTGGTGCCGCGCAGCGTGGTCGATGCCGCGGCGCGCAACGACCTGATCGGACTGATCCTGTTCGCCCTTCTGGTCGGACTGGCCGCCGCGGTGATCCGCAGCCCGGCGACGGAGGCGTTTCGCCATACCGTGCAGGGTCTGTACGAGATCAGCCTGAAGCTGATCGAATGGGTGATCCGCCTCGCCCCGTACGCGGTTGCCGCCCTCTTGTTCACCATCACCGCTCGCCTCGGCTGGGATGTGCTGGCCCAGCTCGCCCGTTACGTCGGCACCGTGGTCCTCGCGCTGGCCGTGCACATGTTCGTGGTCTTCCCGATCCTCCTGCGTACGCTTGCAGGCGTTTCCCCGCTCTGGTTCTTCAGGCAGATCCAGCCGGTCATGCTGACCGCGTTCTCGACGTCGTCGAGCAGCGCCACCCTGCCGACCACACTGAAGGCGGCCGAGGAGCGTCTCGGTGCACCGCGGCACGTCTCGCGCTTCGTGTGCACGCTGGGCGCGACCGCCAACATGAACGGCACGGCGTTGTTCGAGGGCGTGACGGTGCTGTTCCTGGCGCAGTTCTTCGGCGTCGAGCTGACCCTGCTGCAGCAGCTGCTGGTACTGGTCCTGTGCATTCTTGGCAGCGTCGGTGCCGCCGGTGTGCCGGGGGGCTCCCTGCCGGTGATTGCCATGATCCTCGCCATGTTCGGCATCCCGCCGGAAGGCATCGGCCTGATCCTGGGCGTCGACCGGTTCCTCGACATGTGCCGAACCACGGTAAACGTCGGTGGCGACCTGGTGGGCACCATGGTGATCGCACGCGGTGAGCAGCCGCGCGGCAACGCTTCCGGCTGAGCCAACCTGGCCCCCGCGTCCACGCGTCAGAAACCGTCGGCGAAGATGAGGTCGCCGCTGGCGACGATGCGCAGCGTGCCGGGTCGGTGCACCAGGGCCTGGGCGAGATCGCCTGGCGCGATCGCGCCGTTGCCGTCGACGTCGATGTACAGCGACCCGTAGAGGTCGTAGCGGCCGGGCGGCAGCGACGCCGGGAGGACGAACAGCCGGCTGCGCGTGGCCGGCCCTGGGGGCAGGGACACCGGGGCGTCGTTGCCCGGATCGTCGACGAACGGGCCGGGCGGCGCGCGCAGGCTGGCGCCGAGCAGCACCAGGTCGTGGCCGGTGGCGGCCAGATTTTGCGCCTGGTAGCGGATTTCCAGCGTGTCGCCCGGCCGCAGGGTGCGCGGCGCGCCGTCCAGGCCGTCGAGCACCAGAACGCGGCTGGGCGTCGCCGTGCGCAGGCCGGTGCCGCCGCCGTTGCCGTTGTAGTAGTGGTCGAGCTGCCAGCGCCAGCTGCGCAGGTGCGGCGCCAGCGACCAGCGCTGCGTGCCCCACTGGCTCATGCCCCGGCCATGTCCGAAGCAGTCGCGGTCGGTGCCCACCGGGTCGGCCAGGCAGGGCCAGCCGGCCGCCGGCGAACCGGCGAAGCCGTTGCCGCAGGACAGGTCGACGTTGGCGCAGCTCTGGGTGCCGAGCAGGCAGTTGTTCTCCGCCGAGTACTCGCTGCGGAACACCGCCTGGTTGCGCACAAGCATCAGCCCGGCGGTGGCGGCCACCGCCTGGTCGGTGGCGGTCGAGGTGTCGGCGTCGTTGACCTGGCAGCAGGCGGACGAGCACAGGTCGAACGGCCGGCCGGGCACCGGATTGAGCGCATGCCAGGCACCGTAGCTGCGGTAGGCCACGGCGCCGGCGCGCAGCGACTGGCCGTTCCAGGAGGCGATCCACTCGTCGTTGAGGCCCCGCCTGACGTAGGTTTCCAGGTCGAACACGCACACGTGGCTGCAACTGCCGGTGCAGCAGGTGGCGCTGCAAGCGGCATTGCCGTAGCCGACCCGCACGCTGGCCGGGGGCTCGTCGCCCAGCCCGGCAGGCGCCGTCACGGTGCCGGCGGGGGCCGGCACCGGCATCGGGCCGGTCCACGGCAATTGCGCATCGCCGGCACCGGCAAGGTGACGGTGCCCCGCGTCCTCCTGCCAGCCGGCATCGAGATCGACCAGCAGGTGCAGGTCGGCGCCGGCCGCGAGCGCGATCGCGCGCTCGCTGCGCCGGCCCCCCAGGTCCTCCACGACCAGCAGGTCGCGGCGCAGGGGGCCATGCTCCGGACCCGAGGGTGTCTGCAGACGGAAGCCGCCGTCGCTGCCGGTGACGGTGCGGGCACCACTGGCGAGCCGCACCGTGGCGCCTGCGACGGGGCGCAAGGTCAGCGGGTCGATGACGTGGCCGGTCAGCGTGTCGGGCTCGGCCGGTGCCGGCGGTTCCTCCGCCGGTGCCAGCCACAGTGTCCAGGGGACGGCTGGCGTGCCCGGCTCCATCAGCAGCCACAGGGGCCGGTGTCCCGGGTGCATGACCAGGACCGCCGACGGTTCGGCCAGGACCAGCCGGGTCCGTCCCTGAGTCAGTTGCAGGCGCCTGGCGCGCGGGCCGGCATGTTCGAGTGCCGCCGCCAGGGCGCTGCGGGTGGTCGACGGCCCCTGCGCCGGCGCCATCAGGAGCGAGGCGTCAAGACCGACGCCGGTGCGGGCATCGCGGACCACGAGGTCGATCGCGGCAGCCGGGCCGGCCAGCACGACCAGGATGCCGCACAGGAGACGGACCGGTCGCCCGCCGCAGAGCCATCGAAACATCGCCATGCCGCCCCTCCCGGCGGGTCGCCCAGGCGAGTCTAGCCTTGCCCGGAGGCCGCATTCCGGCGGACCGGTCACACAAGGCGCACGCCCCGGCTTGGGCTGCCGGCCCGGGTCGGCGACAATGGCCGCCCCCAATGCCGCCGCCGCGGCCAGGAGTCGATCCCGATGCCCAGCCGACGCGACCTCGCCAATGCCGTCCGCGCCCTCGCAATGGATGCCGTGGAGGCGGCCAAGTCCGGCCATCCCGGCATGCCGATGGGCATGGCCGACATCGCAGAGGTGCTCTGGAACGACTTCCTGCGCCACGATCCGGGCGAGCCGGGCTGGCCCGACCGCGACCGCTTCGTGGTCTCCAACGGCCATGGCTCGATGCTGGTGTATGCCCTGCTGCACCTGTCCGGCTACGACCTGCCGCTGGCCGAGCTGCGCAATTTCCGGCAATTGCACAGCAAGACGCCCGGCCATCCGGAGGCGCATGAGACGCCGGGCGTGGAGACCACCACCGGCCCGCTCGGCCAGGGCCTGGCCAACGCCGTCGGCATGGCACTGGCCGAGAAGCTGCTGGCGGCGCGCTACAACCGCCCGGAGCACGCCATCGTCGACCACTACACCTGGGTGTTCCTGGGCGACGGCTGCCTGATGGAGGGCATCTCCCACGAGGTCGCCTCGCTGGCCGGCACCCTGAAGCTCGGCAAGCTGATCGCCTTCTACGACGACAACGGCATCTCCATCGACGGCGACGTCCGCGGCTGGTTCACCGACGAGACGGTCAAGCGCTTCGAGTCCTATGGCTGGCAGGTGATCCCCGAGATCGACGGGCACAACCCCGAGGCGATCAAGGCAGCGATCGTCTCGGCCCAGGCCCAGGACGAGCGGCCGACCCTGATCTGCTGCCGCACGGTGATCGGCTACGGCGCCCCGACCAAGGCCGGCAAGGAAAGCTCGCACGGTGCGCCGCTGGGAACCGAGGAGGTCGCCGGCGCGCGCCAGGCCCTGGGCTGGCCGCACCCGCCGTTCGAGGTGCCCGGCGAGATCCGCGCCGCCTGGGACGCACGCCTGGCTGGCGGCATGCGCAGCAAGGAATGGCACCGCCAGTTCGAGGCCTACGCACGGGTCTATCCCGAGCTGGCCGCGGAGCTGCGCAGGCGCCTGGCCGGCGAGCTGCCCGAGGACTTCGCCGAGCGTGCGCAGGCGTTCGTCGCCGATGTCCAGGCCCGGCTTCCCGAGGTCGCCTCGCGCAAGGCCAGCCAGCAGGCGATCGAAGCGCTGGCACCGCTGCTGCCCGAGCTGATCGGCGGCTCCGCCGACCTGGCGCACAGCAATCTCACCCTCTGGAAGGGTGCGGTCGACGTCAACGCCGATCCGGCGCGCGGCAACTACGTCTACTACGGGGTGCGCGAGTTCGGCATGACCGCGATCGCCAACGGCCTGGCCCTGCATGGCGGCTTCATCCCGTACGACGCCACCTTCCTGGTGTTCTCCGACTACGCGCGCAACGCCGTACGCATGAGCGCGCTGATCCCTGCGCCGGCGATCCATGTCTATACCCACGACTCGATCGGCCTGGGCGAGGACGGCCCCACGCACCAGCCGGTCGAACACCTGCCGTCGCTGCGCTGCATTCCCGGCAACGAGGTCTGGCGGCCGGCCGACGCGGTGGAGAGCGCGATCGCCTGGCAGCGCGCGATCGAGCGCCGCGACGGCCCGACCTGCCTGGTGTTCTCGCGCCAGAACCTGGTCTGCCAGCCGCGCGATGCCGACACCCTGGCCGCGGCCGCGCGGGGCGGCTACATCCTGCGGGACCCGGCCGGTGCCAAGGTCGAGGCGATCGTCATCGCCACCGGCTCCGAGGTCGAGCTGGCGATGGCGGCGGCGCGGGCGCTGGACGGCGAACTGGGCGTGCGGGTGGTGTCGATGCCGTGCACCAGCGTGTTCGAGAGCCAGCCGCTGGAGTACCGCGAGGGCGTGCTGCCGAGCTGGTGCCGGGCCCGGGTTGCGGTCGAGGCCGCCCACCCGGACGGCTGGTGGCGCTACGTCGGTCTGGATGGTGCCGTGATCGGCATGGACCGGTTCGGCGCTTCGGCCCCCGCCGCCCGGCTGTTCGAGCACTTCGGGATCACCGTGGACGCGGTGGTGGCGGCGCTTCGGCGGGTCGCCGGAACCACGCGCGGCTGAACCGGCGATCGTGGGGGCGCTCAGCCCTGCGGCGCCGAACCCTGCGCCGCAGGCGCGTTGCGCCCGCAGCGCAGGTTGGCCGGCACCGCGATGTCGATGAGTTTCGGCTTCGGCAGGTCGAGCTCGGCCATGAGCCGGATGTACTGTTCCCGGGACCTGCCGGCGATGCGCGGGTTGTGGCGCTTCTCCTCGCCGATGCTGGAGCAGGTCTCGCCCTTGTAATCGTGCGCCGGGTAGACCAGGGTCCGGTCGGGTAGGGCGAACAGGGTCTGCGTGATCGAATCGTACGAACGACCGGCGTCTCCGTTCTGGAAGTCCGTCCGGCCGGTACCGCGGATCAGCAGGACGTCGCCGGTGAACACCGCGCGCGGCCGCTCCGGCTCGAGCAGGAAACTGAAGGACTCGTCGGTGTGGCCCGGCGTGTACAGCGCCTGCAGGCGGATGCCGTCGACATCCAGCATGTCGCCTTCGCGGACACGCTCGCTGACGCACTCGGCGCGCGTGTGCTCGCCCATCACCGTCGCGCAGCCGGTGGCGTCCTGCAGGTCGCCCAGCGCCGTGACGTGGTCGGCATGGGTGTGGGTGTCGATGGCGCGCACCAGGCGCAGGTCAAGCTCGTCCACCAGCCGCAGGTACTGGTCGAGGTTGGCCTTGCAGGGATCGATGATCAGCGCTTCACGGCCGGGCCCGGAGGCGACCAGGTAGGTCCAGGTGCTGGACTCGGCATCGAACAGTTGGCGGAACAGCATGGCAATCTCCTGGTCGCCAGCCCTGGGTCGCCGGGGCCGGCAAATGATCGAGCCCGGATGAATCCTGCACTTGCGGGCCTACCTGCGCCGGCTCATTCAGGGGCCGCGGGAAGCTCCGAATTGGCCAGGCCTACCCTGGCCCGGATGTTTCTTGAGACCGCTACTGCGGCCGCCGATCTTCGCGCCCTGGCGCGGTCTGCTTCCGTTGGCTGGTTCGACATGGTGTCGGCTATGCCTTCACTGTCCAACGGTCCGCCGCCCGCACCACGACGCGATCTCGACGGCCTCGCTCTACGTCCTCAGGAAACATCCGGGCTAGGCAGCGCAGTAGATCCCATGCAGCGTCTCGATCAGCGCATGCACCGGGCCATCGGCAAGGCTGTAGTAGATGGTCTGCGCCTCGCGGCGGGTCCGGACCAGCTGCTCCTCGCGCAGCACCGCCAGGTGCTGGGACAGGGCCGACTGGCTGAGGTCCACCCGGGCATTGATCTCGCCGACGCTGAGCTCGCCACCCACCAGCAGGCACAGGATCATCAGGCGCCGATCGTTGGCCAGCGCCTTGAGCAGGCGCGCGGCATCGGCAGCGTGGGCGCGCATCGCCTCCGGGTCGGGCAACGCCGGATCCCCGGTTGGCCGGGTCGCGGTGCTCATGGACGCACCACGGGCAGCCTCGCCTCCAGCCAGGCCTGGATGCCGCCAGCGACGGAACGCACGTCGGTGAATCCCATGGCGGCCAGGCTCTGCGCAGCGAGCGCGGAGCGGCCGCCGGAGCGGCAGTACAGCAGCACCGGCTGGTGGCGATCGGCGAGCGCGGCGGCCGTGGCGCAGCCCATCGCCGGATGCGCATCGACCTGGAACTCCAGCACGCCGCGAGGCAGGTTGATGGCGTCGGGCAGGTGTGCCTCCTGGAATTCAGCGGGCTCCCGGACGTCGATCAGTACCGGGCGCGGCCGCAGCGCAACGCAGTCGGCGGGCGCGACCTCGCGGATCGCGGCGCGGGCCGTGGCGACCAGTTCGGAAGCGGTGACTGTCATGCTGGGGTTCCCCTTGACTTTGGCTTAGCAGGGCCTAATATAAGAAACATCTAATCCAGGTGCAACCCGTGGGTTGCCAGGGAGGTCGGTGATGGCGCACATCGTTGTACTGGGGGCGGGTGTCGGCGGCATGAGCGCAGCCTATGAGCTTCGCAAGACCCTCGGCAAGCACCACCGCATCACCGTGGTCGCCGAGACCGACCGCTTTTCGTTCACGCCGTCCAATCCCTGGGTAGCGGTGGGCTGGCGCACCGCCAAGGCCATCGAGGTGGAGATCGCCACGCCCCTGGCGCGTCACGACATCAGGCTGGTCAGCGCCGGCGCGGCGCGGATCGATCCGGGCGGCAGCCAGGTGGAGTTGCGCGACGGCGCCCCGATCGCCTACGACTTTCTTGTGGTGGCCACCGGACCTCGCCTGGCCTTCGATGAGGTGCCCGGCCTGGGACCCGACGCGCACAGCCATTCGATCTGCACGACGCCGCATGCGCTCGCCACCTGGCAGGACTACCAGCGTTTCGTGGACGCGCCCGGCCCGGTGGTGGTCGGCGCCGCCCCGGGCGTGAGTTGCTTCGGCCCGGCGTACGAATACGCGATGATCCTCGATGCCGACCTGCGCAGGCGACGGATTCGCGACCGGGTGCCGATCACCTTCATCACCCCGGAACCCTGGATCGGCCACATGGGCCTGGGCGGGGTGGGTGATTCCCGGGGGCTGCTCGAACACCAGTTCCGGCAGCGCCATATCCAGTGGATCGCCAATGCCCGGATCACCGCGCTGGACGGCGAGGCGGTGCATTACGAACAGCTGGACGACCAGGGTGCCGTGCTGCGGCAGGGCGCCGCGCCGGCAGTGTTCCGGATGGTCATGCCGGCCTTCACTGGCGTCGATGCCGTGCGCGCGGCGCCCGGACTGGGCAACGCGCGCGGCTTCGTTCCGATCGACGCGCACCAGCGCCATCCGCAGTTCCCCAACATCTACGCGGTCGGCGTCTGCGTCGCGATCCCGCCGGTCGAAGTCACCCCGGTGCCGACCGGCGCACCCAAGACCGGATACATGATCGAATCGATGGTGACCGCGGTGTGCGAGAACATCCGGTTGCAACTGGACGGCCAATCGCCCGCGGCGCGCGCCACCTGGAACGCCATCTGCCTCGCCGACATGGGCGATACCGGCGCCGCCTTCGTGGCACTGCCGCAGATCCCGCCACGTAACGTCACCTGGGCCCGGGTGGGCAAGTGGGTGCATCTGGCGAAGATCGCCTTCGAGAAGTATTTCCTCCGCAAGATGCGCACCGGCAACGTCGAGCCGGTCTACGAGAAGTATGTGATGCGGGCGCTGGGCATCTTCCGCCTGAAGCCCTGATCGCATCGCCCCAGCCTCCGCCCGAACCCCCGCCAGGAACCCAAGGAATCCGTCATGAACATCGACCGCGCCATCTTCGCCTTCGCCGGCACGATGATCCTCGCCAGCGTCGCGCTGGTCCACTTCGTCTCGCCCTGGTGGCTGCTGCTGACCGCCTTCGTCGGTCTGAACCTGCTGCAGTCGGCATTCACCGGGTTCTGCCCGGCGGCGCGGGTGCTCGCGTCGCTGGGCGTGCGGTCCGGGTGCGCGTTCAAGTGAGCGGCGTCGGCGTGCGGGCCCTGCCGCGCTGGACGGGTGTGATCGCCGCGATGACGCTGGCCGCCTGCGCGCAGGACAGCGGCCCGGTGCGACCCGTCGCGGAGGCGCCGGACCTTGCGACCCTTGAGGTGCGGGCGGTCGCCGTGCCCCGCGAGCGCGTCTGGGACGGTGTGGTCGAGGCCGTCCACCAGGCCACGCTGTCTGCGCAGACCCGTGGCCGGGTGCTGGAATTGCCCTACGACGTCAACGATTACGTCGAGGCCGGCGCGGTGGTGGTGCGATTCACCGACGTCGAGCAGCGCAGTGGCGCGCGTCAGGCCCAGGCGGCACTCGCCGCGGCGCAGGCCGCGTTCACCGAAGCCGAGGCGGAACACCGGCGGATTGCCGAGGTCTACGAACGGCGCCTGGTCGCGCGCAGCCAGCTGGACCAGGCCGTCGCCCGCCGCGATGCCGAGCGCGCCCGCCTCGACGCGGCCCGGGCCGCCGTCCGCGAAGCCGGCGAGCAGGTCGATTACACGGTGATCCGGGCCCCGTATCCGGGCATCCTCACCGAGCGCCACGTCGAGGTCGGCGAGGCCGTGCAGCCGGGCCAGCCGCTGGTCTCCGGGCTTTCGCTGGACCGGCTGCGCGTGCAGGTCCAGGTGCCGCAGAGCGACATCGCCGCGATCCGCGCGCAGGGCCAGGCCTGGGTGCTGCTGGACGACGGTCGCAGGGTCCGGGCCGATCGCGTGGTGGTGTTCCCCTATGCCGACCCCGGCAGCCACAGCTTCCGGGTCCGGATCGAGTTGCCCGAAGCCGACACCGGGCTGCACCCGGGGATGATCGCCAAGGTCGCTTTCGCCCTGGGCGAGGGTGAGCGCCTGCTGCTGCCCGAGCGCGTCCTGGTCAGGCGCAGCGAGGTGGTCGCGGTCTACGTGGTCGACGAGGCCGGCGTTGCGCTGCGCCAGGTGCGGGTCGGCCATCGTCACGATGAGCTGATCGAGATCCTGGCCGGCCTGCGCGACGGTGAGCGGGTTGCCGCCGATCCCGGCCGCGCACTCGCCTGGCTGGCCGGCCGGCGCGAGGCGGCCCGATGACGACCCCGCCGCTGGGCATCTCGGGACGGCTGGCGCGCGCGTTCCAGAGCAACCCCCTGACCCCGGTGCTGGCCGTTGCAGGCCTGCTGCTCGGCCTGCTGGCGGTGCTGGTGACGCCGCGCGAGGAGGAGCCCCAGATCGACGTGACCATGGCCAACGTGTTCGTGCCGTTCCCCGGCGCGCCGGCGCGGGACGTCGAGAACCTGGTCAGCTTCCCCCTGGAGCAGAGGCTGGCCGAGATCGAAGGCGTCAAGCACGTCTACTCGGTGAGTCGCCCCGGCGCCGCCGTGATCACCGTCGAGTTCCAGGTCGGCGTGCCCCGCCAGGAGGCGGTGGTGCGCCTCTACAACCAGGTCTACTCGAACGCCGACTGGGTGCCCGCCGGACTGGGCGTCGGCCAGCCCCTGGTCCGTCCGATGGGCATCGACGACGTGCCGGTGATGGCGCTCACGCTGTGGACCGACGATCCCGGTCGCGGCGCCACCGAACTGGCCGAAGTGGCGCACAGCCTGGAGACCGAACTCAAGCGCATCCGTGGCACCCGCGATGTCTACACGCTGGGCGTCCCTGCGCGTGCCGTGGTGGTCGAGCTGGATGCCACCCGCCTGGCGGCCTACGGCATGGCCGTGGAGGACCTGTCGTCTGCACTGGCTGCCAGCAATGTCGCCGTGCACGCTGGCGAACGCACCGTCGCCGACGGCAGCGTCCCGGTGACCGCCGGCACCTGGCTGGCCGATGCCGGCGAGGTGGCCGGCCTGGTCATCGGCCTGCGCGATGGCGGACCGCTGTACCTGTCCGACGTCGCGACCATCCGGCGCGGTGCCGACCTGCCGCGAAGCTACGTCTGGCACATGGCCGCCGCCGGCCAGCCCGGTCCTGCGGCCGGCCAGGCGCCCGCGGTCACCCTGGCGATCGCCAAGCAGCCCGGCGCCAATGCTGCGGACATCACCGGCGCGGTGCGCGCACGCCTGGTCGACCTGCGACGCACCGTGCTGCCCGAGGGCGTCGAGGTCGAGATCACCCGCGACTACGGGCAGACCGCAACCGACAAGGCCAACACCCTGATCAGCAAGCTGGTGTTCGCGACCATGGCGGTGGTGCTGCTGGTGCTGGCGGCGCTGGGCTGGCGCGAAGCGATCGTGGTGGGAATCGCCGTGGTGCTGACCCTGGCCCTCACGCTGTTCGCCTCCTGGGCGATGGGCTTCACCCTGAACCGGGTGTCGCTGTTCGCATTGATCTTCGCGATCGGCATCCTGGTCGACGACGCCATCGTGGTGGTCGAGAACATCCACCGGCACATGGCGCGTGGCGACATCGGCCTGCTCGCAGCCATCCCACCAGCGGTCGACGAGGTCGGCAGCCCGACCATCCTGGCGACCTTCACGGTGATCGCGGCGCTGCTGCCGATGGCCTTCGTCAGCGGCCTGATGGGTCCTTACATGCGGCCGATCCCGATCAATGCCTCGGTGGGCATGCTGATCTCGCTGCTGATCGCCCTGACCGTCACGCCCTGGCTGGCCTGGAAGCTGCTGTCGCGGCACCTGCCGGCAGCGGCGCGGACAGCGGGAGAAGACAAAGGAAAGGACGCTGGCCACGGCCTGGCCGCCCGGCTGCAGCCTGTGTTCGGAAGGTTGTTCGGTCCCTTCCTGGACGCCCGTCGGGGCCGTCGCGCGCGCCGCCTGCTGTTCGCCGCCATCGCCGGTCTGGTCGTCCTGGCCACCAGCCTCGTGCTGGTGCAGTGGGTGGTGATGAAGATGCTGCCGTTCGACAACAAGTCCGAGTTCCAGGTGGTGGTCGACCTGCCCGAGGGCAGCAGCCTGGAGCAGACCAACGCCCTGCTTTCCCGCCTGGCACAGGCGCTGGTGGCGGTGCCCGAGGTCACCCATGTCCAGGCCTACGCGGGCACGTCGGCGCCGATCAATTTCAATGGCCTGGTGCGGCAGTACTACCTGCGCGAAGGGCCGCATCTCGGCGACCTTCAGGTGAACCTGCGCGAGCGCCGCCAGCGCGCCCGAAAGAGCCACGACATCGCCCGCGCAGTCCGGCCGGTGCTGGCGGCCCTGGGTGCCGGGTCGGGCGCCTCCGTGAAGGTGGTCGAGGTGCCGCCCGGCCCGCCGGTCCTGGCGCCACTGGTCGCCGAGGTCTACGGTCCGGACCCTGCCCGGCAGCGGGAGATCGGACGTGAGCTCGCGGCGATGTTCGCAGCCACCCCAGGCATCGTCGATGTCGACAGCACGGTCGAGGCGGACGCACCCCGCGAACTCGTCGTCGTCGACCGGGTTCGCGCAGCGCGTCTGGGCGTCAGCCAGGCCCAGGTCGCCCAGACTCTGGCGATGGCGGTGTCCGGGCACGATGCCACCTGGCTGCGCGACGGCGCCTCCAAGTATCCGGTGCCGGTGCGGCTGCGCCTGCCGGCCGGCGACCAGGCCAGCCTGGACCAGCTGCTGGCCCTGCGCGTGCGCGGCCAGGGCGGTCGCCTGGTGCCGCTCTCGGAGGTGGTCCAGGTGCAGCGCGTCGGCTACGAGGCGGCGATCCACCACAAGGACCTGCTGCCGGTGGTGTACGTGACGGCCGACGAGGCCGGCCGCCTGGACAGTCCCCTGTACGGCATGTTCGACCTGGTCGGGCGGATCCGCGACGGCGAGGTCGCCGGCCAGCCGCTCGACCAGGCCTTCTTCGCGCCACCGGACAGCGTCGACGGCTACACGGTCAAGTGGGACGGCGAGTGGCAGATCACCTTCGAGACGTTCCGGGACATGGGCATGGCCTATGCGGTCGGACTGCTGCTGATCTATCTCCTGGTGGTCGCGCAGTTCCGCAGCTACCTGGTGCCTCTGGTGATCATGGCGCCGATTCCGCTGACCGTGATCGGCGTGCTGCCCGGGCATGCCCTGCTGGGCGCGCAGTTCACCGCCACATCGATGATCGGCATGATCGCCCTGGCCGGCATCATCGTCCGCAACTCGATCCTGCTGGTCGACTTCATCAACCAGGCGCTGGCGGAGGGCAGCTCGCCCGCGCAGGCAGTCGTGGACGCCTGCGCGGTCAGGGCCCAGCCGATCGCGCTGACCGCCCTGGCGGCCATGGCCGGCGCCGCGTTCATCCTGGACGACCCGATCTTCAACGGCCTGGCGATCTCCCTGATCTTCGGCATACTGGTGTCGACGGTGCTGACCCTGGTGGTCATTCCGCTGCTCTACTTCTCGCTGCTTGAGCGCCAGGGCAGGGCGCAGGAGTCCACGCCATGAGGTCGTTCCGGATGATTCGCAAGGCCGCACCTCCGGCTGCAGATATCCGCGTTGTGTGCCTATCGGTTGCGGCCGGCCGGTTCGAGCTCCCGTCGACCGCGCGTTCGCCGTGCAAAGGCCCGTTGCCGGCACCACGACGCGTTTCCGACGGCGTGGCTTTGCGTCCTCGCAATGCGTCCGGGTTGATGGGCATCATCGCGGCCCTGGCGCTGGCGGTCCTCGTCGCCGGCTGCGGCCAGGCGCCCGCGCCCGGCGAGCGCGCGCCGGACACCGGGGCGGAACAGGTGCCGGCCTCGGCTGCGGATCGTGCCCGTGCCGCCGCCGCCGATTTCTCCGGTCGTCTGCGCGCGGCGCTTCGCGACCACATGGGCAGCGAAGGCCCGGTCTCCGCCGTGGCCTTCTGCCGCGAGCAGGCGCCGGCGATCGCCGCCGAGGTGATGACGGCGCACGGCGTGCGCCTGGGTCGCGTCGCTCTCCCCGGACGCGAGCGCAACCCCGGCAACACCGCAACCGGCTGGCAAGTTGCCGTGCTGGCCCGGTTCGCCGACGCGGTGGCGACGGGTGGCGCCCCGGAGGACCAGGTCGAGCTGGTCATCGACGGCCTGCCCGACGGGATCGATGCGCGTCTTGCCCGCGGTATCCGGGTGGAGGCGCCCTGCCAGCTCTGCCATGGCGTCGAGCTGGCGCCGGGCATCGCCGAGGCGATCGCCCTGCAGTACCCGGGCGACCGCGCCACCGGCTTCCGCGAGGGCGACCTGCGGGGTGCGCTCTGGGTCGAGGTCCCCGCCACCGAACCGCCCCCCTGACAGGAGTCCGCGATGAGCGACAGCACGCCGATCCGCGTCCGTCTCGAACAGCAGGAGGATTTCGCCTTCCGGCTGAGCTTCCCCGACACCGACCTCGCCGCCTTGCTGACCGATGAGCCGGCGCCGCTGGGACACGATGGCGGCCCCAATCCCTCGCGCCTGCTGCTGGCCGCGGTCGCCAACTGCCTGGCGGCCAGCCTGCTGTTCGCATTGCGCAAGTTCCGCAACGACCCCTCGGGTCCCTTGCTGGCCGAGGCCACCGCGCTCATGCAGCGCAACGCCGATGGCCGCTGGCGGCTGCCGCGCGCGGATGTCGAACTGCACCTGCCCGGCAATGCCGCCAGCTACCCGCAGCTCGAGCGCATCCTCGGCCAGTTCGAGCAGTTCTGCGTGGTCACCCAGAGCGTCCGTCAGGGCATCGATGTTGCGGTCACGGTCAAGGACGTCGACGGTCGCGTCCTGCTGGGCGACAAGAGCTTCGAGGCCGGATCCTGAGCGCCGCGCGACGATGACCGCGACCGCAACCACGGTTGCCTGCCCGCATTGTCATGCGCTCAACCGCGTGCCCGACGGGCGTCTGGGCGAGTCGCCGTCCTGCGGGCGCTGTCATCGCCCGCTGTTCGTCGGTGGCCCGGTCGCGTTGGACGCCGCCGCCTATGCCGCGCATCTGGAGCGCGCCAGCCTGCCGGTGCTGGTCGATTTCTGGGCGTCCTGGTGCGGCCCCTGCCAGGCGATGGCGCCGCACTTCGAACGCGCCGCCAGCGCGCTGGAACCGCGATTGCGCCTGGCCAAGCTGGACACCGAGGCCGAGCCCGCCCTGGCGGCGCGGCACGGCATCCGCAGCATACCGACCCTGATCCTGTCGATCGGCGGCCAGGAGCGGGCCCGGCATTCGGGCGCGATGGCAGCCGGGGACATCGTCGCCTGGGCGACACGACAGCTTGGGCAGTGAGCGCGGCTGCCCGGCGCCCCAGCGCGAAGCAGTCTCGCAGCAGGCGGGGGATGTTCGGTCAGTCGGCCAGCAGGGCGTCGAGCAGGGCGGCCAGGCGGGCGCCGGCAAGGACGAGTTGCCTTTCCACCACGGGCAGCTGTCGCTCCATGTAGTCCGCAGGCAGGCGTCCCGGCCGGCGCGGATAGATGTCCGCCGAAGCGATCAGGCGGCAGGAGGCCTCTGCCCAGGCGCGCGGCGCCCGAATCGACCAGCGCGTGTCGGTATCGGCTCGCACCTCGGCCAGCCGTGCGCTGCGCGTGCGCCAGGGCTCCCGGCTTGCCCGCAGCAGCCCGCCGTCCCAGAGCGCATGCAGGTTGCCGCCCTGGCCCAGGTAGAACAGCTGGAAGGTGTTGCCGCCGCGGTCGTCGGCGTGGCCGGCATGCAGAGGCTGATGGATATCCGCCACGAAGTGGACCAGGAACTTGAGCGCCCGGGCACGTAGCGCGGGATCCCGGCTGCGGTCGGCCAGGATCTCGGCCTGTTCGCCGATCGCGGCGACGATGCACCTGCCGTCCTTGCAGTCGCGGCTCGCCAGGTAGCGGCAATCGCCGCGCGGCAGGTTCACGTAGTGCCAGGGCGCGGTGTGGCGCCATTCGGGCCGTTCCCGCACCTCGTCGGCCCATATCGAAACGCCAGCGAGACTGGCGTCGGCCTCGCCTGCGAGCAGCGCGGCGACCCGGGCTGCCGTGCCGGCGGCGATCTGCCGGGCGGCCAGGTCGCCCACGATGCGGTGGCCGTCGGGACCGAAGGCACGGGCCGGCGCGGCCGCTGCCAGGATTGCGGCTAATGCGAGGACAAGGGCGGGCCGGAAAGGGCGCATCCTGGACAGGTGCGATGACGGGGTATCCAGTCTAGCCCGGACGCGCGAACCGGCCACGCTCGGCAGCGCGCCGACGCCGGCGCTTCCGTTGTGTCGGCCGGTGTTCGAGAGGCGCCTGCGCGAACGACGGTCCGCGGTGCCTTGCGCGGCTGCCGCGGCAGTGGGGCGTCCTGCCGCAGGCCCTCAGAGCCAGCCGCGCCGCTTGAAGTACCACAAGGGCAGCACCGCCGACAGCACCATGGCGACCAGCGCCAGCGGATACCCGAAGCGCCAGCCCAGCTCCGGCATCACCTCGAAGTTCATGCCGTAGATGCTGGCGATCAGGGTCGGCGGCAGGAACGCGGCGGCGGCCACCGAGAAGATCTTGATGATGTTGGTCTGCTCGATGTTGATCCGGCCCAGGGTGGCATCGAGCAGGAACTGCACCTTGTTGGACTGGTAGTTGGCGAAGTCGGCCAGCGAAGCCAGGTCCCGGCCCAGGCTCTTGATGCGCTCCCGGACGCCGGGGTCCTTCTGGTAACCGTTCTCCGGGTGCCCGAACCAGGTCAGCAGCCGGATCGTCGAGACCACCGCCTCGCGCAGGCGCGAGGTGAGTTCGCCGCAACGGCCGATGTCCTTGAGCAGTTCCGCCGGCGGCTTGGCCTGCTGGACCTCGCCCGGTCGGAACACGTGTGCGGAGATCTGGTCGGCATCCAGGCTGATCCGCTCCAGGATGTCGGCCTGGCGCGCGACCACGGTCTCGAGCAGGCCGGTGAACACCCCGACCGGACGCTTGTCCGCCAGCCTCGCCTTGTGCAGGTGGCCGGCATAGGTGCGGAACGACTTCGGATCGATGTAGCGCAGGGTGATCAGCTGCCCCTCGCCCAGGATGAAGGTGACCGGCGCGCTGCGCGGCGAGCCGGTCTCCACGTGGGCGACCAGGGTGGCGGTCATGAACAGCGCGCCATCCTCCTCGTAGAGCCGGTTCGACGGCTCGATCTCGCCCATCTCGGCCTGGCTGGGTACCGCCAGGCCGAAGCGCTGCTCGACCGCCAGGCGCTCCTCGGCGCTGGGATCGAGCAGGTCGACCCAGACCAGATCGGCGTCGTGCAGGGCGGCGATGGTGTCGGCGACCTCGACGCGGCCGTCGCGGGCGATGTAGCTGCTGAGCATCGTCGGGCCTCGGGCCGGGTCGGTTCGGGGCGGCCATTATCGACGTATGCCGACCCGCGCGGGGCGCCGTCCGGCGGTCCGGAGGATGGCCGGGATGGGCTAAAATCACGGTCCTTTGCCCCCATCCGCCGCCACCAGGAGCCCGTACATGCCCGTCAAGGTCGCCATCAACGGCTACGGCCGCATCGGCCGCAACATCCTCCGCGCCCTCTACGAGACCGGCCGTACCGGCGAGATCCAGGTGGTCGCGGTGAACGACCTGGGCGATGCCGAGACCAACGCCCACCTGACCCAGTACGACACCGCGCACGGCAAGTTCCCCGGCACCGTCTCGGTGGCCGGCGGCGACCTGGTCGTCAACGGCGACCGCATCCGGGTCTGCGCCGAGCGCGATCCGGCCAAGCTGCCCTGGCGCGAACTCGGCGTCGACGTGGTGCTGGAATGCACCGGGCTGTTCACCTCCAAGGCCAAGGCCTCCGCGCACATCGACGCCGGCGCCGGCAAGGTGATCATCTCCGCGCCGGGCGAGAAGGATGTCGACAACACCATCGTCTACGGGGTCAACCACGACACCCTGAAGGCGTCCGACACGGTCATCTCCAACGCCTCGTGCACCACCAACTGCCTGGCGCCGCTGGCCAAGGTGCTGCACGGCAGGATCGGCATGGTGCACGGGTTGATGACCACCATCCACGCCTACACCAACGACCAGGTGCTGACCGACGTCTTCCACAAGGACCTGCGCCGGGCGCGTTCGGCGACCCAGAGCCAGATCCCGACCAAGACCGGCGCCGCCGCCGCGGTCGGCCTGGTGCTGCCCGAGCTCAACGGCAAGCTGACCGGCTTCTCGATGCGCGTGCCGACCATCAATGTCTCGGTGGTCGACCTGTCGTTCGTGGCCGCGCGGGAAACCAGCAAGGACGAGATCGATGCCGTGCTGAAGGCGGCCAGCGAGGGCGAGCTGAAGGGCATCCTCGGTTACAACACCAAGCCGCTGGTCTCGGTGGACTTCAACCACGACCCGCACAGCTCGGTCTACGACGCCACCCTGACCCAGGTGATGGGCGGCACCCTGGTCAAGGTGTGCGCCTGGTACGACAACGAGTGGGGCTTTTCCAACCGAATGCTGGACACCACGCTGGCGCTGGTCGCGGCCGGACGCCGGGGCGGCTGAGGCGGGCAGCCCGGTCCGCGTGGCGCCTGCTGTGCGGACCGGTCGCGCGTGGCGCGGGGACAGGCTGGCCCGCCTGCTGACGGCTGCCCTTGCCCTGATCACAGCGGCGCCGGCGTTGGCCGGCGCCGAGTTGAAGGACACCGAGTGCTGGTTCGACGTGGGCGCCGGTCGCCGCACGCACTGCGCCTGGCTGACGCCCTCGCGGCAGGATGCCGCGGGCGCCATCCGCTTGCCGGTGGTGATCCTGCGCCGGCAGTCGGAGCGTGCCAGCCGGCGCGCCGTGATCTACCTCACCGGCGGCCCGGGCGCCGGCAGCGATCTCGACACTGCTGGCCTGCGTGCCGCCCGGATGTGGCGGGCGCAACTGGGACTGCGCCAGGACCTGGTGCTCTACGACCAGCGTGGCACCGGCCGGGCGCAACCGTCGCTGCATTGCGATGGCAACGACGCCCATCTGCGCAGCGTGCTGGCCGGACCCGGCGACTACGGCCAGCGCATGGCCAAGGCCGCCAAGTTCCTGCTCGCCTGCGCCCGGCTGGTGTCGCCGGAGGATCGTGCCGCCGGACTGTACGGGACGGTTACGGCCGCCGCCGACCTGCGCGATCTGATGGCCACCCTGACCCGTGTCCACGGCTACCGGTCATTCGCGCTGTTCGGCGAGTCCTACGGCACGCGCCTGGCCATCGAGGCGGTGCGCGGCGCCGATGTACCGGTCGACCGGCTGGTCCTGGATTCGGTCTACCCGCCCGGCAGCGGTGGCACCCTGGCGATCCTGCCCGAGGACTTCGAGCATCTGCTGGCGTCGATCGACGCACGCTGTCGCACGCTCGCCGGCTGCGCGAGCCACGAGGGCGGCATCCGCGCCGCACTGCGGCGTGCCCTCGATCGGCTCGGTGCAGCGCCCCTGCAGGTCGTCGCCCGCGATCTGCGCGCGCACGATCGCAGCCTGGAGATGCGCATCGAGCGTCAGGACCTGCTGGATGTGCTCGTCTCCGCCCTGTACGGCGAGGATCGCATCGCCGAGTTTCCCGGCCTACTCGACCGCCTTGCCCGCACGGGTCCCGACCCGGATTGGCAGGCGCTGTTCGACGCGGCGGCCACGCTCTGGATGGACGCGACCTTCAGCCCGCTCGCCCACCACCTGATCGGCTGCCGCGACAACCCGCCGCTCGATCCCGCCAAGCTGGACAAGCAGCTCGCCGCCTGGCCCCAGTTCGCCGACGTCATGCGTCCGGCGCCGTGGCAGTACGCCCTGTGCGACTGGATGGGCGTGCCTGCCCAGCCGCTGGACACCGACTGGGAGATCCGGATCCCGACCCTGCTGCTCAGTCGCCGCATCGACCCGGCCACGCCTCTGCACCACCTCGAGGCCGTGCGACATCGTTTCGAACGGGCCGAACTGATTGTGGTCCCGGGCGCCGGGCATGGCGTGATCGGCGTCGATGCGGAGATCACCCGGCGGGCCGGCCGGTTCCTGGACGGCGATCCGGATCCGATCGATCCGCAGTAGCGGCGAAGGCTGCGGCGGTCGTCGACGGGCAGCGGTCGGCAGGCTGGCCCGAGGACGGCCCTGCCGACCGGGCGCCCTGGCGGCGCAGTGGCGCGGCAATGCGCCCGTGCGACGAGGCCGTTCTCCGACGAGCGACGCGCGTCGAAGCTCACGCCTTCGCCACGATCGTCGAGGCGTCGTGAGCCTCGTGCGACGGGTTCACGCATCGCCCACGAAATCGCGGCGATCGCTCACCCGACAGCCACGGATCGCCGGCAACGATGCGGAAGACGCAGCGCGTCACCGTCTTCCACCCAGGGGTTCGTCATGAAACCAGTCCTTTCCTTGCTCGCCGCGGCAGCCTTCAGCCTCGCCGCGCTGCCCGCCGTCGCCGATACCGCCGGTGCCCCCACCGCCCGCCTTCAGGTCGCGCACCTGGCGCCGTTCGCCCCGGGGGCCGGGACCGCCGTCAACATCGCGCTGAACGGCAGCACCGCGCTCACCGACGTCAGCTACGGCGATTCCACCGACTACATCGACCTGCCCGCGGGCAACTACCTGGTGGAGATCTTCCCGGTCGGCAGCGGCACGGCGGCGATCTCGGCCAACGTGAACCTGGATGCCGGCGTCGACTACACCGCGATCGCGGTGGGCAATGGCGTGCAGCAGCCGCTCGGCCTGCTCGCCCTGGTCGACGAGCAGACCGCGCCGCCCGCCGGCGACATCCGCCTGCGCCTGGGCCACCTCGCGCCGTTCGCCTCCGGCGCCGCGGTGCTGGCCGACGTCCGCCTGGAGGACGGCACGCCGGTGGTCGAGGGCGTGACCTTCGGCGACGTCACCGGCTATCTGGGCCTGCCGGGCGGCAGCTACGACCTGCGCATCACCGCGCCGGGCGACAGCGCGACCCTGATCAATCCGCTGCCGGTGGATCTTCCCGCTGGCACGCTGATCCGTGCCTTCGCCGTCGGCGACGGCGTCAACCAGGACCTGGGGGTGTTCGCCCTGCCCCAGGGCGCGCCGGGCTTCTTCCTGCCGCTCGGCACCACGCCGCCGCCGGGCACCGCGCGCCTGCAGGTCGCCCACCTGGCGCCGTTCGCCCCCGGCGCCGGCACCGCCGTCAACATCGCGCTCAACGGCACCACCGCGCTGACCAATGTCAGCTATGGCGGTTCCACCGGCTACCTCGAGGTGCCTGCCGGCGACTATCTGGTCGAGATCTTCCCGGTCGGCAGCGGCAGCCCGGCGATCAGCGCCAACGTCAGCCTGGCCGCGAACACGGACTACACGGCCATCGCGGTCGGCAACGGCGGCAACCAGCCGTTGGGCCTGATCGCCCTGGTCGACGAGCAGACGCCGCCGCCGGCCGGCGACATCCGTATCCGCGTCGGCCACCTTGCGCCGTTCGCCTCCGGCGCCGCGGTACTGGCCGATGTCCGCCTCGAGGACGGCACCCCGGTGGTGCCCGGCGTCACCTTCGGCGACGTCACCGGCTACCTCGGACTGCCGGGCGGTAGCTACGACCTGCGCATCACCACGCCGGGCGGCGGCACCACCCTGATCAACCCGCTGCCGGTCAACCTGCCGGCCGGCACGCTGATCCGCGTGTTCGCGGCCGGCGACGGCAGCAACCAGCCGCTCGGCGTGTTCGCGCTGCCGCAAGGGGCGCCCGGCAGCTTCCTGCCGCTGGGCACCACGCCGCCACCGACCACCGGCGGCGTGCAGCCGGTGCCGTCCCTGGCGGCCTGGGGGGTGCTCCTGCTCGGCGCGCTGGTGCTGCTGCTGGCCGCCGGCCGTCTGCGGGGCGTGCTCCGGTCGCGCATCTGAGCGGGAGCAACGCAGATGTCCTCATCCCGGCCATGGACGGCCGGGTGCTGAGCTGGCGCGCGAAGGCATGCTCCAGGGGAGCAGGATGCAGGCGCTCGGCGGCCCCGCCAATCGTGCCTGCGGGGCGACGGTTCGCAGCTCAACACCGCAGCGGACCGGATCGCCATCGACGCATCTGGCGGGTCCGCTTCGCGATCACCGGGTCCAACCCCTGCTGAGCATGCCGGCAGGGGATCGCCGCGGGACGAGTACGGCCCAGTGTGCAGCGGGAATGGCCGCCTCTTGTGCCATGGGAGAGGAGTGCGTGCATCCGCGCCGACCACCGGAGGGCGAGATGTCAAAGGAAACCCGGGCTGGCGATGATCCCCGGGGTCCGGGGGCGCCGTACATGCCGGTGTCCCTCCACGAGTCTCCGCCATGTCCCGCCTGCTGCTTTCCGTCCTGTCGCTGTGTCTCGCCGTCTGGCACCTACCGTCCACCGCCGCCGATGGCGACCGCCTGATCGGCTTCGGCACCGAGGCCCAGTTCCCTGGCTTCGGCTTCTACCCGGGGCCGTACGGCGGCAGCGAGTTCGACAGGGTGGTCACGCTCGCCGAAGGCGCGCAACAGCGCCTGTACGTCTTCGCCAGCGTGCGCGTCGCGCCGAACCAGTTCCGCGCCCTGGTCTATCGCCTGTTGCCCGACGGCTGGTTCGACTTCGATTTCGGCAACGACGGTTTCATCACCCTGGCGCCGCCCTGCCCGGAGGGATCGCTGACCCATGCCGCGATCGACGGACAGCAGCGGCCCTGGCTGCTGTTCAGCGGCTGCGGCGACTTCGAGCTGTACCGCCTCACCGCCGCTGGCCTTGCCGACACCAGTCTGCTCGGCAGCGGCCGCCTGAGCATCCCCTTCAACCTGGGCGGCGACAACCTCGACTTGCCCCGGCGCATGAGCTTCACCGCCGACGGTCACGTCGCCGTGGCCGGCATCGTCGGCTCGGCCACCGGCCGCCGCCTGGGCCTGGCCCTGTTCACCGCGCAGGGTGGCCCGGTGCCCGGCTTCGGCAACGCCGGTCGCGCCAACTTCGCACTGCCCAAGCCGGTCGACCACATCGGCGCCATCCACGCCATGCCTGACGGCCGGCTGGTGGCCAGTGGCGACCTGTGGTCCGGCGACGACATCCTGAACCGGCTGCAGTTCGTGGTCCGCGTGCAGCCCAGCGGTTCCGGCGACATCGGCTTCGGCAACCATGCGCCCGGCATCAGCCTCCTCAACCTGCCCGTGGCGACCGGCAGCGACCCCGCGTACGGGGGCGGGATCACCTACGACTCGCTGCTGGAGCGCGATGGTTCGCTGATCCAGATCGGAAGCTGGCACAACGCCAATGCCCCGCACCTGAAGTCGGAGTTCCTGCTGGTGCGCTGGCGGCCGGATGGGCAACCGGACGCGAGCTTCGGCCCGGCCGGCCACCGCACCTACGGCCTGAACCAGGGCGGCGATCCGAACGCGCCCGGCTACAACACCGACCACGGCCGCACCCTGCTGCGCCAGGGCAACGGCCGCTACCTGCTGGCCGGCACCAGCACGAACCCGGACAACCGGACCGAGCTGGCCCTGTTGCGCCTGCGCCGCGACTTCAGTCCCGACCCCAGTTTCGGTGTCGGCGGCTGGGTCACCGACCGCATCGAAGTCGGCGGCACCGGCGGCATGCAGCCGGTCACGCAGCTGTTGCGCTCGGGCAGCCTGATCACCGCGCTTACGGTCCGTGTCGCCAACAGCGCCCTGGTCGCAACCCTGCGCGGTGCCCGCAACGACCTGTTGTTCGCCGACACGTTCGATTGACGGGCCAGGCGCGCCGGTCGCCACGCGGCATGGCGTGGCGGCACGCGCAGTCCCGCGATCCGAGGCGCGGGCGGATGGCTATCCGGGGGGCTGCAACGCCCCCCGGGGAGAGTTGATCGCTGCATATCCGAAGCGCGGTCGCCCATCAACGCGTGGGTCCATCGCAGCGGGACTTCTGCGACACGGCATGGAGCGGGTCGACGCTCCCGGGGCCTGGCGCCTCGCGCCAGCAAGCCCCGGACGCGCGCCACCCTATCCGCGGTTCACGGAGTGCCCGAATCGTGACGGTGGCCGCCGCGGGTCGCGCGGGGCAGCGTCGCGGGTGCTGCGGCACCGGGCGACGCCGCAGCACGGACCGGCTGGCCGAAGTCCGGATCGGCGCTGACCCGCCGGGCGACGGTGCCTTCCGGGTGGCGGTACCAGCCCGGGTCGCGGAAGTCGTCGCGGGCCAGGTCGTCGCGGACCTTGATGACGGTGAACATGCCGCCCATCTCCAGGTTCCCGAACGGGCCCTTGCCGGCCATCATCGCCACGGTGTTGTCCGGGCCGCGCATGTGGCCCATGTCGACGTGTTCCTGGTGCTCGGCCATGCCGCCCTCGCCCATCGCCATGTAGCCGGGCAGGTGCCGGCGGATGCGCTCCTCGACGCCGCGCTGGTCGACGCCCAGGGTGTTGGGGATCCCGTGGCCCATCGGTCCCATCACGTGGTGGGCCATGTGACAGTGGAAGGCCCAGTCGCCGGGCACGGCGGTGAACTCCAGGTCGCGCATCTGGCCGACGCCGACGATCTCGGTGACCTCGCGGCGCCACTGCCCGGACGGCCAGCGCCCGCCGTCGCCGCCGGTGACCTCGAACTGCACGCCGTGCATGTGGATCGGGTGGTTCCACATCGACAGGTTGCCGATCCGCACCCGGACCCGCTCGCCGCTGCGCGCGACCAGGGAATCGATCGCCGGGAACACCTTGGAATTGAAGGTCCACAGGTCGAAGTCCTGCATCACCGAGGGGTCCGGCCGCGCGGTGCCCGGGTGCAGCGCCCAGTTGTGCAGCAGCAGGGCGTAGTCGCGGTCGATGCGGCGCGCCTCGCCGGCGCGCGGATGGATCACGAACAGGCCCATCATGCCCATCGCCATCTGCACCATCTCGTCGGCGTGCGGGTGGTACATGTGGGTGCCGTGCTGGCGCAGGGTGAACTCGTAGACGTAGGTCTCGCCGGGCCGGATGTGCGGCTGGGTCAGGCCGCCGACGCCGTCCATGCCCGAGGGCAGCAGCAGGCCGTGCCAGTGGATGGTGGTGTGCTCGGGCAGGCGGTTGGTGACGAAGATGCGGACCCGGTCGCCCTCGACCGCCTCGATGGTCGGCCCGGGCGTGGTGCCGTTGTAGCCCCAGCACACCGCCCGGCTGCCGGGCGCGAATTCGTGCTCGATCTCCTCGGCGACCAGGTGGAACTCCTTGACGCCGTCCTTGAGCCGCCAGGGCAGGGTCCAGCCGTTCAGCGTGCGCACCGGCCGGTAGCCGTGCCGGCGGTCGCGCGGCGGCGCCACGGCAATGCCGGTGCCGTCCACCGGTTCCGGACGGGCGATGGCGGGAAGAAGGGCGGCCGCGCCGGCCCCGAGCAACAGGTCGCGTCGACGCAGCTTCATGGCGTGTCTCCGTGCAGGTGGTGATGGTGGTGGTCGTGGTCGTGGTCGTGGCCGCCGCCGGCGTCGGGCGGCGCCAGGACATCGGCGCTGCCGGCGCTGTCGGTGCCGGCATGCAGTTGCGGCAGCGGCCGGCCGGCGGCCAGCTCCAGCTCGACCACGGCCAGCCAGTAGTCGCGGATCGCCTCCAGCCAGGCCTGCCAGGCGTCGTACTCCTGCTGGCGGGCGGCGATCAGGTCGAAGGCGCCGATCAGCATGAAGTCGTAGCGTTCCTGTTCGCGCTCGACGATCGCCTTGCGCTGCGGCAGCAGGGCGTCGCGGTAGGTCTCGACGATCCCGCGACGGGTGGCGACGCGCTCGGCGGCGGTGCGCACCTGGCGTTGCACGGCCAGTTGCAGTGCGTCGACCTGGGCATCGGCGGCCGCCAGGTCGGCGTCGGCGCGGGCGCGCCGGGCCTGGCCCTGGTGGAACAGCGGCAGCTCCAGGGCGATCGAGGCGCCGCTGCGGCGTTCGTCGCCCTCGCGCTCGCGCTCGACGCCGAGTTCGATCTCGCCCAGCCAGGCGAGCCGGCGTGCCAGCCGGCGGCCACGCTCGCCGGCGGCCAGGGCGGCGCGGGCGGCGGCCAGGTCCTGGCGATGCTCGGCGGTGCCGGCCAGCAGCGCGGCGACGGCGGGCGGCTCGCCGGCCGGCAGCGGCAGGCGCTCGGGCGTGCGCCAGGCGTTGCTGCGTCCGGCCAGGCCGGTCAGCTCGGCCAGCGCCATGCGCGCGGCCAGCCGTTCGCTGCGTGCCCGCGCCGCGTCGGTCCGCGCCAGCGTCGCGGCGGCCTCCTCGCGGGCCAGCTGCAGGGCGCTGATGTTGCCCGCGGCGTGGAAGCGGCGCGCCAGCTCGACGCGCGCGCCGGCGGCGTCGGCGACCGCCGCGCGCAGGCCGGCGATCTGGCCGGCGGCGACCAGCCGGTACCAGGCCGCGCGCACCTGGCCGGCGTAGGCCTGCAGCGCGTGCGCGGACTGCGCCAGGTCGGCCTGCCAGCGCTCGGCGCCGATCCGGCTGCGCGCCGGCAGGCTGAGCAGGTCGGACAGCACCACGTCCAGGCCGGCGTGGCGTTCCTCGCCGAGCCGGCCCAGCGACAGCCGGGGATTGTGGATGCGCCCGGACTCGAAGCGGTCGGCTGCGGCCTGGCCGAGTCCGGCGAGGATCGCGCGCACCGCCGGGCTGGCGGCGAGGGCCAGGGCGACGGCGTCGTCCGGGCCGAGCGGACCGGTGGGCAGCTCGGGCAGGGGCGCGGCCTGCGCGGGATCGGGCAGGGCGGTGCCCGCCGGCAGGCGGGCGGCCAGCTCGCCGCGACCGCGGTCGGCCGGCAGGCTGGCGCAGCCGGCCAGCAGCAGGCCGGCCAGCAGGGCAAGGGCAGGGGAGGCAGGTCGGGTCATCGGATCACCTGGACGCAACGACGGCACCGGCGGCGCTGCGCCGCGGTGCGGGACGGGGAAGGCGGGGGCGCCGGGCGCCGCCGCGACGGCTCAGGCGGCGATCGGTGGCCGGATCTGCGGCGTCGCGCAGGCCTGGTCCCGGCCATCGCGCAGGTCCGGGCGCGGCCCGTCGGGCCGCGGGTGGACGCCGCCGCTGGCGGTCGCCGCCGGCAGGGCCACGGCCAGGCAGCCGCAGTCGCAGTCCAGGCAGGTCCACGCGACCGGGTCCGGATCGGCCGGCGCCGGGGCCGGCAGCGGATTGCCGTGGCAGTCGGTCGCCATTGCGGCGACGCCGTTCGGTGCGGCGGCCTCGGCGGCCGGCGGCGTCGCGAAGCCGAACGCCATTCCGGCCCGGGCCAGCAGGGCCAGGCACAGCAGCACGGTCAGGGCGGCGCGCAGGGACATCGGGTGCAAGCCTGCGCGTTCCGGCACGCGGGTTCAAGTGCCCCAGGAGCGGGTGGGCCCGGTCGCGGGCGGGTCGGACCGGCTGTTGCCCCGGGACGCAAGGCCGCCGCAGCGGCCACAGGAGGCCTCCGGGTCGAGGCTCAGGGCGGGGCCGGGATCGCCGCCGGCTCGCCGTCGCCGGGCGTGGCGGGATCCGGTGCCAGCCGGTAGTAGTGCCAGCTCAGGTGCGCCAGGGCGTGGTCGTAGTCGAGCACAGGGTCGAGCGCGGGGCTGGCCAGGCCGGTCTGGCCGTGGCGCTCGCGGTCGGCACTGAGCACCCGTTGCCGCGGGCTGGCCTGGATGCCGGCGGCGTCCAGCACCAGGCTGGCCAGGTGGTAGCTGCGCAGGATGCCGGCCGCGGTCCGGCCGCGCTGCCGCGGCGTGCGGTTGTCGAACAGCAGCCACGGCACCGGCTGGCTGCGGGCGCGGGCGCCGTCGGCGAAGCCGACCTGGTCGAACACCTCGTCCAGGGCCGGCAGGTGGTCGCCGTAGAACAGCACCACCGTCGGCCGCGCGCGGCGTGCGACGTGGTCGATCAGGGCGGCCAGCGCCTCGTCGGCGCGCCGCGCGTGGTAGAGGTAATGGGCCAGCTCGGTGGCCGGCGCCCCGGCCAGCGCCTCGGGCACCTGGATGCCGGCCAGTCGGCGGCTGTCGATGCCCGGACGTTCGTGCCAGGGGCCGTGGTTCTCCATGGAGATGGCGAACACGAAGCGCGGCGCATCGTCCTCGCGCTCCGGCCCGTCCAGGGCCTCGACGACATGGCGCAGCAGGGCGTCGTCGCCGATGTACCAGCCGTGGTAGTCGCCGCCGTCGAACCAGGCGGCATCGCGGAAGTCGTCGAAGCCCAGGTTCGGCAGGGCGCGGTTGCGGCTCCAGAAGCGCGCGTCGTAGGGGTGGATGGCCAGGGTCCGGTAGCCGATCCGGCGCAGCACCTGGGGCAGGGCCCGCACCGGCCGGTGCGCCAGCGCGGTGTAGGGATAGTCGATGCCGGGGAAGGCGTGCAGCGGGTAGCCGGTCAGCGCCTCGAATTCGGTGCGCACGGTGCCGCCGCCGTAGGTGGGCACCCTGAGCTTGCCGTGATGGCTGCGCCGGCGGGCGTCGGCCAGCGCCGGCTGGTGGCGGGCGGCGCCTGGCATCGCCATGCGGCCCAGGTCGAACAGCGACTCGCTCTGCCACACCACGATGTCCGGCAGCGTGGCCGGATCGGGAACCATCGCCCCGGGCGCCTCGTCGGCGTGCAGCGCGACCACGTGCTCGACGAACACCGGGTCGGCCTCCGGCAGGCGCCAGGGGCCCTGGGCGCCGAGCTTCACCAGGCTCGCCAGCAGGCCGGCGCGGTCCGTCGACTCGTCCGGCACCCAGGCGACGAAGCCGAGTCGTTCGCTGTCGTACAGGGCCGCCACCGGTGGCCAGCCGCGCAGCAGGGCCAGCAGCAGCGCGGCGGCGGCGAGCGCGCAGGCCAGCCGCTGCGGCCAGCGCAGCCACGGCCGGGGCGGTTCGAAGCACAGGGCGAGGGTGGCCAGGGCCAGCACCAGGACGGCCAGCCAGCCCGGCCCCTCGGCGCGCAGGTAGTTGAGGTACAGCCCGCTGCTCGCCAGCACCTGCGGCAGCAGCTGGAAATCGGCCGGAACCAGGTGCACGCCCAGGTGCGCGGACTTGAGGGCGTCGATGCCGTACAGCCCGGCGGCCAGCAGGCTGGTCAGCCACAGCGCCAGCACCGGCCGGCGCAGCAGGGCCAGCAGCACCAGGGCGGGGACCAGCAGGGGCAGGGCGTTGGCCCAGCGCCGCCCGGGCAGGTCGGGATCGGGGCCGTCCTCGCCCGGCACGCCGGCCAGCGCGGGATCGAGCTGCACCACCAGGTCGCGCAGCAGCCAGGCGCTTGCCGCGACGACGAGCAGCAGCGCCAGCAGCGGCCAGCCGGGCAGGCCGGTCATCGGCACCCGCGAAGCCGCTCCGCGCCAGCCGGGCCCTGCCCCTGGCGTGATGGTGGATTTCGCCCCTGTCATAAAAGTGAAACTAGCAGCCGGGTGCAGGGCGCGGGTTAAGACGCGCTAACGAAGCGGTCACGCTCCGCGTCCCCGGCCAGCCCGGCCGGACCCGCCGGCCGGTGCATTACCATGGCCGGCCCGGGCCCGCCGGCGCAGCGCGCGGCCCCACTGCCAAGACACGGAAGCCGCAGCCCATGACCTTTCTCCGCATGAGCGACATCGACCTGGCCGGCAAGCGCGTGCTGATCCGCGAGGACCTGAACGTGCCCATGGACGAGGCCGGCACCATCACCGCCAGCCAGCGCCTGGAGGCGGCCCTGCCGACGCTGCGCGCCGCCTGCGATGCCGGCGCGCGGGTCCTGGTGATGTCGCACCTGGGCCGGCCGAAGGAGGGCGTCGTCGACCAGTCCGCCAGCCTGGCGCCGGTCGCCGCCTGGCTCTCGGAAAAGCTGGAGGCGCCGGTGCCCCTGGTGCGGGACTGGATCGACGGTGTCGAGGCCGAGCCCGGCCAGGTGGTGCTGCTGGAGAACGTCCGCTTCCTGGCCGGCGAAGGCGCCGACGACGAGGCGCTGGCCCGCAAGATGGCCGCCCTGTGCGACGTCTATGTCATGGATGCCTTCGGCACCGCCCACCGCGCCCAGGCCTCGACCCATGGCGTCGCGCGGTTCGCGCCGGTGGCCGTGGCCGGACCCCTGCTGGCCGCCGAACTGGACGCCCTGGGCCGGGCCATGCGCGAGCCGAAGCGGCCGCTGCTGGCGATCGTCGGCGGCGCCAAGGTGTCGACCAAGCTGGAACTGCTGGAGACCCTGGTCGAGAAGGTCGACATGCTGATCGTCGGCGGCGGCATCGCCAACACCTTCCTGGCCGCGACCGGCCACCTGGTCGGCAAGTCCCTTTACGAGCCCGACCTGCTGCCGGCTGCGAAGCGGATCCTGGCGCTGGCCAAGGAGCGCGGCACCGAGATCCCGCTGCCCAGCGACGTCGCCGTCGCCAGCGAGTTCAAGGCCGAGGCCCGCGCCACCGTGAAGTCGGCGAAGTCGGTGGGCTCGGAGGAGATGGTCCTGGACATCGGGCCGGAGACCGCGCTGCGCTACGGCGAGCTGGTCAAGCGCGCCGGCACGGTGGTCTGGAACGGCCCGGTCGGGGTCTTCGAGTTCGATGCCTTCGGCAAGGGCACCGAGGCCCTGGCGCGGGCGATCGCGGCGAGCAGCGCGTTCTCCATCGCCGGCGGCGGCGACACCATCGCGGCGGTGGAGAAGTACGGGATCGGCGCGAAGCTGTCCTACATCTCCACCGGCGGCGGCGCCTTCCTGGAGTTCCTGGAAGGCAAGACCCTGCCGGCGGTAGCGGCGCTGGAGGCGCGCGCGGCCGCCTGAGCGTGGCGCCCCGGCCCGGGCGAATGTGAGGTCCATCACGGTTCGCCGGCGCCGCAGCGGCCAGCATCCGGTCTTCCGCTGACCACTGGAACCGGGGGGATTCCATGTCGAACGCATCCGCACGTCCGTTGCCGCGGCCAGCCCGCCTGGCCCGTGGCGCCCTGCTGGGCCTCGCCGCCCTGCTCGCCGGCGCCGGCACGGCCTGGTCCCAGGCCGGCTTCCCGAACGCGCCGCGCACCCCCGGCACCCTGATCACCACCGGCCCGCAGGGCTTCGCCTCGGACGGCCGCGGCGCCCTGATCGCCTTCCATGGCGGCCTGCTCTACACCATCCCCGAGCACCCCTCCAGCGCCGCCGGCAGCAGCCTGCACATCAAGGCCTGGGACATCTCCAGCGAGGCCCTGCTGGCGACGCCGCAGATGGTCGCCAACTTCGGCATCGGGCCGATGAACATGCAGGCGCACGGCTACGTGTTCCAGAACGCCGACCTGCAGCTGGGCGGCGACAACTGGCTGTTCCGGCGCACCGGCTACCAGCAGTACCAGAGAGTGAACTTCCCGACCGGCGCGCCGCAGGGCTTCCACAACATGGCCTGGGAGCGCGGCCGCGCGGTGCCGCGCTGGGTGGTCGGCTTCCGCGACCCGGGCAACGGCAACATCGGCGGCAACTGGTTCTACAACCTCGACCAGCGCCGTTTCGCGATCGGCCGGCGCAGCAGCCCGTCCAACCAGGTCGCCACCACGCTGTGGGCGGACTGGGACCACCTGTCCGTCAGCGGCGGGGTGATGGGCATGCCGCTGCTGTTCGGCGACCTGCTGATCGTCGCCAGCGAGGAACAGACCCTGTCCGGCGTCGCCGTGTACGACATGAAGCCGACCTTCCGCAACCAGGGCACGCCGCCGACCCTGCTCAGCGTCTTCAAGCAGGGCGGAACCGGCGGCTACTGGCCGGAGCTGTGGGGCGAGGGCGACACCCTGTACCTGCTGTTCCCGCGCCGCAACGACGGCCTGCGCGGCTGGCAGGTGGTCGACCTCAGCGACCCGGCCGCGCCTGCCCTGGTCGCCGACGTGGTGGCCAGCACGAACTGGCGCGACGGCCCGATGTACGCCCAGTTCCAGGACAACTTCGCGTTCACCGGCCGCTTCAAGATCGACATGCGCAACCCGCAGCAGCCGGTGCTGGCGCTGCCCTCGGAGTCGGGCGGCGCCTGGCGCGACACCAGCCAGTTCGCCCTGCCGCTGGGCAACCTGCTGGTCACCGGCGGCGTCGGCAGCATGACCGAGCAGGCCTGGCGGATCTGGGCACACCAGGCCGAGCCGGACACCCGCGGGCCGACCGTCGGCTACCACCGTCCTCGGCCCAACCAGACCAGCTGGCCGCGCACCGCGCCGCTGGCCTTCCTGATCCACGAGACCCTGCGCGCCGAGACCATCGTCAACGGCAGCACCGTGATCGTCCGGCCGGTCGGCGGCGCGCCGATCGAGGCCCTGGTCAACTTCACCTCCGGCGGCCAGCTCAACGTCGTCCCGGTGGACGACCTGGCGGCCGATACCGAGTACGAGGTGGTGTTTCCGGCCGGCGGCATCCAGGACGTCGCCGGCAACGGCATCGAGGGCTACGGCTTCCGGTTCTCCACCGGCGGCAGCGCCTCGGGCAACCAGCCGCCGCAGATCACCGCGCTGGGTGCCGGTCCCTACCCGGCCGCGCCCGGCGCCCCGGTGTCGGCCAGCGCGACCGCCGTCGATCCCGATCCGGGCGACACCGTGCAGTACCGGTTCGTGTTCGGCGACGGCACCAGCACCGCCTGGACCGCCAGCGGCGATGCCAGCCACAGCTATGCGGCGGCCGGCCGCTACACCCTGCAGGTGCAGGCGCGCGACCCGCACGGCGCGATCAGCACGCGGGCGACCCGGGTCACCGTGCAGGCGGTGCCGGCAGGGCCGGCGCCCACCGCCAGCGGCGCGATCGCCTGGCACGCCGCCAGCGACACGCTGTGGATCGTCAATCCCGACCACGACACGGTCAGCCGCGTGCACCGGCCGACGCGCACGCGCACCGGCGAGTTCGCGGTCGGCGCCGACCCGCGCTCGGTGGCGGTCGATGGCGCCGGCCGGATCTGGGTCGCCGGCTTCGATGCCGACCGCATCGACCTGCTCGACGCCGGCAGCGGGGCGGTCGTGCAGTCGATCGCCACCGGCTACGGCTCGGCACCGGTGGCGGTGGCCATGGCGCCGGGCGGCGCCACCGCCTATGTCGCCCTGCAGGGCGCCGGCCGGGTGCTGAAGATCGATACCGGCACCCTCGACGTGCACAGCCTGGCGGTCGGGCCGACGCCGCGGGCGATCGCGGTCAGCGGCGACGGCGCCCGGGTGCTGGTCACCCGCTTCGTCTCGGCGCGCAACCATGGCGAGGTCTACGACATCGCCGCAGGTCCCTTCACCCTGACCCGGCGCATCCGGCTGCCGATGCGGGCGATCCCGACCGATTCCTCGGCCGACGGCCGCGGCGTGCCGAACTACCTGACCGCCATCGCGATCTCGCCGCGCGCCAACCGCGCCTGGATCACCGCCAAGAAGGACAACACCACGCGCGGCCTGCAGTTCTTCGACGGCCGCCACGAGCTCGATCCGGACAACACCGTGCGCGCCCAGGTGATCGTGCTGAACCTGGCAGGCAACAGCGTCGACGACAGCCGAGGCCGCGACCTGGACAACGCCGACTCGCCCGCCTCGGTCGCCTTCTCGCCGCTCGGCGACTACGCCTTCGTCGGCCTGCAGGGCAACGACGAGGTGCTGGTCCTGGATGCCCTGGCGCTGGACACCACGCCGGGTCTGCAGGGCGTGGCCGGGCGCTGGCCGGTGCAGGGCGCGCCGCAGGGCGTGCTGCTCGCCGGCGGCGACCTGGTGGTGCAGAACTTCATGTCGCGCAGCGCCTCGCTGCGATCGGTCGACGACTTCCTGGCCAGCGGCGGCCAGTCCGGCACCGCCAGCCACGTGGCACTCACGGCCGGCGAAGCGCTGGCCCCGGCGGTGGCGCGCGGCAAGCGGCTGTTCTACCGCGCATCCGACCCGCGCATGAGCCCGGAGGGCTACATCAGTTGCGCGACCTGCCATCTCGACGGCGGCAGCGACGGCCGGGTCTGGGACTTCACCGGCCGCGGCGAGGGCCTGCGCAACAACATCGAGCTGCGCGGCCGCGCCGGCCTGGCGCACGGCCTGGTGCACTGGACCGGCAACTTCGACGAGATCCAGGACTTCGAGAACGACATCCGCCTGTTCTTCGGCGGCACCGGCTTCATGAGCGATGCCGACTTCGCCGCCACCCAGCACCCGCTGGGGCCGGCCAAGACCGGTCTCAGCGCCGAGCTGGACGACCTGGCCGCCTATGTCGGTTCGCTGGGCCTGGCCAGCCTGCCGCGCAGCCCGCACCGCCAGGCCAGCGGCCAGCTGACGGCGGCGGCGGTGCGTGGCCAGGCGGTGTTCGCCGCCGAAGGCTGCGCCACCTGCCATGCGCCGGCCAGCGGCTTCCGCGACGGCCAGCGCCACGACGTCGGCACGCTGCGCACCACTTCCGGGCAGCGCCTGGGCGCCCCGCTGGACGGCATCGACACGCCGACCCTGCTGGGCGTCTGGGACAACCCGCCGTACTTCCACGACGGCTCGGCCGACACACTCGATGACGTGTTCGCCGTGGCCGGCGGACCCGATTACCAGGCCGAGGCCGGTGCGCTGGCCGGTGGCGCCAGCGCGGTCACCAACTTCATCGACCTCAACGAGGGCAACGCCAGCCATGGCGGCTTCGTGCAGCTGGGCAGCGCCGGCGCGAGCGTCACCCTGGCAGGCGTCGCCGGTGGCCCCGGCGGCAACGGACGCATCGAGCTGCGCCTGGCCTGGCCGGCCGGCGCGGGTCAGTTCAACTTCACCGTCAGCGTCAACGGCAGCGTCCGCAACCTGCAGATGCCGGCGACCGGCAATGGCATCGACTGGCGCACCCTGGCCATCGACGACGTCGCCCTGGCGCCCGGCACCGGCAACACCGTGGTGGTCACTGCGCAGTCCGGCGGCTGGCCGCCCCTGGCCCTGGACCAGATCGTGGTGTCCGGCCCCGGCGACCTGGCCCGCGCCCAGCCGCACCGCCGGGTCCGTGCGCTGTCCGTCGGCGACCGTGCCGACCTGATCGCCTGGCTGCGCGAGCTGGACGGCCGCGATGCCAGCGGCCAGCTGCCCGGCACCGACCTCATCTTCGGCGACGGCTTCGAGCCCTGAGGCGGCGGGCGTTGCCGCGACAACGCCGCGCGATCGCGGACGGCGCCGCGGCCGTCCGGAGCGCGCTCAGCGCATGTCGCGGACCACGGTGACGTGGGCGATCACCTCGTCGATCTCGCGGCGCGCGGCGGCCGCGTCCGGCGGGTCCTGGGCCAGGAAGGCCAGGGCGGTGAGCGGATGCACCACCAGGTCCTTCATGTGGTAGCAGGAGACGGCGTCCTCGACCGCCGGCAGGGCGCCGTCCTTGTGGTAGCCGGCCTCGATCTGCTCAGGCGTCATCGCCGTCCACAGCTTGCGCAGGCGCAGCGCCTCGGACAGGTAGGGCTCGCAGTGCGGACGGGCGGCGACGAACTCGGGCAGCACCGCCTCGGCGCTGGCCAGCAGCTCGTCGGCGTGCGCGGCCAGCTCGTCGGCGGCGCCGGCGTTCTCGACGATGGCGGCCGCGAAGTCGCGGGCCTGGTCCTGGTAGCGGTCGAGCGTGGCGCGCGCCGACGCCGACAGCGCGGGGCCCGATTCGGGCGCGGCGGGCGCGGGTTCGCGGCCGCAGGCGGCGAGGGCGGCGGCGAGGGCGATCAGGGTGAGGCGACGGACCATGGCGGGTTCCTCGTGAGCGGATTCGTAAGGCGGGTGGTTGCGGCGGTCGCGGGGCGGTGCGGCGCTGCAGGCTGCCCCGATTGTTCCACGTCGGGCGCCGGTCGGTCAGCGCCGGCCGGCGCCGAAGCGTGCCAGCCAGTCGTCCAGGCGCGCCTCGTCGAGCAGTCCGGCGCGCCGTTCCAGCAGCCGGCCGTCGGCACCGATCACCACCGTGTAGGGCAGCACGCCGCGGCTGTTGCCGACCTGCAGGGACGAGCCGGCCAGCTCGCGGCGGGCGAGCAGGATCGGGTAGGCGACCGGGTGGTCGGCCAGGAAACCGCGCACCGCGTCCTCGTCGTCCTCGGCGATGCCCAGCACGGCGACGGCGTCGCCGTGGCGGGCCGCCCAGGCGTCCAGCATCGGCATCTCCTCGACGCAGGGCGGGCACCAGCTCGCCCAGTAGTTGACGATGCGCAGGCGGCCGGCGCTGTCGGACAGGCGCACCGGGCGGCCGTCGACGTCGTCCAGCGACCAGTCCGGGACCGGCTGGCCGACCGCCACCTGGTCGACGCCGGCCGGGGCCGGCGGGTTGTCGTAGAGCCAGCCGCCGAGCAGGAAGCCGGCGCTGCCGCCGACCACGGCGAACGCCACCAGCAGCACGGGCAGCAGCAGGCGACGGTTCATGGCCGCGCCTGGCCGGCCTGCCCGATGCGCCGCGCGAACGCCGGCGCCGCCTCGAAGCCGACCAGCCGGAACGGGCGCAGCTCGGCGGCGTCGCGGAAGAACAGCGTCGCCGGCGGCCCGATGATGCCGAAGCGGCGCTGCAGGGCGACGTCGTCGGCGGTCTGGTCGGTGACGTCGACCTTGAGCAGGACCACGTCGCCGAGCGCCGCGCGCACCGCCTCGTCGGTGAAGGTGTAGCGCTCCATGCGCTTGCACTCCACGCACCAGTCGGCATAGAAATCGAACAGCACCAGGCGGTCGTCCGCGGCGGCGCGGGCCAGGGCCGCGTCCAGCCCTGCCTCGCCGACCACCTTCTCGAACTGCACCGGCGCCACCTGCGCCGCGCCGCCGCGCAGGCCGGCCAGCGGCCGCAGCCAGTCGTTGCCGCCGGCCATGGCGCCGACCAGTTGTGCGGCACCCAGCACCAGGGCGATCACGCCGAGCGCCTGCCCCAGGCGCCGGGCGCGGCCGGCATCGGCGGGCAGCAGGGTGAGCGCGCCGCCGAACACGCCGCAGCCGACCAGCAGGGCGCCGAGCAGGGCCAGGGTCCAGGCCGGCGGCAGGATGCGCTCGAGCATCCACCAGGCCAGGAACAGGAAGGCGACGCCGAACAGCGCCTTGACCGTGTCCATCCAGGCGCCGGCGCGCGGCAGCCAGCGCCCGGCACCGGTGCCGACCACCAGCAGCGGCAGGCCCATGCCCATGGCCAGGGCGAACAGCGCCGCGCCGCCCAGCACCGGGTCGCCGGTCTGGCCGATGTAGGCCACCGCCGCCGCCAGCGGCGGCGCCACGCAGGGGCCGACGATCAGCGCCGAGAGCATGCCCATCAGCGCGACGCCGGCCAGCGAGCCCCCGGCGCCGCGGTTGCTGGCGCTGGCCAGGCGGTTCTGCCAGCGCGCCGGCAGCTGCAGCTCGTAGTAGCCGAACATCGAGAACGCCAGCGCCACGAACAGCGCCGCGAACGAGATCAGGATCCATGGCTTCTGGAACAGCGCCTGCAGGTTCTGGCCGGCCAGGCCGGCGATCACGCCGGCGATCGTGAACACCACCGCGTTGGCCAGCACGTAGACCAGCGACAGCGTGAACGCGCGCCGCGTGGTCACCGTGCCGGCGCCGGCGATCAGGCCGGACAGGATCGGCACCATCGGCAGCACGCAGGGCGTGAACGCCAGCAGCAGGCCGGCCAGCAGGAAGCCGGCCAGGGTCAGCCAGCCGCCGCGGGTCAGCAGGCTGCCGTCGTCGGCGGTGGCGGGCATGGCGTTGCCGACGGTCGTGGCCGGTTCGCCCAGGGCCGGGGGCGACGGCGGTTCGGCGGCGATCGCCGTGCGCGCCGCGGCGATCGCCTCGGGCGATGCCGGCGGCAGGTCGACCACCAGGCCGCGCTGCATGGGCGGATAGCAGATGCCGTCGAGCTGGCAGCCCTGCAGGTCCACCGCGAGGGTCACCGTGGTGGCCGTGCCGGCGCGTTCCGGGGCGATCGCCAGCGGCACCTCGACCTGGCCGAAGAACACCTGGACCTGCCCGAAGTGCTCGTCCTCGTGGGCGGTCGCGGCCGGCCACTGCGGCTGCCCGAGCAGCGCGTCGCCGGCGTCGACGCGCAGCCGCGTGGCGTCGCGGTACAGGTAGTAGCCGGCCGGCATGGTGAAGCGGGCCAGCAGTCGGGTCGCATCGAGGGCGATCGCCTCGACCACGAAGGCCTGGTCCTGCGGCAGCGGCGGTTCGCGGCCGCCGGGCAGCGGCTCCTGGAGCGGCTCGAAGGCACCGCCGGGCGTGGCGCCCG
>JAHCAT010000013.1 GCA_019634735.1 Lysobacterales bacterium | reverse complement strand
TGTTGCACTCCAGTCTAGAGACCACCAGCCAAAGAGAAGGGCGCCCCAGGCGGTCCGCCCCACGGGCATCCTGCCCGTGGGGTTCGCGTGTCCCGTCCGGGCCGACGCTCAAGGGCCATCCATGGCCCACGCGTCGGACGGCGCCTCGGGCGCCGTCCGCGCCTCCGGCGCGGCTGATCCGGCCGTGCCCCGCCGGACCGCGTGGGGCCCCGGGAAAAGCGCGGACATCCTGTCCGCCAACAGCAACAGCAACAGCAACAGCAACAGCAACAGCAACAGCAACAGCAACAGCAACAGCAACAGCAACAGCAACAGCAACAGCAACAGCAACAGCAACAGCAACAGCTACAGCTACAGCTACAGCTACAGCTACAGCTACAGCAACAGCAACAGCTACAGCTACAGCTACAGCTACAGCTGCAGCAGCGATACCAACAGCTACAGCAGCGACAACGACAGCAGCAGCTAGAGCAGCAGCTAGAGCAGAAGCCGGAGCAGAAGCCGGAGCAGAAGCCGGAGCAGAAGCGGGAGCAGAAGCGGGAGCAGAAGCCGGAGCAGAAGCGCCTGTCCCGTTCGTGCGACGGCACCGCACTTCTCCCCTCCCCCGCCTGCGGGGGAGGGGCGGGGGAGAGGGCCGGCGCTTGCCCGGAACTTGATCGTCGTCGGACCGGCGCGCGCGACGTGTCCGGGTGGCCAGCATCCCTGGCTCGCGCGGTCGTAGCGGGAAGTGATGCGGTGGACGGGCAGGGAACCCGAAGCCCGGCGCGCCAGCCGTCCCATCGCCCGCGCCGCGGCCCTGCTGTCCGGCGAGCCCGCACCGGCGCCCGGCTATCATGTCGCCATGATCCGTCTCAAGGACCTCGCGCTGCGGCGCGGCGGGCGGCTGTTGCTGTCCGGTGTCGACATCACCCTGCATCCGGGGTGGCGGGTGGGCGTGGTCGGCCGCAACGGTTGCGGCAAGACCAGCCTGTTCGCGGCGCTGCTGGGCGAGCTGGACCTCGATGCCGGGGCCATCGAGCGGCCGGCGGGGCAGCGGGTGGCGACGGTCGCGCAGGAAACGCCGGCGTTGCCCGATGCCGCCATTGACTACGTGATCGGCGGCGATGCCGCGCTGGCCGCGGCGCTGGCCGAGGAGGCACGTGCCACCGCCGCTGGCGACCATGCCGCGGCGGCGGCCGCCCACCACCGCATCGACGAGCTGGCCGGCTACGACGCCCGCGCCCGCGCAGGCCGCCTGCTGCACGGCCTGAGCTTCGGTGCCGACACCCATGCCACGCCGGTGCGCGAGTTCTCCGGCGGCTGGCGGGTGCGCCTGAACCTGGCGCGCGCGCTGATGGCGCCGTCCGACCTGCTGCTGCTCGACGAGCCGACCAACCACCTCGACCTCGACGCCGTGGTCTGGCTGGAGGACTGGCTGCGCCGCTACGAGGGCACCCTGCTGGTGATCTCGCACGACCGCGAGTTCCTGGACGGGGTGTGCAGCCACGTCGTGCACATCGACGACGGCCGCGCGCGCCTGTACACCGGCGACTACACCGGCTTCGAGCGGCAGCGCGCCGAGCACCTGCGCCAGCAGCAGATCGCCCACGACCGCGAGCAGGCCGAGCGGGTCCGCCTGCAGGCCTTCGTCGACCGCTTCAAGGCCAAGGCCAGCAAGGCCAAGCAGGCGCAGTCGCGGGTCAAGCGCCTGGAGAAGCTGGCCGGCACCGAGGCGGTGCGCGCCGAGAGCCCGTTCCGCTTCGTGTTCACCACGCCGGACCGGCTGCCGTCGCCGCTGCTGCGCCTGGACGACGCCCAGGCCGGCTATGCCGGCGCGCCGCGCCCAGTGCTGACCGGCGTGCGCTTCGCGCTGGAACCGGGCGAGCGCATTGCCTTGCTCGGTCCCAACGGCGCCGGCAAGTCGACCCTGGTCAAGACCCTGGTCGGCGACCTGCCACTGCTGGCCGGCGAGCGCCTGGCGCACCGCGACCTGCGTATCGGCTATTTCGCCCAGCACACCGTCGAGTCGCTGCGCGAGGGCGCCAGCCCGATCGAGCACCTGCGGCCGCTGGCGCCGGGCGTGGCCGAGCAGCGCCTGCGCGATTTCCTGGGCGGCTGGAACTTCGCCGGCGAGCGCGCCTACGAGGCGGTCGACGGCTTCTCCGGCGGCGAACGCGCGCGCCTGGCGCTGGCCCTGATCGCCTGGACCCAGCCCAACGTGCTGCTGCTCGACGAGCCGACCAACCACCTGGACATGGACATGCGCGAGGCCCTGGCCGAGGCGCTGGCCGACTTCCCCGGCGCCCTGGTCCTGGTCGCCCACGACCGCCACCTGATCGGTCTGGCCTGCGACACCTTCTGGCGCGTCGCCGAAGGTCGCGTCGAGCCCTTCGACGGCGACCTGGACGACTACGCGCGCTGGCTGCGCGGCCGCAGCGGCAGCGTCCCCCCCGTCGAAACCGCAGCCGAGGCCACCGCCGACACCAGCGCCCCCGACGCCCGCGCCCGCCGCCAGGCCGCCGCCCGCCAGCGCGAGGCCCAGCGCCCCCTGCGCGCCCGCCTGCAACGCATCGAACAGCGCCTGGCCGCCCTGGCCACCGAACTGGCCGCCTGCGAGGCCCAGCTCGCCGACCCCACCGTCTACGCCGCCGGCGGCGACACCGTCGCCACACTGCTGCAGCAACGCGGCCGCCTGGTCGCCGAGCAGGGCACCCTCGAAGAAGACTGGCTCGAAGTCTCCGGCACCCTCGAAGAAGCCTCCATCTGACCCGTGCCGCCGCGGTGGGCGTTGCACGGGCAGACGCCACCGGCGAGCGCCGGCACCGCACTTCTCCCCTCCCCCGCGGGCGGGGGAGGGGCTGGGGGAGAGGGCTGCCGCGGCCAGCGCGCGCGCCTGGAATCGCAGCGATGCAGATCCTGGCCAGCCCCGACCCTCTCCCCCGGCCCCTCTCCCAGGGGGAGAGGGGAGCAAAGCGCGCTCCGCCTCTGGATCGATGGCCCCCGCTGCCTGCGCCCGGTCCAGAGTCCGCAGCCCCCGTCCCCGATTCCCCATCACCGAGTTGCCATCCCCGAGTCCCCAGTCCCTAGTCCCCGGTCCCCGGTCCCAGTCCCCAGTCCCCAGTCCCCAGTCCCCAGTCCCCAGTCCCCAGTCCCCAGTCCCTAGTCCCTAGTCCCTAGTCCCCAGTCCCTAGTCCCTAGTCCCTAGTCCCTAGTCCCTAGTCCCTAGTCCCTAGTCCCTAGTCCCCGGTCCCCGGTCCCCGGTCCCCGGTCCCCGGTCCCCCCAGCCTGTGGCATCCTTCGCGGCCGCCCCGGCCTTGTCCGGCGTGCCTGCGGACCCCATCTGGGGCCCGGACCGATCCATGGAGACCTGCCCATGCCCATCTACGAATTCGACTGCACGGCCTGCGGCCACGGCTTCGAGCGCCTGCAGAAGATGTCCGACGCCGACCCGTCGGCCTGCCCGGCCTGTGGCCAGTCCACCGTGAAGCGCCGGCTGTCGGCGCCCTCGTTCCGCCTGGCCGGTGCCGGCTGGTACGAGACCGACTTCAAGTCCGACAAGGACCGCAAGCGCAACCTGGCCGGCAAGGACGAGGGCAGCGCCCCGGCCAGCGGCGACAAGCCGGCGGCGACGCCCGCGACGCCCGCGCCGGCCGCCTCCACAACCGCCAGCCCGGCGCCCGCCGCCGCCAGCAGCGGAGCCGCCTCGTGAGGGCCGCCTGGCCGGTCCTGGCCGCGACATTGGTGCTGGCCGCCTGCCGCGGCGGCGAGAACGCCACGCAGGGCACCGCCCCGGTGCCGCCGCCCGCCGCGATCGCCCTGTTCGATTCCCTGGAGCCGCTGTGCGGCGCCGCCTTCGCCGGTGCCGTCGCGGTCGACGAGCCGGCCGGCGTCGATCCGGCCTGGCAGCAGACCCCCCTGATCCTGTCCGTGCGCACCTGCGAGCCCGGCATCAAGGCGCTGGGCCTGGCCCTGGGCGAGGACCGCTCGCGCGTGCTGCTGCTGGTGGCGACGCCGGATGCCAACGTCGACCTGCGCGTGCTCAACCACGCCGACGACGGCACCGAGGCCACCCTGAGCGGCTACGGCGGCCGCGGCCAGGCCGGCGCCGCCCCGGGCGAGGTCGAGTTCCCCATCGAGGAACGCTCGGTGGCCCTGTTCCTGCGCGAGGACCAGCCGGCCCGCGGCGCCGACGCCCGCTGGCTGATCGCCCACGACCCCGAGCGCCGCCTGGTGTTCGAGGAACGCCACGAAGGCCGCCGACTGCGCGTCGAATTCGACCTGCGCATCCCCGTCGAGCCGCCGCCGCCGCCCTTCATCGAAGCCGCGGTGCGCTGAAGTCCGCCGCCGGGCTCCGGCCCGGCGCCCACGGCCGCCGCATGATTGCGCGCCGGCCTGCACACGCGCACGGCGACCCCGCGACGATGAAGGTCACGGCAAGCCCCGGCCCTCACCCCCGGCCCCTCTCCCGGGGGGAGAGGGGAGCAGAGCGCGCTGCGCTTTCCGGGTTCGGCGGCCCTAACCGACCACGACACCGCACTTGTCCTCGCCCCCGCGGGCGGGGCGGGCGAAGCAGGGCGGCCGTGCATGCGATTGTCCCCTTGCGACGGCACTGCACTTCTCCCCTCCCCCGCGGGCGGGGGAGGGGCGGGGGAGAGGGCCGCTTCGACCAGCGCGTTGCCGGGCCGGCGGCGATGAAGACCATGGCAAGCCCCGGCCCTCACCCCCGGCCGCTCTCCCGGGGGAGAGGGGAGCAAAGCGCGCTGCGCTTCCCGGATTCCGCGGCCGCACCCGCACTGCCGCAGGCCGCCCCCAGCCCCCAGCCCCCAGTCCCCAGTCCCCGGTCCCCGGTCCCCGGTCCCCGGTCCCGCCCTTGCTAACATGCGCGGTTCCCCTGTTCCGGATCGGCCCTGAAATGCGTACCCACCTGTGCGGCCTCGTCGACGAGGCCCTGATCGGCCAGACCGTCACCCTGTGCGGCTGGGCCGACGTCGCCCGCAACCTGGGCGGCGTCTGCTTCATCGACCTGCGCGACCACGAGGGCGTGCTGCAGGTGGTGGCCGAGCCCGACCAGGCGGTGTTCGCCACCGCCGCCCAGGTCGGCTACGAGGACTGCCTTCGCGTCACCGGCACCGTGCGCGCCCGGCACAGCGTCAACGAGCGCATCCGCACCGGCCGCGTCGAGCTGGTCGCCGAATCCATCGAGATCCTCAACAAGGCGCAGCCGCTGCCCTTCCACGCCCACGAGAACCCCGGCGAGGAGATCCGCCTGCGCTACCGCTACCTGGACCTGCGCCGTCCGGAGATGCAGCGCATGATGCGCACCCGCATCCGCCTGGTGCAGGCGCTGCGCCACTGGCTGGACGAGCGCGGCTTCCAGGACATCGAGACGCCGATCCTGACCAAGGCCACCCCCGAGGGCGCCCGCGACTTCCTGGTGCCGGCGCGCATGCACCCGGGCGAGTTCTACGCGCTGCCGCAGTCGCCGCAACTGTTCAAGCAGATCCTGATGATGGCCGGCTTCGACCGCTACTACCAGGTCGCCCGCTGCTTCCGCGACGAGGCGCTGCGCGCCGACCGGCAACTGGAGTTCACCCAGCTCGACATCGAGTTCGCCTGGGTCGAGGAACGCGATGTCCAGGACACCGTCGAGGCGATGGTGCGCGACGTGTTCCGCGCCGTCGCCGGCGCCGAGCTGCCGGCGCCGTTCCCGCGCCTGCCCTGGGCCGAGGCCATGCGCCGCTTCGGCTCGGACAAGCCCGACCTGCGCATCGACCTGGAACTGGTCGACCTCGCCGACGCCGTGCGCGGCTGCGGCTTCAAGGTGTTCGCCGACTGGGCCGGCGAGGACGCCGGCGGCCGCGTCGCCGCCCTGCGCCTGCCCGGCGCCGCCACCCTGTCGCGCAAGCAGATCGACGAACTGGCCGCGCATGCCGCGAAGTTCGGCGCCAAGGGCCTGGCCTGGATGAAGGTCGAGGACCCCGGCAAGGGCATCGAAGGCGTCAACTCGCCGATCGCCAAGTTCCTGGACGCCCCGGTGCTGGCGGCGATCCTGGCCGACACCGGCGCCCAGGCTGGCGACCTGCTGCTGTTCGGCGCCGGCCCGTGGCAGCAGGTCTGCGACTTCATGGGCGCGGTGCGCCTGAAGGCCGGCCACGACCTGGGCCGCGTCGCCAACACCTGGGCGCCGCTGTGGGTCACCGACTTCCCGATGTTCGAATGGGACGCCGAGGCCGGCCGCTTCGTGGCCCTGCACCACCCGTTCACCGCGCCCGCGGTCGACGACATCGCCCAGCTGCGCGCCGACCCCGCCGGCGCGGTCAGCCGCGGCTACGACATGGTGCTCAACGGCAACGAGATCGGCGGCGGCTCCATCCGCATCCACCGCAGCGACCTGCAGGCCACCGTGTTCGACCTGCTCGGCATCGGCGCCGACGAGGCCCAGGCCAAGTTCGGCTTCCTGCTGGACGCGCTCAAGTACGGCGCCCCGCCGCACGGCGGCATCGCCTTCGGCATCGACCGCATGGCCGCCCTGCTGGCCGGCACCGACTCCATCCGCGACGTCATCGCCTTCCCCAAGACCACCACCGCGCAGTGCCTGATGACCGGAGCGCCGTCGGCGGTGCCGGAGGGGCAGCTGGCGGAGGTGCATGTGCGGGTGAGGAAGCCCGCCGGCTGATTGGTGGAGAGGCGCGTACGCCAGCAGGAATCGCGCTCAAGGTCAGCGCGAATGATGGTCGAAGCCCCGCCTCTCTTGCTTGTGCAAGGGGGGCGCGATGACGCCCTGCCGTCCTGCTCCTTCCGTCAGCGGAGGATGCGAGGTGAGCCGCAACGAGCCACCGGGCGCAAAGCCGAAGTCTATGTGCGCCAGCAGTGGATCGCGTGCAGTGCGCTCGTCGCATGCCGGCCCCAATGGCTGTGGAACGATTCCCTCCACTCCCAGGCGGCCGATGCCTCGTTTCCCTTGTCATACAGGGCCAGCCCAGCCCGCAAGTCGCTCCAGATCTCAGTGAGGTGATGGGCGAGATAGCCCGCCACAGGCTCCGGTGACTCGAGGTTGGATGGCGCGGCGCAAGACACGTAGCAGTCGAAAGGCAACGCGGCAAACCGTCGGCTCACCGCCTCCCACTGTTCGCGCGGCACGTCCGGCGCATTCTCGTCGTCGAAGCATGCCGGTAGTTCGTAAGCTTCGGCACACAGCCTGGCCAGGAGCCGCGCGGCCGTTGCCATGTCCTCGTCGTTGGACAGCGCAGGCTCCTCCGCCCACGCACAATAGGCGCGGGCGGTACGGACGAAGTCCTGCAGTTGTCGTACGTCGACAACCATGACCTCAACTTGCCTACTGGAGGAAACTTCGTGCAAGAACTTCGTCACTGGCAGTGAAAGGAAATCGTTTCGCGATCTCAGCCGAGTTGACACCTTGCGCGAGCCATACAGCGACTTGAGCTGGAACAGTGAAGTCCGCGTCTGGATTTGCGCGGGCATGAGCTGCCACACGCCTCATTACATTAACAAGATGGGGTGGAGCGGTGTCGACAGTGAAGGTCTCACTGGGGGTTGGATTATCTTTCTCAAAGTCGGCGCAGTAGGCGATGAACTTGACGCCGCTTTGCTCGTTGGGCCTGAGGGAAACAAATGAATTGCCTCGAGACTGTGAATAGCTGTTGTCTCCATTGAGGATCATGGATGCGATCATGTTCTGTCCTCGCCCTCCGTTTCGAAAGAAGACGGGCCTGGACATGATAATGTCGACGTGAACAGGTCTTGAGGAAGAGTTCTGGATGATTCCTTCCATGGAAGCTCCCGAAGAGCTTCCGTTGCCATTGGCCCGTACGACAGCGAGAATCCCGGCATCAATAAGATCTGCGAAATCACCTGGATTTGTCGTTGACGTTCGCTCGTTGGGCTCGGAAGAAGCAGGAGATTGTTCTGCAGAGCAGGCTCCCAAGACCAATAGCGCCAAAAGAGCTGATAACGTCACTGCGTACTTCATGAGGTTCCTCCATCCTCGCTTGAATCGATCAGAAAGACGCCTCCTATCCGTCAGTGCACGGAACTGGTCATCGAAAACGTGCTGGAGTGCAGTCAGGCCGGCAGCGACTTTGTCCAAACGGTCACTCCCGTCGAACGCGCGTCCCTTCATTTCGAACTTGTATGACTCCACGGCGATGGACTCCCTGATTCCTTCTAGCGCCGCTCTAAGCCACTGGTCGGCAGCATTCTTGAAGCCAGCCATCCCACCAACGGTCGGCTTGAACGCATATTGGGTTGCGACTGAGGTCTACTTAGACTGCTTCTTGCCATTCTCTTCGACAAATTTGGAGAACTGCGCCAAAGAAATGCCGTACCAGTCCTTTCCATTCTTAGGAGACCAAAGCACACCGCTCGGCTTTACACGGATGTGGCCAACGACCTTGCCGTTGGAGTCGACGATTTCATGGTCTTCGTACTTTCGCGGTCGGAACGAATTGACAGCCACGGTACTTACACTCCCTACTGAGATTGTCTTTGCCTTCGGATGAAGGAGGCGAAATGCTCCTGAAGCGTATCAAGGTCTTCAACAGCTATGTGTGCCGGTTGGGACACGTTGACAAATTCACCGAGGATGTCCGAGTACTGCATTGCAATGCAGAAGATCTCCCGCTGCAGCTCGCCTTCGTGCCAGTTCACGATTGCGTGGAGCAGAAGGTAATGCACGTCATCGCCATGCGATGAGGGTACTGATTCCATCCCCAACACTAGGCGGTACACGTTATTGGGCTTTTCAATGCCAAGCTGCAGGTTGATGAGGGCCATGCTCGATACCCAACTACCATTAGACGGAAAGATGCCGCAGAACCGAGAGCGTCTGAGCAGGCGGAGATTGGGGCACGGGTGGTGAGGTAGTCTGCAAAATCAGTTATTTGCCCAAAAGCGGGGGCGCGGCCAATCCTCCTGAGTCCGTCCGCCTTTCCCGGCCAGTAGAAGTGGCGTGGTGGAATCGTCGCATCGGCGGAGCTTGGACGCAAGCAGGCGAGTTTGCTGTGCAGAAGACCGACGCCTATTCCCCTGAAACTTGTCTGGGGTTGCCCACAGTCCCGGTGCCTTAGATATGCGGACGCAATCATCAGTTGCCCGAATGCGTTACTCGCTTGCCACCCTGCGCCGTTCCGCCCGTGCCGAGCGGCCAGCGGCCCGGCCGACAAACCTGCACCCTGTAGCATCTCGACACTCACCACTTCGCGCCCATCCATGCCCCGCCTATTCGCCCTTCTCCTATTCCTCCTGCCCAGCCTCCCCACCCCCGCCGCCATTCCCCCCGGCGCCGACCGCGACACCGGCGAAGGCCCCTGGCCGCAGCTCATCCTGCGCGGGGTGACGGTGGTCAACGGCACCGGGGCGCCGGCCAATGGGCCGGTGGACATCGTCATCCGTGGCAACCGCATCGAGCGGATCGCCGGGGTCGGCTATCCGGGGGTGGCGATTGACGAGGATCGGCGGCCGAAGCTGGAGGCGGGCGGGCGCGAGATCGACCTGGCCGGGCACTACGTGCTGCCGGGCTTCGTCGACCTGCACGGGCATATCGGCGGGCGCGAGCAGGGCACGCCGGCGGATTACGTGTACCGGCTGTGGCTGGCGCATGGCGTGACCAGCGTGCGCGATCCGGGCTGCGGCAACGGGCTGGACTGGTGCCTGCGCGAGCGCGAGCGCAGCGCCGCCAATGCCATCGCCGCGCCGCGCATCCATCCCTATGTGTTCTTCGGGCAGGGCCGGGACGGGCCGTTCACCACGCCGGAGCAGGCGCGCGAGTGGGTGCGCGAAGTCGCCCGACGCGGCGCCGAGGGCATCAAGTTCTTCGGCTACCGGCCGGACATCATGGAGGCGGCGATCCGCGAGGCCGGCGAGCGCGGCCTGCGCACCGCCACCCACCACGCCCAGATGGACGTGCGCCGGGTCAACGTGCTGACCAGCGCGCGCTGGGGCCTGACCACCATGGAGCACTGGTACGGGCTGCCTGAGGCGCTGTTCGTCGACCGCACCGTGCAGGACTACCCGGCCGACTACAACTACGGCGACGAGCAGCACCGCTTCGAGAACGCCGGCCGGCTGTGGGCGCAGGCGGCGCGGCCGGGCAGCGAGAAATGGAACGCGGTGCGCGACGAGCTGATCGCCCTCGACCTCACCCTGGATCCGACCTTCACCATCTACCAGGCGACCCGCGATTTCATGCGCGCGCGCACCGCCGAGTGGCACGCCGACTACACGCTGCCGGCGCTGTGGCGCTTCTTCGCGCCCAACCGCCGCGCCCACGGCTCGTTCTGGTTCGCCTGGGGCAGCGAGCAGGAGACCGCCTGGCGCGCCAACTACGCGCTGTGGATGGCCTTCATCGAGGACTACAAGAACCACGGCGGCAGGGTCACGGTCGGCTCGGATTCCGGCTACATCTACAAGACCTACGGCTTCGGCTACATCGAGGAACTGGAGCTGCTGCGCGAGGCCGGCTTCCACCCGCTGGAGGTGATCCGCGCCGCGACCCTGTCCGGCGCCGAGGCCCTGGGCGCCGCCGACCGCATCGGCTCCATCGAGGCCGGCAAGCTGGCCGACCTGGTGGTGGTCGCCGAGAACCCGCTGGCCGACCTCAAGGTGCTGTACGGCACCGGCGCCGTGCGCGTCAGCGCCGACAACGAACCGGTCCGCGTCGGCGGCGTCCGCTACACCATCAAGGACGGCATCCTCTACGACGCCCGCGCCCTGCTCGCCGACGTCCGCCGCATGGTCGCCGACGCCAAACGCGCCGAAGGCATCGAGCGGCTGCCCGACGTCGGCACCCTGCCGCGCTGAGAAACGGGGTCAGGTTCACTTCCGCCAGGGCGAAAGCCAGCCCGACCGCCCTTCAGGGCAACAGGCCCAGGTCCACCTTCGACCGGACGAAGGCGCACCCGACCCCCATCGGTCGGCGACGGTCAGCCCGGGGCGTCGACGTCCGGCGCGTAGACGTCCGGGTCGTAGCGCTCCATGAGCGTCTCCGGGCGTCGGGGCGGGGCGAAGCCGAACAGCGCGTACAGCCCATGCGCATCCGAGGTGGCCAGCGTGAAACGTCTGAGCCCCTGCAACTGCGGATGGCCGAACACGGCGGCCAGGAGCGCCTTGCTGTGGCCCTTGCCGCGATGGTCCGGCAGCACGAACACATCGACCAGGTTGGCGAAGGTGGCGTAGTCGGTGATGACGCGCGCGAAAGCCACCTGGGCCGAACCCACGAAGCCGCCGAAGCAAAGCGCGTTGTCGATGGCGCGATCGACCCGAGAACGCGAGATGCCCCGCGCCCAGTAGGAGGCTTCGCTGAGGAAGCGATGGATCAGGTTGCGATCCAGTTCCGCCCGGTCCGTGCTGATCCGCAGCAGCGGTTCGTCCCTGCCGCCGGTCGGTCCGGCTGGCGACGCCGGGTCGGCGCGGTCCGACGACTCAGCCGGGCGCACAGCCGCGCGCCTTGCCGACCCGGGCCGTCGAAGCCGGGTACCGCACGAGCAGGGGGGGCGGCCGGACCGGCCGCCGGCAGAGGTTGCCGCCGCAGTTGGGACACACCCCCCCGAGCACGTCCGCGGCGCACGCCGCGCAGAACGTGCATTCGAAGGTGCGGATGAAGGCCTCGGCCTCGGGGGGCAGTTCCCTGTCGCAGCACTCGCAGTTCGGGCGGAGTTGCAGCACGTCCAGTCTCCTGCGTGGGGCTTCGCCGGGGGGCGCGTCCGGGGCCGGCGACCGGCCGTCGAGCCCGGGCCGGCTTGCGGCCCACGGCGCCACGCCCGGAGTCCCTCGGCGGCCAGGATCCGGCGCATGGAACCGCCCCCGGCGTATTCGATTTCGGCGATCCGTCACTCCTCGCCGATGTGCCCGGGACGATACATGATCTCGGTATCGGGGTCAGGTTCACTTCCAGCAAGGCGAAGGCTGCATGGCCCTGTTCGACGGCCCGGCGACCTGGTCCTCAGTCCTGGCTCGGTGCAGCGTGCAGCGCGGCATGCTCGGCCAGCTCCGATGCGATGAAGGCGGCGATCATCGCGCGGTAGACCATTTCGGTGACCTTGGGGTCGGCGCCCAGCTCATGCGCCTGCGCCACCGCCCGGGCGACGACCTGTTCCACGCGCTGGGGTGCCCGGACGTCGGCGGTGGTCGTCTTGAACGCCGCGGCCTGTTTCACGTAGGCGCCGCGCTCGGCGAGCAGGCCGACCAGTTGCCGGTCGATGCGGTCGATATGCGAGCGAACCTGCTCCAGGGAGCTGCATGGCTGGATGGGGTTTTCGCTGCTGGCCATGCCAATCCTGTAGTCCGGTTCGGGTGAGGTTTGCCCCCGGCAAGATGGTAGCAATCGTGGCCTTCGTCGATGGGGGCGCCGGCGACCATGGCCTGGGCAAACGAAGTCGGGGCCACCTCCGGCAGGGCGCAGGCGAACGTGTTCCGCATGCCGGAGGGCGCCCTCCGGCCGGAACTGTCGGCAATCGCGGCGCTTCCGGGTCCCAGGCGCCCGGTCCGGAGCCAGTCATGACGGCTTGCGTCATATGACGCACGGCGTTATGGTTGCCCCGTGATTCGCGACTTTGCCGACCGTGAAGCCGAGAGCATCTGGCAGGGAACGCGATCCCGGCGCTTGCCGGCGGATATCCAGCAGGTCGCGCGTCGCAAGCTGCGCATGCTCAACAGCGCCAGCTCGCTGGAGGACCTGAGGATCCCGCCGGCCAACCGGCTGGAGGCATTGAGGGGCGGGCGCAAGGGCCAGCACAGCATCCGCATCAACGACCAATGGCGCATCTGCTTTCGCTGGAAGGATGGCGATGCGCATGGCGTCGAGATCGTCGACTACCACTGATCCGGAGCTCAGCCATGAAAACCCTGCCCAACATCCACCCCGGCGAAGTGCTCCTGGAGGAGTTCCTCCTGCCGTTGAACATCAGCCAGAACGCGCTGGCGCGCGCCGCCGGCGTACCGCCCCGGCGCATCAACGAGATCGTGCTGGGCAAGCGGAGCATCACGGCCGACACCGCCGTGCGCCTGGCCGCGGCGCTCGGGACCAGCGAGCGCTTCTGGCTCGGGTTGCAGGCGGACCATGACCTGGAAGAGGCGCATCGCGCCCTGGGTGCGGCCGTCAAGAGCATCCGGCGCGTGGCGGCCTGACCCCCTTGCAGCTGCCGGGGCGGCCGGCCCTCTCCCCCGCCCCTCCCCCGCACGGCGGGGGAGGGGAGAAGTGCGGTGCCGTCGCACTGGCAGGCGCAGAGAACGGGGTCAGGTTCACTTCCGGCAGGGCGCACGCGAACCTGGCCCCATCCGTCGTCATGCCTGGCGAACAGGGCGAGGCCAGTTTACGCCAGGGTGAAAGCAAGCCTGGCGCGTTGCCGCCGCCGGCCTACTCCAGGAACGGCTGCCGCATCGGGGCGATGCCGTCCAGGGTTTCGCTGGCCTCGATCCGCGCGATCTGCTGGCGGACCTGCGCGACGAAGTCCGGGTCCGCGGGCACCAGGGTCTGGTCTACGAAGGCCCGGTACGCAGCCAGGGCGCCCTCGCGCTGGCCCAGGCGGACATGGGCGTTGCCGATCTCGATGTGCCCGGCGACCATCCTGGGGTCGACGGCCAGGACTTCGGTGCCGCGCCGGATGACCATGGCCCAGTCGTCGCCGTTGTCGCGGTAGATGTAGTCGAACAGTCGCCCGGCGATGCTGTTGGCGCGCGCGCGGGGGTCGCGGATGCGGCCCTTGCGCACCTGCATGTTGCCGGCGCGGAACGCTTCTTCGGTCTCCGCGTAGAAGGTGTCGGGGTCCCAGTCGTAGGCGGGCCAGGGCAGCAGGGCGCCCATGCGGATCAGGAAATAGCCGTCGTAGACGCCGTCGACGTTGTCGTCGTCGAGCGACTCCACCAGGTTGCGGATGCGCATGCCGGCGCCTTCGGTCTGGCGCGACCGGCTGCCGTAGAACGGCAGCTCGCCGTCGACCACCACCTGGTCGTGGAAGGCCCGGATCTCATGGAAGCGCAGGCCCAGGTCCACCGACTCGTTGGAGAAGTTGCGCCAGGCGTTCTCGCTGCCGCCGGCCAGGCGGTTGTGGAACTCGTACAGGCGTGGCTCGGGCAGGGTGGCGACCAGCAACGTGGTCAGCAGCGCCGCGAAGGCGGCAGCATGGAACCGCGCCAGCGGCGCCGCGCCGGGCGCGCGCAGTTCGACGATCACCTGGCGCAGCGCCAGCGCGATCACCAGCAGCAGGGCCAGGACCACCGGCAGGGCATGGCGGATGCCGGCATAGGCGCCCTGCGAGGCGGCCAGGGCGGCGAGGTGGCCGCCGGCCATGATCAGCACCATCAGCAGGGCCAGCCCGGAGGCATCATGGGGACGCGCCGCGAGACCGTCGGGATCGCGTTGCGGTGCGGGCGGTGCTCCGCTTGACGACGAGGGCGCCACCGGCACCGCGTCGGGCTGACCAGCAGGCGCTGACGACGCCCCGGTGCGAAGCCCGGCGGCCGCAGCAGCGGACCCATGGGACACCCGGTCGACACGCTCGCCGCGGCCCAGGCGGGCACGCAGCAGAACCGCCAGCGCCAGCGCCAGCATCAGCAGGGTCGCCAGCGGCAGCTTGGAGACGATCTGGCTGGGCCAGACGTGCCAGGGGGTCTCGTTGATGTACTGCCGACCCCACAGCAGATGGGCGACCTGGCCGCGCCCCTCGACGCCGGCGCGCAAGGTGTCGGCCAGGCCCCACAGGTAGGGACGCGGCAGCAGGCGATGGTCGTCGGCGGTGGCCAGCAGCGTGCGCAGCACCGGCCGGTTCAGGTCGCCGATCTTGGCGCCGATCTCGCGGTTGAACGGGTCGCTGCCGTCCGGGCTGGTGTGGAAGCGGAAGTCGTAGTGGGCCCAGAGCACGGCGACGGCGAGCAGGGCGGCGACCAGCAGCTGGCCCAGGCGCCTGATCGATTCCCGCACACCGGCGCGGCGCGACTGCCAGGCCAGCACCAGCACCAGACCCAGTCCCAGCGCGGCCAGGCCGGCCAGTGCGGAATGCTTGGTCGCCAGCGCCAGGCCCATGGCCAGGCCGGCCAGCAGCGCCGAGCGCCAGCGCCAGTCGCTGGCCAGCAGCCCGGCGCAGCAGGCGGCGAGCATCAGGGTCAGGGCCAGGGGCAGGTCGGTCATCACCAGCGGCATGTGTGCCGACAGGGTCGGCTCCAGCGCCACCAGGCCGACCAGCGCCACCGCGGGCACGGCGCCGAAGATGCGCCAGGCGAGCAGGCCGGTCAGCAACAGCAGCAGGCCGTTGAAGGCGAACATCGCCAGCCGCGCGCGCTGCTGGATCGCCAACGCGTCGTTGTCGAGATAGACGATACGCTCGACGTAGTCGCGCTCCTGGGTCTTGTCGACCAGCGGTTCCAGCGGCGGCAGGGCGAGCAGGGATTCCGGCATCCAGACGCCGACCCAGCGCTTGGTCAGCGGCGGATGCTCGGGGTTGAGCCGCCAGTCGCCGGTGCGCTCGTAGCTGGCGCCGGCGACGATGTGCCAGGGCTCGTCGATGGTGAAGCTGTCCAGCCGGGTGCCGAGCTGCGAGCGCAGCACGGCCAGCAGGACCAGGACGACCAGCACGGCCGGTACCAGCCAGGCCGGCTGCCTGCGGCGATCGGCGGATTGGGTGGGGCGGGCGGGCAGGGACATCGTGGGACCTGGCGGCGGGGCTTGCATTCGGTACGGGAAATGCCGGCGACCGGGGCCATCGGGTTCAAAGCCTGTGGTGCCTGCCGGGTCCGAAATCCAGTCCACCTGAGCGGCGCTTGAGGGTCACGCCCATCGCATCGGGCCGAACCGCGCCTCCGGCACGATCAATGCATGCCGTCCGGGGCGACAGCGATGCCGCAGGTCGGGATCGCCACGGCTGTGCCCGCATGCGCAGGGGCGCGATGGGTTGTCGGCGGTCGACGCGGGTCCCGCATTGGCCGGCCGCGCGGACAAGTCCCGGCCGACTGGATGAAGCGCGAGCCCACGCCCTCCGGGTCCCCGTAACGGTTACCCCCGCAAGGCCCGGTCGGGATCAGGCCGCACGCCGGGCGTAGAACGCGTGGATGAGCCCGGCCTGGAAGAATCGCGTGGGGGGCTCGAAGCCGGCCGAGGCGATGAGCGCCTCCAGGTCCTGCGGCGGCAGGATGGCGACGTCGCGGTCGTAGGCCTCGCGCATCTGCGCCATGCGTTCGGGAGACAGGTCGGCGGCCGCCAGGGTGCGCATCCAGACCGCCAGCAGCTCCGAATACCCGGGTGCGCGCACGTCGGCGGCCAGGTCGGCGCTGGCGAGGATGCCGTCCGGCCTGAGGCGGCGGGCGATGTCGGCGAAGAAGCCGGTGCGCTCGGTCCTGTCCAGGATGAACTGCGACACCATCAGGGCGCTCGCACAATCGAAGGCGCCGCTGTCGGGCAGGGTGTCCAGGTAGCCGGTGTGGAAGATGCAGCGCGCGGCGTAGCCATGCGCCTGCGCGCGCTGCCGTGCCGCGGCGACCATGCCTGCCGAGGGCTCCACCGCCACGAACCGCCAGCCCGGGAAGCGCTCGGCCAGGGCATGAATCTCGGCGCCGGTGCCGGTGCCGACGCACAGCATGCGCGCGTCGTCGGGAAGTTCGCTGAAGACGACGGTCAGCAGCAGATGCATGCCGTCGCGGAAGCTGGCCAGCTTCGACCATTGCTGGTCGTAGGTGGCGGCCTGGCCGTCGAAGGTGGATTCCAGTTGCTTGCGGTCCATGGGGTCGCTTTCCGGGAGGTCGAGTCGGGGAGGGGGCGGCGCGCGGCGGGCGCGGTCTGCGTCCATCGAAGGGGACTCAGGATAGGCGGTGCGAGGATCGCGCGGTGCGATTCGTCCAGGAGGCGAAGCCCCCGGCCGGCAGCGGCGGTACAGGCGATCCATGCGGCGGGCCGCATGCCCGCGCGGGGTCGAACCGAGTCCGAAGCACGCATCCAAGCGGGTCGGCCGCCGACCGCGGCATCCGCCCCGCTCGACTGCCGGCGGCTGCCTAGAACCGCGACCCGGGCTCCAGCAGGAAGGCCTGCTCCTCGGCCGTGGATGCCCGTCCCAGGATCTCGTTGCGGTGCGGATAGCGGCCGAAGCGGTCGATGATCGCCTTGTGGCGCAGCTCGTAATCGTAGTTGTTCGCCGGCGCGTGGTCCCGATACAGCGCCTCGGCGACGACATGGATCCGGCGCGACTCGCTGTGCATGTAGGGCAGCAGCAGGAAGCTGCGCCGGACGGCATCGAGCGCCTGCAGCGCACCGCCCGCGACCGCCTCCTGGGCCAGCGCCAGGGCCATGGGATCCTGCGCGAAGGCGTGTGGCGTGTCGCGGTGGATGTTCCGCGAGAACTGGTCCAGCACCAGGATCTCGGCGAGGCGTCCCTGCGCGCTTTCCCGCCAGGCGTACAGCTCGCCGGCAGCTGCGCGCTGCAGCAGTCTGCCGAACCGCTGCCGCAGGGTCGCGTCGAACGCCGGGTCCGAGGCGAACCACGCCTTGGGGTCGATCTCGTCAAACCAGAAATCCAGGACTTCGCTGGGCATGGGCGCGCTCATCTCAGGCCGTGCGGGTGCCCCGAGGGTGTGCCGCCGATGCGGCGTGCGTCAAGGGCCAGCGTCGTGCGTGTCGGTCGCCCTGCAACGGACGAGCGGTTGGTCGGCGAGGCGTTCCGACGTCTGCCCTGGTCGCAGTCTCGGTGCGGCCTGGAACCTGCTGGAGCCGACAGGGCAGATCCTCAACCGCGTCAGCGCACCCGGCATGCCCCCCGGAACCCGGTGCCGGGCCGGAGTGTCGGCGAACCCACGGCCAGCCCCATGGCCGCTGACTGCGGCCTGTTGTCGACGGTGCACGGGGCTGGCGATCTGCCCGCGCAAGTCCTACCCGGAAAGCCACGAAAAAATGCCGCAGCCGGCGCAGGCGCCTTCCGCTGCGCAGACGCCGGTGCCCACGGCCTTCAGACCCGGCGACGCATCGCGGCCATCCTGCGTCGCGTCCGTGTCGGCGGGGTGCTCATCGCCCGCCGCGACGGGTCGGCTGGCGGTTCCCGTGGCCTGCTGCGCATGCGCGGACGCTGCCGCCGCGCACGCCCGGAACCGTTCCACCACCAGGGGAAGGGCGCCGAATACGCCATGCGTCCGAACCAGCGACGCGACCGCGGCCGAGCACGACGGCCCGCCCGCGTGCACGCGCATCGCGCAGGAAAAACCCTTCCGTGGCGACAGATGCCGCTGGTAGAGCGCGATGGCGCCCAGAACGATCAAGGCTGCCGGGGAATACAGGGAGCGAGCCATTGTCAGGGCCTGATGACCGCGCGAGGCGACGCGTTGAACGGCCACCAGCGTATACCAGGCAGGTGGCCTACTTGCTTCCCGGCAGCGTCAAGCCGGCGCCCACCGACCCCCAGTGTCCAGCCCCAAGCCCCAAGTCCCAAATCCCAAGCCCCAAGTCCCGAGTCGAAGGTCGAAGGTCGAAGGTCGAAGGTCGAAGGTCGAAGGTCGAAGGTCGAAGGTCGAAGGTCGAAGGTCGAAGGTCGAAGGTCGAAGGTCGAAGGTCGAAGGTCGAAGGTCGAAGGTCGAAGGGCGAAGGTCGAAGGGCGAAGGTCGAAGGTCGAAGGGCGAAGGTCGAAGGGCGAAGGGCGAAGGTCGAAGGGCGAAGGTCGAAGGGCGAAGGGCGAAGGGCGAAGGGCGAATGCCGCAGCACCTCACTTCTCCCCTCCCCCGCATGCGGGGGAGGGGCGGGGGAGAGGGCAGTTCCCGACAGCGCGCACCGATGGACCTGGCCGCGATCTCCTTTTCGCTCGCGAACGAGCCACCGGCGTAGCGGCTCCGAAACACCACCCTCTCCCCAGCCCCTCTCCCGCGTCGCGGGAGAGGGGTGCAGATCGTGCTCCGAGTCCTGAGCTCCAACCACCGTCGAAGGAAGCGTATCGAGTGCAGCCGCCAGGCGCCATTCTGAGATCCGGAAAGACCGCACTGAGTCCTTGACACCGCAGCCTGCTAGTCGAGGCACGCCAGCATCAGGTCGCTGGGCAGCTTCGTCCAGCCCTCGGCGGAGCGTACGAAGCCGATCCAGGTGCCGACGATCGAGGTGCCGACGTGGTAGACCAGCAGGCCGGATTCGGTGCGGAACCAGGCGGCCCGGGTGGGCGCGTTGAGATCGGGCTGGCGTTCGGCGGGCTCGAGCAGCGCCAGCAGCGCGTCTGCTTCCGGGGGCGCGCGGCGCAGGTGGATCAGCGGGGACTTGGGGATGTCGCCGGCATCGCCCAGGGGGAACAGGGCCGGGACGCAACTGGGCGGGCCCCGGAGCGCGCAGCCGCCAAGGGCGAGCAGCAGCGCCGCGACGGCGAGGGCGTGCCGCAAGCCGTGCCCGGCAGGCGGCTGATGGGGATGTGCGACCCGGCCGGCAACGCGGGCGTCGCAGCGTGCCGGCGATGCCCCTTCTCCGGGCGGAATCAGTCGCCTTCCCCGGTCACCACGGTGAAGCCCTGTTCCTGCGCCCAGCCGGTGAGCGCCGCCTTGGTGGCCTCGTCCTCGAAGGCGTCCCAGATCCCGAGCAGGCCATTCCGCTCCAGGATGGCCTTGAACGCCCGGTAGGCGCCGCGCCGGGCGAACGCCGAGTGCACCGCATCGGCCAGGTGCGGGGCGACCTTGCCCACGAAGTCGAACACCAGGTCCCGGCCCAGGTCCAGTTCGCGCTTGTCCGGCAGCTCGACATAGCGCGTGTCGTCGTCGATGTCGTCCGGGAGCGGCGGCTCGTCGTCGGCGTAGGGCGACCGGACATGGGTCGCGCCGGTGACGAGGTCGATGAAGACCTCGTTCTCGCCCGGCGCCGCATCCTTCAGCATGAAGGCGAGCTCGAGATCGGACAGGCTGACCCGGACGCCCTGCGTCGTCGCGGCGCCGCCGTCCGGGTCGGCGTCTGCGCCAACGGCGTCCGGCAGTGCTTCGAGCTGGCTGGTCACGTGCGCCGCGATCTCCGAGGTGTTCCTGACGAAGGCCGCCTCCAGGTCGACGCCGCACTTGTCGGCCAGCACCAGGATCGACCACAGGCAGTCGGACAGTTCATGGGCCAGCTTTTCCTGGCAGTCGTCGATGTCGCGGACGCCGGCGTGCGCCTGGACCAGCTTGGCCAGGTCGCCGACATCGCCCATGAAGCCCAGGGCCAGCTCAGTCGTGGTCCAGGCCCGCCCATGCCGCCTGGTCTCGAGTTCTTCGTACAGCCGGTTCAACTGCAATGCCGCGGTTTCGAGGTCGCTGAGTTTCATGTCGTTCTGCTCCTTGCCGGGACAGCCCGCGTCGAGGAGTGGCCTGGTGGGCTGGCTGGACCTGACGGTACGGCGTCAGGCCCGTCCTGGCTACCCGTGCGCGCGGATGCAGGGTCCGCAGGCACGCCGATCGCGGTGCGCAGGCGGCCAGCCGCAGACCCGTCCGGATCAGACAGGTCGACGCGAGGGGATTCGTCGCCCCGGACCGTGCCCCGAATGCCTCGCCCGATCGGCCGGCCTCTACCTGTCCCATTCGTGACCGGGCGCTGAAGGCATGCGGCGGCGACGCGGCGGTCCGGCTGGCGCATCAGAAATCATTCGTGCGGCACATGAGGTATTCGTCGACGTACCGGTCCCCGATCTGCAGGGACTTGCGTCGTGTGCCCTCGATCTCGAAGCCGTGACGCAGGTACAGCGCCACGGCGCGGACATTGGTGGTGTGCACCGTCAGTTCCACGCGCACCAGCCCAGCGGAGCGGGACCAGGCCAACGCCTCGGCGAGCAGTGCGGAGCCTGCGCCATGGCCCCAGTGCGAGCGGCGCACGCCCAATGCAAGCGTCGTCGCGTGACGGAGCCGGACCACCGGACTGCCCATCGCATGCAGGAAGCCGACGAGCGCGTTGTCGTCCGTGGCCACCAGGCACCGGGCGTTCGGGCAGGCGTTGAGTTGCCGGATCTGTTGACGCTCATCCTGCACGGAGCCGTCGAATTCCCCGGGCCCCCACAGCATGTACTCCGTCTCGCCAAGCAGCACGTGACGCAGCGCCAGCAGGTCCGCTGCATCGTCTTCCACGGCTTCGCGAACGGAAACGTTGCGTGTCATCGATCCTGGCGCCTGGGTGGTTCCGGCCCGCACAGCGGGTGCAACCTGGTTGCATGGTCAGGCATTGCCGGCGATCGCCATGACCTGTCCGATGCTCAGTTCGTTGCCACTGGGGTCGGCGATGCGGAAGTCCCGCATGCCGTACGGCCGATCCCCCTCGGGACGAGGATCGTCACGCCCGCAGCGACGAGAGACGCATGGTACGCGTCGATACCGGTCACGACCAGATGGATGTGTGACGCGCCCGCGGGCTTGCCTCCCGGGCGTTGCGTGAGCGTGATCTCCACGCCGTCCCGGCAGACAGCAGCGATGTCGGCGGGATCGCCCCACGACCACGCCAGGTCGAAGCCAAGCAAGTGGCGGTAGAAGTCCATCGATTCCACGAGATCGCCGACCGACAGGACGGGAGAGACGGATTCGATCTTCATGCTGCGTACGAGGTCTTCCTGGCGAACAGTGCCCCTGTCAGGCCGACCCGGGCAGCAGGCCAGGCGTGAACCAGCGCCCGCGCCGCCTGCCGTGACGGCAGGGAGCGCTTTGCGCTTCCGGTAACGACCCGGACCGGACGCATGCTTGACCGGGGAGTCAGATTCTCGGCAAGCAACGAACCTTCGGCCGGTTCGAGTGTTGCATGTGGAAGTCCCTTGGTCGAGATCACGGCCTGTCGAGGTGACCTCTGGATGACCAGCCTGTTGGCGCTACCCATCCGACTCGCCATGCGCATGCGCACGGCCTGAATCGAGGGGTTGGCCGGTGCAGGGTCGGTGTGGTCGCTTCAGGGGATGTCGGGGCGAAAGGAACGGGTGGACAAAGTGCCGCCACGGACACGGTGGGCAACCAGTCTGGGCACGACGCGATACGCGGCCAGGTCCGTCCTGTGGCCTGTCGATAAGCCCAGGCGGTCGTTCCGTATCTACCAGAAAAGGGCAGGGCGGCCGGCACTACGCCGGACCCGTCCGGCGGTCGCCACTCGCGAAGAATGACGTGTCCGGAAGCGGCGCGATTTTCGTGGCCGGGAATGATGGAATCTGTGCCGGACCAACCATTACGAGGAGCGCCTGTGAAACTCTCCGTCCAAGGGATTCCGACCGAACACGCCCGCCATCTGCGCGCTGGCCGTGCCGACGCGAATGGGCAGCCCGCCCTGCATCGCGTGGCGGAGGGTCCGATGAACCCGTGCCGCCACTGTTTGGGGCTGATAGCGGAGGGTGACCGGAAGCTTGTTCTGGGCTACCGCCCGTTCGACACCGCGCAACCGTACGCCGAGGTCGGGCCGATCTTTCTGCATGCGGGAGAATGCCCGAGATACGAGAGTGATCGTCTGCCAGCTTGGTTCGCCCATCTCACCCCGGCGGTCATTCGTGGTTACGGCGCCGACGATTGGATCAGGTACGAGACTGGCGCTGTGGTCTCGGGCGGCGAACTGACGGCCGCATGCCAAAGGATCCTCGGCGACCCGCAGGTGGCCTACGTGCATGTTCGCTCCAGGTTCAACTGCTTCCAGTGTCGCGTTGACCGGGCGTAGGCGGTCGGCGACCGCCCGACTGCGTCCGATGTTTGGGTATTCCTGTCGCAGCGGAACCAGGTGCCGGGCGTCGCCGTGCTGCGCTGCCCGATCGGCCTGTATCCCCGGCGGGAGCCTATCGAGCCTTGCCAAGCTGGAGGCGGATCACACCGTACTCCTTCCCGGTGCCTTCACTGCGCAGACGGCCAATCCTCGACAGGGCTGTCCTCCGGTTGTCTCGACGAGATGCCTGGGCGCGCAGTGCCTGGTGAAACCTGGCGCCGCAGCAGACTGCTTGATCATCGTGCTTTGCGCTCATGGTCGCCCGGACATCCAGCATTGCGCATGGTCTTGGACCCGAGCACCAGGGGTGCGAAGAGGAGCTTGCCAACGGCCAGCCGGGCGGGGCGGACGGCAGCGCGCAGGAAATCGGGCATGGTTTCCCGGTGCGTGATGGTGCCGTCGAAATCGAACAGCGCAAGGTCCATGGATGGGTCGACTGCAGGGCTGGCAGGGGAGGGCGGAACCATAGCCGGGTAGAGATGGACTGCGTTCGCTTCCTGGCCGTCACTCCAAGGCAGCCAGGTCTTCCGGCACCAGCGAGTACACGATGGCGGCCGTCGGCACGCCCCGGACCACGAGCCGGTTGCGGGCCACCGCTTCCCGCGTCGCGCCCAGCTTTTCGGCCACCGCCTGGCTTGCGTGGTTGCCAGGCGTGGTCACGATCTCGATTCGCACCAGGCCCAACTGATGGAACCCGATGCGCGCGACCTGCGTGGCGGCCACCACGGCAACGCCGCGGCGCCGGTGCGCCTCGCCCACCCAGTAGCCGAGATTCGCCGATCGGTGGGCGGCGTCGACCTGGTTGAGGCCGACGCAGCCCAGCAGCACCTGGCCGCGGGCGTCGAAGATCCCGAAGGGAAACTCGGACCGACGTTCCCAGGCCGCCTCGCAGTGGGCGACCCGGACCTGCGCATCGGCCAGGCCGTAGCCGGGATGACACCAGGGAAACGTCGCCGACAGGGAGGCGATGGAGTTGCGGACCGCGGCGTGCAGGGCGGGCGCGTCATCGCGGGTGAGCGGTCTGACGATGATGTCCAGGGGGCTTGGGCTGTGGCTGCTCATGTCGGCGGATGCCTGGATAGAGACCCGCGGAGTGGCCGTGGGGAAATCGCTAGGCCGATTCCTGACGCCGGTTGGGGCGAATGGTTGGACGCTACCGCCGATGCAACCAAAGCGCCACACATCCATAGATCACCAGGGCAATGCCGATCAGAAAGAACAGCGGCGCACCGCCACTCTCCAACTGGTTCGGATTCCACCGCCCGGAGACCTGGAAGCCGTATCTGCCCACCACCACGCTGGCGTAGATGGTTGCACCCAGCCCGGCCACCAGGGCGACCAGACCCAGGAGAACTCCAGGCTTGCTTCGGAGTCTGGGGAGTTTCATGCGTGGCGGCCAGGATTGTGGAACGTGATGGCCTGCGGGTAGAGGCTGGCCAGGCAACAAATTTCAGGTCAGGATCGCTGCCGCAATCGGCTCGGATGATGCGCCCGATAGCGCGCCCGCGGCTCGCGGCTTCGCCCGCCGCGTCAGCTCGAACGCGATGTCGTTCGACGCTTGCCGCCCGCTGCGGCCGGCCGGCTCTCGGCTAGCCTGCCGGTGACGTACTTGTGCAGAACGCTGGCGATGAGCGTCTGGTAGGGCATGCCTTCCTCGAGTGCCTTGGCCTGGATGCCCAGAAGGTCCACAGAGGAAAGCCGGATGTTCACCCGCTTGTCCTTGATGGCCGTGGCCCGTGCCGCGGCGCGAATGCGCTGAAGCTCGGCCTTGCCCGCAGCGGGCTTGAGGCTGCCTGCTTCGTAGGCTTCGAGGATCTCGGTCTCGTAGGGGTCCAGCTTAGGCATCGTCTGACTCCTTGGCGATGAACTCGCGGGTGGCTTTCCTGCTCGGGATGATCGTCTTCAGGAAGAAGTGGTCGTCTTCCTCGACGAAAGGAACCAGGTAGGCGTAGCCAAGCATTTCCACCACCATGACCTTCTGGCGCGGGTACTTCTTCGGGTTGGGGTGCGGCACGATTTCGAGAAGCGCCCCAGCTCCCACGGCGACGGTGATCTCCTCGAAGGAGATGCCGCGTTCGGCCTTCAACAGATCGTTCTTGTCGGTCGGCCACCGGAACGGCTTCATGGCCACAAGGCTAACACCCTGTGTGCCGATTGTCTTCAGGCGACGACAGTAGTCCTCGGCGCTGCGCGCGGAACTGACCCGGCGCAATGGATGCGCTGCGAACTCCGCTGTGGGCCGCCGTGGCGCGTTGCCATGACCCCAGGTCAAGGGCGCGGCGGCAGGCCGAGCTGACCGGTCGCCCTGGCACTTGCCATCCCGCCCAGACTGTGCATACTGTGCATACCTAACAGGCACAGTGACCCCGTGGACCCCCGTTTCTTCCTCTCCGCCAGCGATCCGCGGCCGATGTACCAGCAGATCGTCGACCAGGTCACCGCCAAGGTGATGGCCGGCGACTGGCCGGCCGGCCAGGCGCTGCCGTCGATCCGCGAGCTGGCCGCCGCCAGCGGCACCAGCGTGATCACGGTGCGCCGCGCCTACGAGGAGCTGGAGCGGGCCGGGGTGATCAGTACCCGGCAGGGCAAGGGCTCGGTGGTCGCCGAGCGCAGCGACCTGCCGGTGGCCCTGATGCACGAGGAACTGCAGCGCCAGCTCGACGCGCTGCTGGCCTGCGCCGCCCGCCTGGGCATGTCGCGCGCGCAGGTGCTCGCCCGGGTCGCCCGGGCCCTCGATTCCGCACCGGGCAGCGTGCCCGGCTCCGCCCCACCGCCAGGATCCAAGCCATGAGCCTCGCGTTCTCCCTGTCCGGCATCGGCAAGCGCTATCCGCACTTCGCCCTGCGCGACGTCAGCCTCGACCTGCCGGAGGGCCAGGTGATGGGCCTGGTCGGCGTCAACGGCGCCGGCAAGACCACCCTGCTGCGCATGCTCACCGGGCTGGCCGCGCCGGATGCCGGTGAAGTCGTCGTGCTGGGCCATCGAATGCCGGAAGGGCAGGTGGCGGCCCGGCGCGAGATCGGCTTCGCCTCCGAGGACATGCGCCTTTACCGCAGCCAGACGCTGCGCTGGCACATGGACCTGATCGCCGCCATCTACCCCGGCTGGCGCGAGGACTACGCGGCCGAACTGGTGCAGCGCTTCGACCTGCGCCCGCAGCAGGTGCTGGACGGCTACTCGCACGGCCAGCGCGTCAAGGCGCTGCTGCTGCTGTGCCTGGCGCGCCGGCCACGCCTGCTGCTGCTCGACGAGCCGACCACCGGCCTGGACCCGGTCGCCCGCCTGGAGGTGCTCGAGGCGCTCGCCGAGGTGTTGCGCGACGAACGGCGCAGCGTGCTGTTCTCCTCGCACAACACCCACGATGTCGAACAGCTCGCCGATGCCATCGCCTTCGTGCACGAGGGGCGGCTGGTCGCCTGTGCCGACCGCCATGCCTTTCTGGAACGCTGGCGCCGGGTGCTCTGCCAGGGCGTCCTGCCGACGGGGCTCGAAGCCTGGCCGGAGGTCGCCGTGGCCCGCGCCAACGGCAGCCTGGTCGAGCTGAAGGTGCGCGACTGGCATGCCGACCTGCCCGCGCGCCTGGCCGCCCAGGGCCTGGCCGTGCAGCGCGACGACCCGATGAGCCTGGAAGACATCTTCGTATCCGCCGTCCGCACAGGAGCCGTGGCATGAGCCTCAACATCCCCGTGATCCGGCTGCTGGTCGCCAAGGACTGGCAGCTGTTCCGCAAGCAGCTGGCGATCTATGTGCTGGCCGGCATCGTCGCGCTGTGCTTCCTGGGCGTGGCCCGGCCCTGGGCCTTCTATGTCGGCTCGCTGATGCTGATCATCGTGCTGGTCTCGGCGGCCTGCTTTTCGATCTCCACCTCGCTGGTGGTCGAGCGCAAGGAGCAGACCCTGGCCTTCGTGATGAGCCTGCCGGTGTCGCCGGCCGACTTCACGGCGGCCAAGCTGGCCGGCAACCTGCTCACCTTCCTGGTGCCCTTCCTCGTGCTGCTGGCCGGCACCCTGGGCCTGGTGCTGTTCACGCCGCTGCCCGACGGCCTGTTCGTCTATGCACTGCTGATCTTCGCCTGGCTGCTGTTCGCCTTCGCGGTGTCCTGGGCGGTGGCGATGTCGGTGCAGTCCGAAGGCTGGGCGACGTTCGGGATGATCGCCTCGATGGTGCTGATCAACCCCTACATCATGGCGCTGTCGCAGATCCCGGCGATCAACGACCGGGTGCGCGAGGACGCCGTGGTCTGGACCGCGCCGGCGGTGGCGATCCTGGCCAGCCTGGCGGTGCTGGCGCTGGCGATCATCGCCGCCACCACCTGGCATCACGCGCGCAAGCCGGCGTTCTACTGACAGGTCGCCACTCGCACGACTGCCGGCACCGCCGCCAAACGCGCATCGCCAGGCCGCGCCTCCCGCCCAGGCGCGTCCGACCCTGCGACGGCTCCGCACTTCGCCCCTCCCGGCCCTGCGGTGGCACCGCACTTCTCCCCTCCGGGCCGTGCGGCGGCACCGCACTTCTCCCCTCCGGGCCGTGCGGCGGCCCCGCACTTCTCCCCTCCGGGCCGTGCGGCGGCACCGCACTTCTCCCCTCCCCCGCCTGCGGGGGAGGGGCGGGGGAGAGGGCAGCCGGGCCAGCGCGCGCGCCAGGAGCGGCCACGAGGCGGATCAGGGCAAGTGCCGCCCCTCCCCCGGCCCCTCTCCCTGGGGGAGAGGGGAGCAGATCGCGCTGCGCCCGATGGTCTCCCGCAAGGAGAGGGGAGCCGATTGCACTGCGCTCGATGGGTGCCGATACACCGCCCCGCCTTGCCCAGTGTCCCTACCTGTCCCGGGCCACGCGCGCCGGGACGCCACGCTGACCAGGATTGCCGCGGAGCCCCGACCATGACCCACCTCGACACGTCCGACCGGTTGCACTACATGGACCACCTGCGCGCGCTCGCCATGCTGGCCGGCGTGCTGTTCCACGCGGCCCTGGCCTACAGCCCGCTGATGCACGGCTTCTGGCCGCTGGCCGACCGCCAGGCCAGCGCCGGCGTCGATGCCGTCGTCTGGGGCCTGCACCTGGTGCGCATGCCGCTGTTCTTCCTGGTCGCCGGCTTCTTCGCCGCCTGGATCCTCGCCCGGCGCGGCGGCGCGGCGCTGGCGCGCCAGCGGGTGCGGCGCATCCTGGTGCCGTTCCTGGTCGCCTGGCCGCTGGTCTGGTGGTCGCTGTCGGCCAGCACCGAATGGGCGGCGGCGAACGTGCAGCATCCCTCGCCGCTGCTCGCCATGATCGGCCCGTGGTTGCTGATGGCCGATGTCCCGCGTCCGCCGCCGGGCACCGCGCACCTGTGGTTCCTGTACTACCTGCTGCTGTTCGGCGTGCTGCACTGGGCCCTGCGCACGCTAAGCCTGGGCCGGATCGGCGCATGGCTGGTCGCTCGGCACCCGGCCTGGCTGCTGCTCGGAATGCCGCTGCTCCTGGTCCCGGCGCTGGCCTTCGTGAGCGCGCCGCACCCGGCGCCCGAGAGCCTGGTGCCGCAGTTCTGGGCGATCGCCTTCTATGGCGGCTTCTACGCCTGGGGCGCCCAGCTCCACGGACGGCCCGTCTGGCTCGACCGCTGCAGTCCGCTGGCGCCCTGGTTGCTGGTGGGCAGCATCGCCTTCTACCTCGCCTTCCTCTGGCGTCTGTCCGCCGAGCCGCCCGGCCCGGCCCACCCGACCGCGTCGTGGGTCGTTGCCGCGCTGGAAGCCTGCCTGGCGGTGTGGCTGACCGTGCTGTGCCTGCTCGCCGGCCGGCGCTGGCTGGACCGTCCGAACACCGTGCTGCGCTACCTGGCCCAGGGCGCCTACTGGACCTACCTGTTGCACCTGCCGGTGCTGTTCGCCCTGCAGTATCTGCTGATGGACCTGGCCTGGCCCTGGCCGCTCAAGTACCTTGCCGCGGTCACCGGCACCTTGACCGTCTGCCTGCTCGGCTACCAGGGGCTGGTACGGCATAGCCGGCTGCGGCGCTTCGTGGGCTGACTTTGCCGGTGCACATGCATCCTCCTGCCCATCCCTTCAAGGCCACTGCCATGCTCCGACTCGCGTTGCTCGCCCTGCTCGCCGTTTCCTCCGCCGCCAGCGCAGTCGTGATCCGGCACGATGTCGAGGATGCCGCGTACCGGATCCCAGCCGCGGAGTTCCCGGCCCTGGTCGACATGCCCGGAGAGGGGCAGGGCGTGCTGATCGCCCCGCAGTGGGTGCTGACCGCTGCCCACACGATCGCCCATCCCGCCACGCTGGGCCATGTCGAACTCAACGGCAGGCGCCGGGCGGTGGACCGCGTGGTCGTGCACCCAGGCTACGCGACGCCGCCGCAGTCGATGATCGACCAGGCCCTGGCCAGCGGCGAGGGCGTCCTGCTGGTGGCGTTCCTGGCCACCACCGACGACCTGGCCCTGGTCAGCCTGGTCGAACCGGTCGATGACGTCGAGCCGGTGGGCCTGTACCGCGGTCGCGACGAACACGGCCAGACCGTGCGGATCATCGGCAAGGGCGCCACCGGCGACGGTGCCACCGGCCACGACCGCAGGGGACCGAACCGCACGCAGTTGCGGCGCGCCTACAACACCGTAAGCAGTGCCCACGAGCGCTGGTTCTGTTACGTGTTCGACGCGCCCCCGGCCGGTCTGCCACTTGAAGGCACAACCGGCAACGGCGACAGCGGCGGTCCGGTCCTGATCCAGGCAGGCGGGCAGTGGCAGCTGGCCGGCCTGGCGGCCTGGAAGTTCGTGCCGGGCGATATCCGCACAGCCCGCCCGGGACGCTACGGCCAGACCTCCTGCAACGTGCGACTGGGCCACTATCTGGCGTGGATCGACCTCATGACGGGCGCGGCGCCGGCAGACGAGGACTGAGGGGGGCTGGCGGCATCGCGCCGCCGTGCAACCTGGCCAGAACCCTCGCGGCCGCGCCCTCCGGGCGACTGGTCGTGTCGACCGCGCCCGCACCGCAGGGAAGCGCGGCAGCCTCCCTGGCGCTTTCCGTGCCTGCCGCTCCTGCGCTCAGCCGCCCTCGAAACCGTCGGTGAACAGGACGTCGTGATCGGAGGCATGGATTTCTACGGCGCCGCGATCGCAGTCGCCGCCAGGCGATTCCGGACGCGTCAGGTCGCGCTGGTCACGGCTGGCGCAGAAGCCGAACACGCCGCCATCGATCGCCGGGCTGCCGGGGCGCGGGCGCATCGTCGGCGTCGGGCCGCCGTTGTCGGCCAATGCGTCGAGTTCCGGATCGGTGTTGACCAGGTCGGTCGGCTCGTTGAACAGGCAGGACGCGTCGGAGGACAGGTTGCCGCCGCTGGAACCGGTGACGTTGGCGCAGTTGGCGGGTGAGCCGCCGGCCGTCGTGTTGTCGGCCAGGATGTTGTTGGCCATCGTCGTGAAGTTGCCGCCGATGCGGGCCAGTCCGGCGCCACTGTCGGCGATGTTGTCGACCAGGGTGACGTGCGAAATCGCGGCCAGGCCGCCGGACACGTAGATGCCACCGCCGCCGGTCGTGGCGGTGTTGCCGACCACCGTGCTGTTCTCCACTTCCAGTTCGCCGGCATTGTCCAGGTAGATGCCGCCACCAAACTGGGCGCTGTTGAGCGCGAACGTCGACCGCTTCAGTTCGTGGCCGGCGCCGCGGACGAAGACGCCGCCGCCGAATGGCGCTTCGTTGCCGCGCACCAGGGTGTCGGACATCTGCAGCGGGCCATAGGCCGCGATAGCGCCACCCTCGGAATCGGAGCGGTTGTTCTCGAACACGCAGCGCTGGACGTCAAGGCTGGAGTTGGCAAGCACGAGTACCGAGCCACCGGATTCCGCATGTCCGTTGCGCAGGCTCAAATCCTGGAGCTGGTAGACCGATCCGACCGGTCCACCCAGGCGAAAGTGGCGCTGGCCGGCATCGGCATCGATGACCAGCAGGTGGCTGCCGGGGCCGAACACCCCGACCGATTCGCTCAGCACCGGCAGCGGACTTTCCAGCACGATCGTTCCGGTCGCCTGGATCTCGATCACATCGGCGCCGGCAGCGCCGTTGGCCAGCACTATCGCTTCGCGCAGGCTGCCCGGCCCCGCGTCGGCGGTGCTGGTGACGACGAAGGTCGCGGCTGTCGCCGGCAGGGCGGCAGTGACGAGCAGGGCCGCCAGCAGCGACGGGGCAAGCAAGGACGGGGTGTGCGTGGGCTGCGACATGGAGTGGCTTCTGGTGGCGTTGCAGCCGACGCCGCAAGCCCTGTGCCAAGCGCCCTGGCAGCGCGAAAGAGGTCTCCAGAGCGCTGCGGCGCCCCGCCTCGACGGAGCTGGCGGGTGCCGAAGTTGCAGGATCAGGAAGTCATCGTCCCGGGATCGGGAAAGGGCCGGCCCCGAATGGACCCGAAGGCCCAGGAACAGCTCACGTTGCGGGAAAGCGATCCTGGCCGCGTACGATCGTTCCGTTCGACCGTTCGGTCCCTGGTTCGGCCCGGCTGGCCCCGGCCCCGTTCCCGCGTCCTGATTGGCGTCGTCTCTCAGCCCCTGCCAAGCGTTGCCGCCCGTGCGACGGAACCGCACTTCTCCCCTCCCCCGCCTGCGGGGGAGGGGCGGGGGAGAGGGCCGCCCGGGCCAGCGCACGCCGCCGGGCCGGCAACGATGCAGATCATGGCCAGCCCCGACCCTCTCCCCCCGGCCCCTCTCCCACAGGGAGAGGGGAGCACAGCGCGCTCTGCTCACTGAACACCGGGTCCTGGCCCTTGGCCCCCGATCCTGAGCTGCGACACAGCGCCACTCAGGTCCCGGCGTGGGAGAAATCCGCCACTGCTTCCTCCCATCAGGAATCGACCAGGGACATTCGGGCACCCATGAGCGCAGGTGACATACAAAAGGCAGGCTCGCTGGCGATCCTTGCCGCGATCGTTTCGGCGATCGTCGGACTCGGAACGCTCTGGAACGACCACCGCTACAAGCAGACGCTCAGTCTCCTGGACGGCGTGAAGGCCGAGGTGGAGCGCACGCGGGCCGAGATCGCCGTGGCAACCCAGCAGCTCGAAGAGCGGCGCCACCAGTACGCCACCCTCAAGGAGGTCTACTCGGAGGTGCTGGAGGCGATGCGCGACACATCGACTTCGGGACCGCAGCGGCGGGAGCTGACGCTGGTCCTGGTCGAGGTGATGACCGCCGAGCCGGCCAGGGAGCGCATGCGTGCCCTGCTCATGGCCAGTGGCGATCAGGCCATCGTTGCCCAGGTCAATGCCCTGAGCGCGTTCGACGCAAGTCAGAAGGTCGTCTCGGAGGAGGCGTTCAACCGGGCCCGGGCGGCGCCGGCATCGTCGGCCCGTGGCCGGCTGGCGGATATCGACCTGGATGTCTTCTGGTGCGTGGGTTCGGGCGCAGTGGCAAGTGCGCAGGCCGAGATCGTAGCTGCCGCCTTGCGCAGGGAAACGAGTGGCCGCGTCCGGGTTCGTGAGTTGCCGGCACTGGTCAATGCCCACCCCGGGTACCGCAAGCACGGCTACTCCGCGACCTTCAATTTCGATCACCCGGAGTTCGAATACGCACCCGCAGTCACGGCGATCGCCGAGGAGGCGTCGGGCGTGGCCTTCGAGCAGCGCGCCAGCAGCCAGCTCACGCCGTGGTACGTCAGCCTCTTCCTGTGTCCGACCGCCGGATAGGTGGCAGCCACCACGAAGGCGGGCAGGTTCCACCGCCAGCTGCGCAAGACTTGTGCGGCGATGCGCGCATGCCATGTCGGCGCGACGCCGCAGTTCGCTGGATCGTCTCCCGGGACCGGCCGGCCTTTCGCTGCGATGCGGGCGCGGCGACGCCGGCAGCGCCAGCCACCGGCCAGCAAGACAGTCGGATCTATTTCCTGCCGGCTGAACGCCGACCTTGACCCCCTCCGGAGTGGAGGGCCTTTGTCGTGCGCTGCAACACCTCCTGCATCCGCGGCACCAGCTCCTGGCCTTCCACGACCTCGACGTCGCGACCCAGCATCACCACCTGGGCGAGCAGGGCGTCCGGGGAATCGGCGCCCATGCGCAGCAGGCTGTGGGTGTCGGTTTCCGGTTCCAGCACGCCGCACCAGACCGGCAGGGACGCCTGCAGGTCGGCGACGCTGCCCGGAAGGCGCAGGGTGATGCGGCAGGAAAAGGGCGTGTAGGCGATGCCGCGCTCCAGGCGCGCCATGACGTCAGGCGGCACCGGGCGCGGTGCGAACTGCGCGCCGATGCGCGGTCGGCCGTCCAGGCGGTCGACCCGGAAGCTGCGCCAGTCGTCGCGGTCGGTGTCCCAGGCGATCAGGTACCAGCGGCGGCCGTAGTTGGCCAGGCGCAGCGGTTGCACGCTGCGCCGGCTGGCCTCGCCCTGGTGGTTGCGATAGCCGAAGTGCAGGCTGCAGCAGTCGCGGCAGGCGGTGGCCAGTACGCTGAGCAGGTTGGCGTCGACCAGCGGCGAGCCGGTGCGCAGCGACAGCGTGACCGCGTGCAGGGCCGAGGCGCGGCGACGCAGGCGCGTGGGCATCAGTTGCTCGAGCTTGGCCATCAGCTGCAGCGCCGTGGCCTCGATGCCACCGACCTCGGCACTGGCGGCGCGCAGGGCGAGCGCCAGCGCCACGGCTTCCTCGTCGTCCAGCACCAGCGGCGGCAATGCCGCGCCGCGGCCCAGCGCGTAGCCGCCGCCGACGCCGGACGAGGCCTCGACCGGATAGCCCAGCTCGCGCAGCCGCTCGATGTCGCGGCGGACCGTGCGGGCATCGACGCCCAGGCGCTCGGCCAGCGCCTGGCCGGGCCAGTGCCGCCGCGATTGCAGCAGGCTGGCCAGGCGCAGCAGGCGGGCGGAGGTGGAAAGCACGCGGCCAGCCTATCGAGGACAGAAACTGTCCGCAATGTCGGCTACCTTGTCTGCACGCCGCATCCCTCCCGTTCCCACCCTCCAGGAGTCGCCATGGACATGCCCGCCATCACCCTGTTTCACAACCCCAGGTCGCGCTCGGCCGGCAGTCGCGTCCTGCTCGAGGCACTGGGCGTGCCCTACCAGGTGAAGGTCCTCGACTTCGCCAGGGGCGAGAACCGCAGCCCGGACTTCCTGGCGCTCAATCCGCTGGGCAAGCTGCCGACCCTGGTGCACGGCGAGGCGGTGATCACCGAACAGGTCGCCATCACGATCTACCTGGCCGATCGCTTCCCGGAGGCCCGCCTGGCACCCGCGTTCGACGACCCGGCGCGCGGCCCCTACCTGCGCTGGCTGGCCTTCTACGGGGCCTGCTTCGAGCCGGCCGTGGTCGACCATGCCTTCAAGCGCGAGCCGCTGGACCCGGCCACCTCGCCCTACCGCGACTACGACACCGTGATCGACACCCTGGTGGCCCAGCTGTCCCGGGCCGACTACCTGCTGGGCGACACGCTGACTGCCGCCGACCTGCTCTGGGGCACCGCCCTGGCCTGGACCACGGAATTCGGCATCGTCCCCAGGCTGCCGGCCATCACCGCCTACATCGAGCGCGTCGCCGCGCATCCGGCCGTGGTGCGGGCGAGAGAGCTGGATGCCGCGCTGGCGGCAAGTATGGAAGGCGCGGGGTGAGTCGATCGGCCAGCTGCCGTCCTGAGGCTGGCTGTGACCCAGGGAACCGAACCTGGCGCCGTCCAGTTGCAGACTGTTCGGCTGCGGCCTGAGCTAACGTTGCAGCCATGATGAACAGAGGATTGCTGGTCTCGGCTGCCGGTGCCCTGGTGCTTTCGGCGTCCGGGCTCTTTTTCCTGTGGCCGGCAGGGGAGCTAGTGCTGGCATTGCGCGATCCTGCACTGGGCGGTCCGGCGCCGGCCGGGCAGGCGGCCCGATGGCACCGTGCCCTGTCGCCGGCGTTCGCGAACTGGGCGGAGGATCGGTTGTCCCGGAAGCAGGCGACGATGCTTTCGATCCACGACATCAGCGGCACGGAATGGCCGCTGTTCTCGGCGATGTACTACCTACGCGCAACCGACAACCTCCAGGTTGCCTGGCTGGAGAAGTCGGAGGGCGATCCGCCAGCGCAATATGCGCGGGCCGCGGTCAATGCGGCTGCTGCCCTGTTGGCCGATCAGGCCCAGGCGCACTGGGTGAAGCTGCATTGGGGGGCGGACCGCTATCTCCGCCAGGAAAACGTGTTCTATCGGATGCTGTTGATCGACGGCCTCGCGAGCCAATGGCGGATCCTGGGATCCTCGCCACACGGGCAACTGCTTCACGACCAGGTCACCGGTCTCGCTGCCGAGCTCGCCGCTGCCGAGACCGGACTTTTGGCGGATTACCCCGGACAGACCTTTCCCGCCGATGTGGCTGCGGCATGGCACGCCATCCTGCGCGCCGATCCGCTGCTGGGCACCGATCATCGCGAACAGGTTCGCGAAGGCATGCGGGGATTCATAGGGGCGATGGCGCCCAGCGGTGACCTTCCACCCTATGCGTGGTTCGGAGATGCACCAGCGCGGCCGACCACCGTCCGCGGATCGGCGAACTCCTGGTTGCTGCATCACGCGCCGTTCCTCTGGCCGGGCCAGGCCCAAACATGGATGTCGGCGCACGAGCGCGAGCACTGGCAGGCGGACCGCTGGCTGAGCGGATTCCGGGAGTTCCGTTCCGGCGATCCATCGACCGAAGAGGGCGACATCGACTCCGGGCCGATACTTCTGGGCCGTGGAACCGCGGCTTCTGCCTTCGGAATTGGCGCAGCCCGGAGCTCAGGTCGCGGCGACCTGGCACGTCCTCTGGCGCTGCAAGCGGTCGCCGCGGCCTGGCCGCTTCCGAATGGGCGCCTCCTGGTCCCCTGGTTGCTGTCGGACCGAAGGCATGCGGCGCTGCTGGGCGAGTCAGCGATGCTCTACAACTTCACCCAACCCGCAGCGACCGGCATCGCGACCGTGCAGCCGGGGCTGGCTGGCGCGACGCCCAGGGTGGTTTGGCTGGTGCTTGCCCTGCAGGTTCTGGTGGGCCTGGCGTTCCTGGTCGCCGCGGCTCGCGCTCTACGTCGCGCCGATGCAGCGCGGTCTCGGGGCCGCCGATGAACCTGCTCATCAACATCGACGTCGACGACCTGCCGCGCGCCGAGCGCTTCTACACCGCCGCGTTCGGCCTGCGGCCGGGGCGGCGCTTCGGTGACGACGCGCTGGAACTGCTGGGCGGCCCGGCGCCGGTCTACCTGCTGGCCAAGGCTGCCGGCTCGGCGGCCGTGCCGGAGGGTGGTGCGATGCGCGACTACGCCCGGCACTGGACACCCGTGCACCTGGACATCGCGGTCGAGGATCTGGATGCGGCCCTGGCCCGCGCACTGGCTGCGGGCGCCCGCCTGGAGCGGCCGGTGGCGGAGCAACGCTGGGGGCGCCTGGCCCTGCTGGCCGATCCGTTCGGCCATGGTTTCTGTCTGATCCAGTTCCTGGGTCGGGGCTACGACGAAATCGCGGGCTGAGCGCCTGCCAAACGGCAGACCAGGTGGGGTCTCTGGCGATCAGCGACCAGCGAGCAGCACCGGACGACCGGCGACCGGCGACCGGCGCCAAGAGGCGCCAGCGGCGGCGGCAGTGGCGTGGCCGGCACCGCGTCCCACAGCCAAGCGCCATGCGTGCGAACATGGTCTTCGCCCATGGACAGACAGCCGCCCAGGCCGCCGCCCGAGCCGAGCCCGCAGATGCGGCGGCTGGCGGCGTCGATCGCACGCTCCACCGAAGTGGCGCGGACCCTGCCGGGCCGCCTGTCGCGCAGCCTGGCCCCGACCCGCGAGGGCCGCAAGCGGCGCCTGGCCAACCTGGCCTTGCTGGGGCTCGCCCTGGTGCCGTTCGTGATCGCCTGGGCCACGCTGCATGGCCGCGGTGGGCAGGGCGAATGGCAGGTCGTCCAGGAACTCGCTCCGCCCTGGACGCTGGCCACCGCGGACCCGGCGCCGGCCCCGTTGGGTCTGCTCGGCGCACGGGTACGCTTCGACCGCCACCGGGTGCAGGCACCGAGCCCGCTCGGCTGCCGGCGCGCGAGCTATCAATGGCTGCAGCAGCCGCGCGCCGCGGCGGTGCTGGTTGCGCTGCCGGACTCGCCGGCGGCACAGGCCGAGTCCCGCGCCGCCGCGCTGGGGCTGCCTGCCCAGGTCACCACCTTGCGCGTGGACTGCGGTGAGGCGCGCTTCGACTATCACCGGGTGGGCGACGAGCTGCTGGCGGTGGTCGGCGGCCGCCTGCTGCGGCTGGGTCCCTGAGGCCGAACATCGGTAGCGGGGTGCGCCGCCGGCTGGCCCTGCCGCGAGGGGGTTGGCGGATCCTGAGGGCGGCGTATACTCCTTCGCATCGTGGAGACCCGGGGTGCGCGGCGCGAACCAGGGTGCCGGAACCCCGATCCCACCGCCCCGGATGGAGCGGCGCGACGCATGGTGAGACGGCGGTTCGGCGAGTTGCTGGAGTCGATGCCCGACGGGATCGTGATGGTCGACCGGCAGGGCCTTGTGGTGTTCGCCAACGGTCTGGCCGAGCGCCAGTTCGGCTACGACCGCGGCGAGCTCGACGGCCGGCCGGTCGAGATGCTGCTCCCCGAGCGCTTCCGCACCCTTCATGCCGGACACCGCGCCGGGTACTTCGATCTGCCGCACTCGCGCACCATGGGCGCTGGCCAGTCCCTGCAGGGGCTGCGCAAGGACGGCAGCGAATTCCCGGTGGAGGTCAGTCTCAGCCCGGTCCATCTGGACGGTGAGGTGCTGGCGCTGAGCGCGATCCGCGATGTCGGCGAGCGCCGCAAGGCCGAGCAGAAGTTCCGTGGCCTGCTGGAGTCCGCGCCGGACGCCATCGTCATCGTCGACCGCGACGGCCGCATCGTGATCGTCAACGGCCAGACCGAGGCGCTGTTCGGCTATGCGCGCGACGAACTGGTCGGCCGACCGGTCGAGGTGCTGCTGCCCGCACGCTTCCGCGACGGCCATCCGCCGCATCGCCAGCGCTTCCTGGACAACCCCCGGGTGCGGCCGATGGGCGCCGGACTGGAGCTCTACGGCCAGCGCAAGGACGGCACCGAATTCCCGGTCGAGATCAGCCTCAGCCCACTGGAGACCGAGGACGGCACGCTGGTTTCCGGCGCGGTGCGCGACATCACCGAGCGCAAGCGCATCGAGCAGCGCCTGCAGCAGGCCAATCGGATGAAGAGCGAGTTCCTGGCCAGCATGTCGCACGAGCTGCGCACGCCGCTGAACGGCATCATCGGCTTTTCCGAGCTGCTGGTCGACGAAAAGGCCGGTCCCCTGACGCCTCGCCAGAAGGACTTCCTGGACGACATCCTGAAGAGCGGCCAGCACCTGCTGCACCTGATCAACGACCTGCTCGACCTGTCCAAGATCGAGGCCGGAAAGCTCGAGCTGTTTCCCCAGGATTTCGACCTCGGCGCGGCGGTCGCCGACGTGGCCGCGGTGGTCGCGCCGATGACGCAGGAGAAGGGCATCGCCGTGGCGGTGCAGATCGATCCTTCGCTGGGCACCGTGCACCTGGACCTTCACAAGTTCAAGCGCATGCTGCACAACCTGCTGTCCAACGCCGCCAAATTCACCGACGCCGGTGGCCGCATCGAGGTGCGGGCGCAGCGACTGCCGGGCGGGCGCCTGCGCCTGGCGGTGCGCGATACCGGGATCGGCATCGCCGAACAGGATATCGACCGCCTGTTCGTGGACTTCCAGCAGCTCGACACCGGCGCCGCGCGGCGCTACCAGGGGACCGGGCTGGGCCTGGCCCTGACCCGCCGCCTGGTCGAGTTCCAGGGCGGCACCATCGGTGTGGCCAGCACCCTGGGCCAGGGCAGCGTGTTCACCGTCGAGCTTCCGCTGTCCGTGGAGGTCACATCGGGCGGAGGCGGTGGCTGATGTCCCTCACCGTCCTGATCGTCGACGACAACGCCATCAACCTGAAGCTGGCCCGGCAGGTGCTGGAGCTGGCGGGCCACCAGGTGCTGACCGCGGTCGATGCCGGACAGGCGCAGGAGGTCCTGGCGAGCAGCCGGCCCGACCTCGTGCTCATGGACATTTCCCTGCCCGGGATGGATGGCCTGAGTCTGGTGCGGCTGTTGCGCGGCGACGCCCGCCATGCCGGGTTGCGCATCGTCGCACTCTCGGCGCTGGCCATGAAGGAGGACGTCGCCCGCGCCCTGGATGCCGGCTGCGACGGCTTCCTCAGCAAGCCGATCGACACCCGCCGGTTCGCCGACGACGTGGCGGCCTTCGCGGCACCACAGGAGGTGCCATGAAGCTGCTCATCGTCGACGACAGCGACATCAACCTGCGCCTGCTGCGCGCGCAGCTCGAAGGCGAGGATGTCGAAGTGGTCGAGGCGGAGCACGGCATCGCGGCCCTGCGCGCGCTGGACGCCGGGCCCGTCGACGGAGTGATCTCCGACATCCTGATGCCGCAGATGGACGGCTTCCGCTTGTGCCTGGAGGTGCGTCGCGACCCACGCTGGCAATCGCTGCCCTTCGTCCTGTACACCAGCACCTACAACTCCCCCGCCGACCGCAGCCTGGCCGAAAGTGCCGGTGCGGACGCCTACATCCACAAGCCGGCGCCGGTGGCCCGCCTGCTGGCGGCCATCGCCGCGGCCGGCCAGCGCGGCCGGGCGGTGGTCGGCAACCTGCCGCCCGAGGTCCAGGCGCCGGTGATGCAGCAGTACAGCGAGACCCTGATCCGCAAGCTGGAGGCGAAGAGCCAGGAGCTGGAACAGGCTTACGCCGGGATGCTGCACGTGGAGGCCCGCCTGTCGGGGCTGGTCGAGACGGCGATGGATGCCATCGTCGCCCTCGACGAATCGCACCGGGTGGTGCTTTTCAACGCGGCGGCCGCCGAGATGTTCCGGTGCCCGCCCGAGCAGGCGTTGGGCAGGCCGGTCACCGATTTCATGCCGCCGCGTTTCCGCGCGGCGCATCCGGGCCATCTGGACGCCTTCGTGCGCGATCCCACGCCGGGTCGGCGCATGGGCGGTCGCTGGGTCTGGGCGCTGCGCAGCGACGGCAGCGAGTTCCCGGTCGAGGCCTCGTTCTCCAAGCTGCAGACCTCCCAGGGCCGCCTGTTCACCGCCTTCCTGCGCGACATCAGCGAACGCCTGAAGGCCGAGCAGGCGCTGGTCAGCAGCGAGGCGGGCTTGCGCCGGGCGCAGGGCCTGGCCCATCTGGCCCACGTCATCAGCGGTTCTGATGGCGCCTTCCTGAGCTGGTCGGAGAGCATGCCTACCCTGCTGGGCGTCGCGCCCACCGACGTGCCGCGCGACGTCCGCCAATGGCTGGCCCTGGTCCATCCCGACGATCGCGAGGGCTACCGTCGGGCCATCCAGGGCTATGCGAACGGCAATCGCAATGCCGAGTTCGAGTTCCGGATGCGGCGCGGCGGGGACTGGGCCGACATGCGCCAGGTCACCGAACCGCTTCCTATCGACGGCGGCGACGGACCGACCCGCTGGTTCCACACCTTGCAGGACGTGACCGACCAGAAGCGCGCCGAGCGCCGCTTCCGCAACCTCAACCGCGTCCACTCGGTGCTGAGCGGCATCAACACCCTCATCGTGCGGATGCCGCCGCGCGAGGACCTGTTCCGTGAATCGTGCCGGATCGCCGTCGAGGTCGGCGGATTCGCCAAGGCCTGGGTGTGCGCGGTCGGCGAGGGTCCGCAGCCGTTGGAGGTCTGCGCCGCGCGCGGCGAGGACGGCGCCTATTTCCCCCGCCTGCAACTCGCGATCAATGCCGATTTCGAGGAAGGCCAGGGCCTGATCGCCGAAGCGCTGCGCGAGGGCTCACCGGTGGTGGTCGACGAGGCGCGCGACGACCCGCGCATCGGCCGCCGTCACCGCGAACTCATCACGCGCTCGCGCTCGCTGGCGGTGCTGCCCCTGCACAGCGGTGGCCGGGTGGTCGCCCTGCTGGTGCTGAGCTCGGACCAGCCAGGCTACTTCGACACCCAGGAGATGAAGCTGCTGCTCGACCTGGCCAGCGACATCTCGCTGGCGCTCGAGCACCTGAGCAAGGCCGAGCACATCGAGTTCCTGGCCAACTACGACCCGCTCACCGGACTGGCCAATCGCAGCCTGTTCACCGAGCGCGTCGGTCAGCGCCTGGAGAACGGTCTGGCCGAGGGCGAGACCCTGGCCGTTGTGTTCTTCGACCTGGAGCGGTTCCGCCGCATCAACGACACCGTCGGCCGCGGCGCGGGCGACGAACTGCTGCGCCAGGTGGCCGTGAGGCTGCGCGACACCCGCGCGTCGGCGGCACGGATCGGCATCGACGTGTTCGCGCTACTGCTGGCGGTGGAGGATTCCGTTGAGGGTGTGGCGCGCTGGATCGAGGCCGTCCTGGGGCAGTGCTTCAAGGCACCGTTCCTGGTCGCCGGCGAGGAACTGCGCATCGGCTGCCGGGCCGGCGTCGCGGTGCACCCCGGCGATGGCGATGATGCCGAGGCGCTGCTGGGCAACGCCGAGGCGGCCCTGCGTGGCGCCAAGCAGGCGATGGTGCCCAGCCTGTTCTATTCCCCGGCGTTGAACGCCCGGGCCGCAGAGGCGCTGGCCCTGGAAAGCCGGTTGCGCCGCGCCCTGGAACGCGAGGAGTTCGTGCTGCATTACCAGCCCAAGGTGCGTCTGGACGATGGCCGGGTGACCGGGCTGGAGGCGCTGATCCGCTGGCAGGACCCGGAACTTGGGCTGGTCCCGCCGGGCCGGTTCATCCCGATTCTGGAAGAGACCGGCCTGATCGGCGCGGTCGGCCGCTGGGCGCTGCAACGGGCGCTGGCCGACCAGGCCCGCTGGCGACAGGCCGGCCTTGCTCCGCCGCGGGTGGCGGTGAACGTGTCGGCCCTGCAGTTCAACGATCCCGGCTTCGCGCAACTGGTCATCGACCTGGTGGCGGGCGCCCCGGCGGCCGAGCTGGAGCTGGAGCTCACCGAGTCGCTGATCATGGCCGACGTCGGACGCAGCGTGCAGACGCTGGGCAGGATCCGGGAGGCCGGCGTACACCTGTCGATCGACGACTTCGGCACCGGTTACTGCTCGTTGTCCTATATCGCCCGGTTGCCGGTGAACGCGCTGAAGATCGACCGGGCCTTCGTCAACGACATGGGCGCCGGGCCCGAGGGCGTCGCCATCGTCACGACGATCCTTGCGCTGGCCCAGGCGCTGCGGCTGCAGGTGATCGCCGAGGGTGTCGAGACGCTCGAACAGTCGCGAATGCTTCTGCGGCTTGGCTGCGAGCAGGCGCAGGGCTTCCTGTACCTGCGGCCGGTGCCGCCGGACCAGATCGGACCGGTGCTGCATGCGGGTCGGTTGCTTCCGCGCGAGGCGGGCGCGGGATAAGCCCCCGGATCGGCGCGGAGGCCGCCCGGCACCGCGTCGACTGCGGCGACCGTCGCTTCGGCTACCACCAGACAGGAGACGGCCTTCTGGTGCTGGTCGAGGGGCGCCTGTTGCGCCTGGCCCCGCCCTGACGCGTGCGTCGGCAGTCGCGAGCGCGCCGCGACGTTGCGCCAGCAGCGCCCTTGCCCGGCAGCGGTGCCCGCGTGGAGGCCGGCGTCCCTGAGTCGGGGGTGCCCGGGCGTGCGCTTGGTTTCCAAGGCTGGGTCGCGCTGTGCCGAGCGGCCATGGGCATTGGCCCGACCGGTCCGGCGGTGCACCTGCGCAGTGTGCCGGGCGTGACGGTCCGGACGGCGGCATGTCCGTTGCCTGGCGCCGGGCCTTGGCGGCGCCTGACCCGTGTGCCCGCCATCGTGCTGAGCGAAGGCGCCTGCGCGTGGCGCCACGGGTCCAGGAGTCATCGCGTCGCGGATCGCCTTGTGCATCCATCCCCCCGTCGGCGCGTGGGGCGAGGGTCCAGGCCGGGCCGCCGGCAACGGGACGGTGGCGCGCCAACGCAGGCCAGCCCCGGAAGGCCGCCCCGTACGCAATCGGTGCTTGACGGCATCTTCCATCCCGGTAGGCTGCGCGAAAAGGCACGTTGCCACGAAACGAACAGGTGGGAATCCCATGCCGACCGGCGACCCGAATGCCCAGCCTGTGGCTCCTGCCTCCCGACCCGGCTCAGGGCGCCCGGTGCCCAGGCATGCCGCGCATCGATGGACGATGCTCCTGGGGCTGGTCCTGCTTCCCGGCTGGGCCGGCGCCGACGTGTTCACGGTCGGTGCGGGCGGCAGTCACGCCAGCATCCAGTCCGCCATCAATGCGGCGCTGGCGCTCAATGGCGGCAACCACGAGATCCGGATCAGGCAGGGCGTCTACTTCGAGCGCCCGGTGGTGACGCTCCCCCTGGGCACCATCGAGTTGAGTGGTGGGTGGCATCCCGGTTTCGCCCAGCGCACCGTCGATCCCGCCAACACCCAGCTGGTTGCGCTCGCCGCGGGCCGCGCGTTGGAGGCGGTGCTGAGCGGGTCGTCGCGCCTGACCGTATCCGGCATGTCCATCACCGGGGGGTTCCTCGAGGACGCGACGGGCGCGGGGGTTGGGCTGCTGGCGCAGCAAACCGCATCGGCCGAGTTCCTGGACGTGCGGGTCGCCCTGAACCAGGTCCGACTGACCGGCGGCTCAGGAACCAATGCCGGCGTCGGATTCTTCGCGGCCCTGGTCGAAAACGCGCGGCTGACCATCGAGCGGGCCCACTTCGAGGAGAACAACGTCACCGCCGATTCGCAACCGGCCCACGGCGCGGTCTACCTGTCCTTGCGGTTCGGCTCCCGAGTGGACCTTCGCGACTCGGTGTTCGCACGCAACCGGGTCGCGCCCGGCGGCGCGAACAGAACGCTGGCCCTGCAGGCCTATGCCCTGAACGCTCGCCTGGGCATCGAAGGGAACCGTTTCGAGGACAATGTCGACGCCACGTCCCAGCAGACCGTTGTCGATCTTCAGGTGCACGGCAACTCCGAAATCGCCTTTGAGCGCAATCGGCTTTCGGACAATGGCCAGGCCCTGCAGCTTCGTGCGGTCGTCAGCGATGTCCAGAGCGTGCCGATGCGAATCGTGGGCAACCTGATAACCGGTGGCGGCACCGGCCTGGTCGTGGCGGGCGCCGGGGCGACCCCGCCACGGGTCGGTTGGAACACAATCACCGGCCACAGCGGATTCGGCATAGGTCCGTCCAGCTTCATTCATTGGCACAACAACATCATCGTCCGGAACGGGACCGATGCGGCACCGACGCCACCGTTTCCGGACACCAATCTGACGGATATTGACCCGGGCTTCGTGGCCTACTCTCGTGGCGATCACCGGTTGCGGTCCGGCTCGCTGGGCCACGACGCCGGCACGCCGATCATCGGATGGGCCGCGCCGACCATCGACCTGGACGGCGTGCCGCGCGCCTCGGGCCTCGAGGTCGATATCGGCGCCTTCGAGCACGACGAGGACCGCCTGCTGTTCGCCGGCTTCGAAGACTGAGTGCAGGGGTCGTTGCCGTGCTGGCCCGGTCCGGCGGATCGGATGGCGGCGATCGCGACGGTCACCTGGCGGTGGCCGGTGTCCGGCATTGCCAGCTTGCCGGGCCTCGGTCGCGCCGTCCCCTCGATGAGCCGGTGAGACGTTCGCGCCAGGTCTTGGCGGAGGACGGATCGACACCGCAGATGAAGCTCGGGACTCGGGATTCGGGACTCGGGACTCGGGGTGCCCGATTTGGAACGCGCTGTGCTCCCCTCTCCCCCGCCCCTCCCCCGCAGGCGGGGGAGGGGAGAAGTGCGGTGCCGTCGCACTGGCGAAACGCCGCCTGGCAGAGGGCTGGGACACGACGCCAATCAGGTCGCATGGCGAGGGAGGGGCGACGTGCGGCGCCGTCGCACTGGCGGCGGGCGCCTCCCAGGGGGTCGGCACGGCCGTCGCGCTGAGGTACGACTCCCGACAGGCGTACTGAGCAGGGAATGTCTTCCGGGCCATATGCCCCGTAGCTTGCGTGCGCAGCCGGGTGGGAGGCTGGTTCCGCATGCGCGTGTGTGTGCACGGGTGCGCTACCCGATCCGGCCCCCCGGTCCCTTCCCGAAGGGAAGGGGAGAGGCAGTCCTTGCCGGCGACTGCGCCCGGCTCGCGACGTGGCCTCCATTCGGATGTGATTGAGCAGGGAAACGAAAAGAGATACACATCACAGCTTCCAGTAAAACGTTACCGATTCCTTCCCAGACGATCCCGGATTCTTCCTCGCTTTCGGGACGCCGCGTGGGAATGCTGGCGATGCTGCACCGCCGATGCGGGCCCGGTCTTCGGCACGGCCCAGGACCCGCATCTCCCAGTCACGCCATGCACCAACCACAGGAGGTCGAATCATGAAGAACCTGCTCGCATCCACCCTCGTCGCCGGTCTGCTCGCGCTGGGTTCCGCCCCGGGCGCAGCCCAGGCCCAGGGCAATCCGCTCGATCACGTCGGCATCGAACACAACGTCTACCTGGCCTGCCTGATGCACAACGGCGCCACCCAGGGTGTGCAGCCCCTGGTCGCCGTGGTGAACATCTGCGGGTTCGATCCCGGCATGTCGACCGCGGCGTTCGTCGAGCGCTACGAGGACTTCGCGCAGATCGATCCCTACGCCGGCGCGGTGCAGGGCATGCTTCCCTATCGCGAAGCCTTCACCGATGCCGAGTTCGCCTGGTTCGCACAGATCGACAATGTGCTTGAGACGGCCCCGGACTTCGCCACGGCGGATGCCGCCTTCGCGCAGCTCGAGGCCGCCGCGGTCGCACAGCTGCGTCTCGGCACGCCGCCCCAGCAGTCGATCCTCGCCGGGCTCAGCGTCGCCCGCCATTCGCTGCGCTTCTGGAGCGCGCGCGAGCGCACCAGCGGCTCCGGCACGGACGACAGCGCGGCGTCGAGCCTCAGGCTGCGCCCGATCTGGAAGGTGCTGCTGGTGGTGGGCGCCGATCTGGTCGGTGGCGCCGGCGGCACGCTGATCGGCGGACCGGGGCTGGGCGGCGTCCTTGGCGCCGCCTCGTCGGGAGGCGCGGCCGACGTGCTTTCGCCCTGATCCGCTGCGGGACCACGGCGCGCGGCGTGCACGGCCGCTGCGCGCCGTGGTGTGCGGGCAGCCGGGTTGGTCTGCCCGACATACAGCGTCGACTGCCGGACCTGGCAGTCCTTTGGAAAGCCGCCCACGCTGGCCTCGCGGCTCGTCCGTCCGGCCTGGGTCCGAACCGGCTTCGTGGGCGGCCCGGTCACCGGGCGGCCCTCGAGGGCGACAGCCGGCAGGTCGTCGCCTTGCAGGGTGCCGGGGTCGGGCCTGTCCACCGCAGGCGCCGCCATTGCGGCGCCAAACCCGGAACGATCATGGGGACGCTACTGCGGCCTCATGAAAAACCCGGACCAACCCCTGGCGGCGATGCCGTGCGCGAGCCTCGGGCCGGACAGGCGCAGCCCGTTACGGTGCAACCGCCAGCTGGTTGAGCAGGAAGGCGAACTGCTCGGCGGTCTCGTGGAAGCGCTGGAATCGGCCGCTGCGGCCGCCGTGGCCGGCCTCCATCTGGGTGCGGAATACCACCAGGTTGTCGTCGGTCTTGCGCGCGCGCAGGCGGGCGACATACTTGGCCGGCTCCCAGTACTGCACCTGGCTGTCCCACAGGCCGGTGCCGATGAACATGGCCGGGTAGGCCTTGGCCTCGAGCTGATCGTACGGGGAGTAGGCCAGCATGGTTCGGTAGAACTCGGGGTCCTCGGGGTTGCCCCACTCGTCGTATTCGTTGGTGGTCAGCGGGATGCTGGCGTCCAGCATGGTGGTGACCACGTCCACGAACGGCACCAACGACACCAGCACCCGGTAGCGCTCCGGCGCCAGGTTGGCGATGGCGCCCATCAGCAGGCCGCCGGCGCTGCCGCCCAGGGCGGCGACGCGCTGCGGGTGGGCATAGCCCTCCTTCACCAGGAAATCGGTGACGTCGACGAAGTCGGTGAAGGTGTTCATCTTGCTGTGCAGCTTGCCGTCCTCATACCACTGGCGGCCCATTTCCTGGCCACCGCGCACATGGGCGATGGCGTAGACCATGCCGCGGTCGAGCAGGCTGACGGCGTTGGCGTTGAAGCGCGGATCTGAGCTCGACCCGTAGGATCCGTAACCGTACTGAAGCAGGGCCGCGCTGCCGTCGATCGGCAGGCCCTTGCGGTGCACCACCGAGACCGGGATGCGCGTGCCGTCGCGGGCCGGCGCCCACAGGCGGTGGGTTTCGTAGGCGGCCTTGTCGAAGCCGCCCAGCACCGGCTGTTCCTTCAGCAGACGGCGCTCGCCGGTAGCCACGTTCAGCTCGTAGGTGGTGGCGGGCGTGGTCAGCGAGGTGTAGGTGTAGCGCAGCCAGTCGGTGCCGGGCTCGGCATTGCCGGACAGGCCCATGGTGTAGGCACTCTCGTCGGCAGCCACGTGGTCGGCATTGCGGCCCTCGCGCAGCAGGCGGATGCGGGTCAGGCCGCCGGAGCGCTCGCCCACGGCAAGGAATCCGTCGAACAGCTGCACGTCGCTGATGAAGACCTCGGGGTCGTGCGGCAGCAGGTCGGTCCACCGGCTGCGATCGTCCCAGGCGTCCTCGGGCGCGCTCATCAGCTTGAAGTTCTGGGCGTTCCAGTCGGTGCGGATCACCCAGCGACCGTGCAGATGGTCGGCGCCGTACTTGAAATCGCGCTCCCGTTGGGCCAGTACCCGGAATTCGCCGGGCGCGGCGGCCGGTGTGCATCGCTGCTCGTTCGAGACGGTGCTGGCCAGGTAGATGCAGATGTACTGCTCGGAGCGGGTCAGGCCGATGCCCATGTAGAAGCTGTCGTCGCTCTCCTCGTAGACCACGGGGTCCTGGGCCGGATCGCTGCCAAGGCGGTGCGCCTTCACCCGCCGGGTCAGAAGGGTGACCGGATCGTTCTCGACGTAATAGATCGTGCTGCCGTCTGCCGACCAGGCGGCGCCGGCGGACAGGCCGCCGATCGCAACGGGCAGCGTTTCGCCCGTGCCCAGGTCCTTGACGCGCAGCGTGTACTGGCGGCGCCCGACGCTGTCCTCGAAATAGGCGATGCGCTTCTGGTCGGGGCTCAGCTCCCAGGTGGCGACCTGGTAGAAGCTCATGCCCTGCGCCATCGCGTTGACGTCCAGCATGATCTCTTCGGGCGCCTCCATGGTGCCCTTGCGGCGGACATGGATGGGGTACTCCTTGCCCTCCTCGAAACGGGTCTGGTACCAGTAGTCCTTGAAGCGGTAGGGCACCGAGCTGTCGTCCTGCTTGATGCGGCCGACCAGCTCGTCGTACAGGCGCTGCCGGAGCGGCTGCAGCGGCGCCATCACGGCATCGGTGTAGGCGTTCTCGGCCTCGAGGTAAGCCAGCATGGCCGGGTCGGCACGGCTGTCGTCGCGCAGCCAGTAGTACTCGTCCTCGCGGCTCGCGCCGTGCGGCGCGGCGACCGTGTGCGGCCGGACCTCGGCCACCGGCGGTGCCGGCAGGCCGGGCTCGGCGGCGGTCAGCGGCGCGACGGCCGCCACCGTGGCCGCTGCCGACGGGTCACCCTGGGCGGCGGTGTCGGGCTTGCCGCAGGCGGCCAGCAGGACCAATGCCAGGGCAGGTGCCAGCAGGCGCAAAGAGGTCGGGGCGAGCAGGGTCATCGGGGGGCTCCGTAGGGGCAGTGCAGCCGTCGCGGGCGGTCCGTTCCGGGGTCCGGAACCGCCGCCGGGCGCGGGCAGGGGGGGCGACATTGAAGCACGGCCCGGGGTGCGGCCAGTTGTCGCAGGGCGCACCTGGCGCGGCGTCCACCGCATCATGAAGGCAGGAAGGGTCTTCCCGGACTGCGGGCCAGCGGGGAGACGGCCGTTCTCTGCGCGCCGCGAGGCGGCGTAGACTGCCGCCATGTCCCCGCCGGTCCTGCTCCTGCACGGCATCTGGATGCGCGGCTTCACGCTGGCGCTGCTGGCGCGGCGGCTGCGCGCCCGCGGCCATCCGGTGGCCTGCCTCGACTACGCCAGCGTGGCCGGCTCCCCGATGCGGGCACTGGACCGCATCGCCCGGCGTCTGGCGACCCTGGCGGATGGCAGCGCGGTGCACCTGGTCGGCCACAGCCTGGGCGGCCTGCTGGCGGTGCAGGCGGCATGCCGGGACGGCTTGCCAGCGGGCAGCCGGGTCCTGTGCCTGGGCACGCCGCTGGCCGGCAGCGCGGTGGCGCGCGCCCTGGCCGCGCGCCGTTCCCTGCGCTGGAGCCTGGGCGGCGCCCGCGATCTGCTGTGCCGGGGCGCAGAGGGGCTGCCCGGGCAGGTGCCGGTGGCCATGGTCGCCGGTTCCCTGCCGATGGGATTCGGTGCCCTGGTGCCAGGCCTGACTGGACCGCACGACGGCACCGTGGCGGTGGCCGAGACCCGGCACCCTGGCCTGGCCGGCCATGTCGTGCTGCGCACCAGCCACAGCGGCCTGCTGCTGTCGCCGCAGGTGGCCGGGCTGGCCTCGACCTGGCTGGCCGGGCAGGCCCTGCCAACGGCCCCGCTCGACGGTCTGGCTTCCGGCCTCGGTTAGAATCGCGCGGTTAACAGGCTGTTGAAAACAGCCTGCTGGCTGCGGCCATGGATGGCCGCTCGGCGAAGCGGCCGCGTAAGCAGTTGATTCGACGGGAGCGCGTCCGGACCTGCGCCGGACGGGCGAGAAGAACGACCAGCACGGCCGTTTTTCAACAAGAAATGTTCAGCCACCATCGCAACAGGAGCCGCAGCGACCATGGCAGGTCATTCCAAGTGGGCCAACATCCAGCACCGCAAGGGCAAGCAGGACGCCCTGCGCGGCGCCCAGTTCACCAAGCTGGTGCGCGAGATCCATGTCGCCGCCCGCATGGGTGGCGGCGACCCGGCGATGAATCCGCGCCTGCGCCTGGCCATGGACAAGGCCACTGCGGCGTCGATGCCCAAGGACAACATCGAGCGCGCCATCAAGAAGGCGACCGGCGAGCTGGAGGGCGTCAGCTACGAGGAGATCCGCTTCGAGGGCTATGCACCGGGCGGCGTCGCCGTGATCGTCGACTGCCTGACCGACAACCGCAACCGCACCGTGGCCGACGTCCGCCACGCCTTCAGCAAGCACGGCGGCAACCTCGGCACTGACGGCTCGGTGGCCTTCATGTTCCGCAAGCTGGGCGTGCTGTCGTTCGCCCCCGGCTGCTCGGAGGATGCGGTGATGGAAGCGGCCCTGGATGCCGGCGCCGACGATGTCGTGGTGTTCCCCGATGACGGTTCGATCGAGGTGCTGACCCAGCCGGAGACCTTCGAGGCGGTGCGCGACGCCATGACTGCGGCCGGCCAGAAGCCCGACGAGGCCGAGGTCACCCTGCGTGCCGACAACGACGTCGCGGTCGAGGGCGACAACGCCAAGGCGGTCGCCAAGATGCTGGATCGCCTCGAGTCCCTGGACGATGTCCAGGAGGTCTATTCGAATGCCGACCTGGCGGCGGATGCGTATGAGTAGAGCCGGGACTCGGGACTCTTGGAGCGGGGACCGGGGACCGGGGACCGGGGACCAGGGACCAGGGACCGGGGACCAGGGACCGGGGACCAGGGACCGGGGACCGGGGACCAGGGACCAGGGACCGGGGACCAGGGACCAGGGACCAGGGACCAGGGACCAGGGACCAGGGACCGGGGAGTCGAGGACCAGGGAGTCAGGGCAAGGGAGTCAGGGCAAGGGAGTCAGGGCAAGGGACACGAGTCCCGGGGCGGGGGCCAGGAGCAGGACGGGGTGAGGGAATGGGGGTGAGAAGGCGATCCGGGCAGGTGGCAGGCGTCGGGAAACCCTCTCGGGCAGGCGATCCGGCGGAACCGGCGGTGCTGGGCGACGATGTCGGGGTATCTTCGGCTGCTTTGCCGGTCCCCGGTCCCCGGTCCCCGGTCCCCGACAGGGGCACCCCGGCGGGGCGCACAGGCGCAACGCGCATCATGGGCATCGATCCCGGCAGCCAGCGCACCGGTATCGGTGTGATCGACGTCGACGCCGCCGGGCGCAGCACGCATGTCCACCACCAGACCATCGGCCTGCTCGACAACGAGACCTTCGCCGACCGCCTGCGTCAGGTGCTGGACGATGTCGGTGCCGCCATCGACCGCTGGCAGCCGCAGCAGGTCGCCATCGAGAAGGTGTTCGTGAAAGGCAACAACGCGGAGTCGGCGCTGAAGCTGGGCCAGGCGCGCGGCGCGGCGATCTGCGCCGTGGTGCTGCGCGACCTTGCCGTGCACGAGTATGCCGCGGGCGAGGTCAAGCAGGCCGTGGTCGGTCGGGGCGCTGCGGCCAAGGGTCAGGTGCAGCACATGGTCGCCATGCTGCTCGGGCTGTCCGGGCCGCTGCAGGCCGACGCCGCCGATGCCCTGGCGATCGCCCTTACCCACGCCCATACCCGCGCCACCCTGGGCCGCACCGGCCTGGCACGCAGCAGCTGGCGGCGCGGCCGCTGAGCGGCGACGACCGGCCGCCCTTTTCGGGCGCCCACCCGACCGGTGCGCACTGTGGCCGCGACGACGTGTCGCCGGTCCGACCCGGCGCCGTGGCGGAGGCCACTCGCGCCATCCAGGCCTTGGCCCGGACATTTCACGACGCCGCTACTGCGGCCGCCGATCTTCGCGCCGTGGCGCGGTCTGCTCCCGTTGGCCGGTTCGACGTGGTGTCGGCTACACCTTCATTGTGCAACGGTCCGCTGCCCGCACCACGATGCGATCCCGACGGTCTGGCTACGCGTCCTCACGAAATGTCCGGGTTAGGATGACCGGATCGAATCACCCAACGACAACCCGAGGACCTGAATGATCGGACGACTGCACGGCACGCTGATCGGCAAGCAGCCGCCCTGGCTGCTGCTCGACGTGGGCGGCGTCGGCTACGAGCTGGAATGCCCGATGTCGACCTTCTACGAGCTGCCCGAGACCGGCCGCAGCGTCACCCTGGTCACACACTACGCGGTGAAGGAGGACGCCGTGGCGCTGTACGGCTTCCACCGCGAGGCCGAACGCGGCCTGTTCCGCACCCTGCTCAAGGTCAATGGCGTGGGCGCCAAGACGGCGCTGGCGATTCTCTCCGGCGTCAGCGTCGAGGCCTTCGCGGCCCTGGTCCAGGCCGGCGACCCTGCTGCCCTGGTGCGGGTGCCCGGCATCGGCAAGAAGACCGCCGAGCGCATCCTGGTCGAGTTGCGCGACAAGGCTGCCGATCTGGTGCTGGGTGGCGGTACCCGCCTGTCCGGCGCCTCCGGCGCAGTACCGCTGGACCCGCAGTCCGAGGCCGCCGCCGCCCTGCAGGCCCTTGGCTACAAGCCACCCGACGCCCTGCGCATGGCCCGCCAGGCCGCCGTCGAGGGCGACGACGCCGAGGCCATCATCAGGAAGGCGCTGAAGGCGGCGTTGAAGGCGTGAGTGGGTTGCCGGGACTCGGGACTCGGGACTCGGGACTCTGGAAGCGGGACTCTGGAAGCGGGACTCGGGAAGCGGGAAGCGGGAAGCGGGAAGCGGGAAGCGGGAAGCGAGAAGCGGAGCGCGCTCTGCTCCCCTCTCCCTCTGGGAGAGGGGCCGGGGGAGAGGGCCGGCACTTGCCATGATCTGCATCGTTGCCGGCCCGGCGGCGCGCGCTGGCCGGGGCGGCCCTCTCCCCCGCCCCTCCCCCGCAGGGCGGGGGAGGGGAGAAGTGCGGTGCCGCGGCCAATCCGGGACTCGGGACCCGGGACCCGGGACTCGGGACTCGGGACTCGGGACTCGGGACTCGGGACTCGGGACTCGGGACTCGGGACTCGGGACCCGGGACTCGGGACCCGGGACTCGGGACCCGGGACCCGGGACGCGGGACCCGGGACTCGGGAAGCGGGAAGCGGGAAGCGAGAAGCGGAGCGCGCTCTGCTCCCCTCTCCCTCTGGGAGAGGGGCCGGGGGAGAGGGCCGGGGCTGGCCATGATCCGCATCGTTGCCGGCCCGACGGCGCGCGCTGGCCGAGGCTGCCCGCGGTAGCGGGACGTTCCCGGTCATCGGGGCGCCCGTACGGGCGCGCGGGAGCGGCGGTGCGGGGTGGTGGCCGGCCGGCACGGCGGCCGTGGCTGGTTGATAATGCGTCCCGTCCGACCCCCTGGCCGGCCCCGGCACGTTGAAGGGGTCACCTAGACCACCCAGCGAGCCCCGCCACCCGCCTGCCCATGACCGAACGACTGATCACCCCGGACACCAGCCCCGAGGAGGCCCGGATCGAGTCTTCGATCCGGCCCCGTCGCCTGGACGAGTACCTGGGCCAGGTGCCGGTGCGCGAGAAGCTGTCGGTCTACATCGAGGCGGCGCGGCGTCGCCAGCAGGCGCTCGACCACGTGCTGATCTTCGGGCCGCCGGGCCTGGGCAAGACCACCCTCAGCCAGGTCATCGCCAACGAGCTCGGCGTCAACCTGCGCGCCACCTCCGGGCCGGTGATCGAGCGCGCCGGCGACCTCGCCGCCCTGCTGACCAACCTGTCCGAGGGCGATGTCCTGTTCGTCGACGAGATCCACCGGCTGTCGCCGGTGGTCGAGGAAGTGCTCTATCCGGCGATGGAGGACTTCCAGATCGACATCATGATCGGCGAGGGTCCGGCCGCGCGCTCGATCAAGCTCGACCTGCCGCGCTTCACCCTGATCGGCGCCACCACCCGTGCCGGCATGCTGACCAATCCGCTGCGCGACCGTTTCGGCATCGTCGAGCGCCTGGCCTACTACACGCCCGCCGAGCTTGCGCAGATCGTCACCCGCTCGGCCGCCATCCTCGGCATCGCCTGCGACGCCGAAGGCGCCGCCGAGATCGCCCGGCGCGCGCGCGGCACACCGCGCATCGCCAACCGCCTGCTGCGCCGGGTCCGCGACTTCGCCGAGGTCCGCCACGACGGCGCGATCAGCGCCGAGGCGGCGCGCGCCGCCATGGCGGTGCTGGAAGTCGACGCCGAGGGCTTCGACCCGCTCGACCGCCGCCTGCTGGCCACCATCATCGACAGCTTCGACGGCGGCCCGGTCGGCATCGAGTCGCTGGCCGCCGCCCTCAGCGAGGAGCGCGGCACGCTCGAGGACGTGGTCGAGCCCTACCTGATCCAGCAGGGCTACCTGGTGCGCACCGCCCGCGGCCGCATGGCCACCGCCCGGGCCTGGCGCCACCTGGGCCTGAAGCCGCCGCCGCGTCAGCCCGGCTTAAGCGAAGCCGATCTATTTTCCGGGGTCGACCCCGGACAGGCCGAACCATGACCGACAGCGCGCACCCCCAGCCGGCGGCCCCTTCCGCCGGCCCGTCCGACGCTGGCCGGCCGGGGGCCTTCCGCTGGCCTGTGCGGGTCTATTTCGAGGACACCGACACCGGCGGCGTCGTCTACCACGCCGGCTACCTGCGCTTCTTCGAGCGCTGCCGCACCGAGTGGCTGCGCAGCCGCGGCCTGGACCAGCAGACCCTGCTGGCGCAGCATGCGATCGCCTTCGCGGTGCGCTCGATGGCGGTCGACTGGCTGGCGCCGGCACGCCTGGACGACCTGCTCGAGGTCGGTTTCGAGGTCCGCGAGGCCCGTCGCGCCAGCATGAAGGGCGTCCAGCGCATCGTCCGCGCCGCCGACGGCGTCCTGCTGTGTTCCGCCAGCGTCCGCGTCGCCTGCGTGCGCGTCCCCGATTTCCGGCCCGTCGCCATCCCCGACACCCTGCTTGAGACCCTCTCCGCATGAGCAACGATCTCGACCTCCTGCAACTGATCCTCGAGGCCAGCATCCCGGTCAAGGTGGTGATGGCCCTGCTGCTGCTGGCCTCGATCGCCTCCTGGGTGGTGATCTTCCGCAAGCGCGCCATCCTCACCCGCGCCAGCGAGGAGGCCGAGGCCTTCGAATCGCGCTTCTGGTCCGGCGTCGACCTGGCCGCCCTGTTCCGCGAGGTCGGTGCCGAGCAGGGCGAGGCGACCGGCATGGCCGGCATCTTCGAGGCCGGATTCCGCGAGTTCGCGCGGCAGCGGCAGCGCAAGTTCGCCGACCCGCGCACCACCGTCGAGGGCGCCCAGCACGCCATGCGCGCCGCGGTCACCCGTGAGGTCGACCGCCTGGAGCAGAACCTCGAGTTCCTGGCGACGGTCGGCTCGACCAGCCCGTACGTCGGCCTGTTCGGCACCGTGTGGGGCATCATGATCGCCTTCCACGGCCTGGCCAATGTCCGCGAGGCGACCATCGCCATGGTCGCGCCGGGCATCACCGAGGCGCTGATCGCCACCGCCATGGGCCTGTTCGCGGCGATCCCCGCGGTGATCGCCTACAACCGCTACCAGAACAAGGTCGAGCGCATCAACAGCCGCTACGAGACCTTCCAGGACGAGTTCTCGACCATCCTGCAGCGCCAGGCGCACGCCGGCGACGCCGCCTGAGGACCCTGCCATGGCCGCCCGCCGCCAGCGCCGCAAACTCAAGGCCGAGATCAACGTCGTCCCCTACATCGACGTCACCCTGGTCCTGCTCATCATCTTCATGATCACCGCGCCCCTGTTGAACCTGGGCGTCGACATCGAGCTGCCGCGCTCGGACGCGCGCTCGCTCAACGTCGACAGCGAGCCGGTGCTGGTCACCGTCGACCAGGCCGGGGCGATCTTCCTGACCCTGGGCGGCGAGGCGCGCGAGGCGGTCGACGCGCAGACCCTGGTCGCCAAGGTCGGCGCCTTCGTGCGCAACAACCCGCAGGTGCCGGTGCTGGTCGGCGGCGACGGCCGGGTCGACTACCAGCAGGTCTACCAGGCGCTGGTGCTGCTGCAGCAGGCCGAGGTCGGCAAGGTCGGCCTGATGAGCCAGCCGAACCCCACCACCCCGGCGGGCAACTGAGGACGCGGATGGAGACCCGGGCCGACACGGTCAAGGCGGTCGTCTACGCCCTGCTGGTGCATGTGCTGGTGCTGCTGATGGCCTTCAGCGGGCTGTTCTGGTGGCAGTCGGGCAAGCCGCTGCGCGCGGCCGGCGAGCCGATCGAGGCGGTGTTCGTCGACCTCGCCGCGCTGGCGCCGCCGGCGCCGCCGCGCCCGGCACCGCGCCCGGCACCGCCGCCGCCGCCGCCCCAGCAGCCCGAGCCGCCGACGGATTTGCAGGCCGACGACACCGTCGACCAGCAGCGCATCGACCAGCAGGCGCTGCTGCGCGCCGAAGAGGAGGCGCGCGAGCAGGAGGAGCGCCGACGCCGCGCCGAGCAGGTGCTGCTGGAGGAACAGGAGCGCCAGCGTGCCGAGGAGCAGCAGCGCCGGGAGCGCGAACAGCAGCAGCAGCGCGAGCGCGAGCAACGCAAACAGCAGCAGCGCGAGGCCGCGGAGCGCGCCGCCGCCGAGGCCGCGGCGCGCGAGGCGGCCGAGCGGGAGGCCGCTGCCGCTGCCGCGGCGGCCCAGGCCGGCCAGCGCGGCGAGGACGATGGGTTGGAGGCCCGCTATCTGGCATCCATCATCCGAAGCGTCCATCAACGGTGGCGCCTTCCGGACAATACGGCCCCGCTGATCTGCGACGTGCGAATCGTTCAGGTTCGGGGTGGGACCATCCTCAGCGCGACAGCGGTCCGTCCTTGCGATGCGGATGAGCTGGCCCGGGGACTGCTCGAGAGAGCTGTCTTGGCAGCCGAACCGTTACCCTATGAAGGATTCGAAAGCGTTTTCAACCGCGAGGTCATCCTGACCTTCTGCCATCCCCAGAACCAGAACGATCCACGGTGCACACAATGATTCGAATTCTCGTAGCGCTCACCTTCGCCACCCTGCTGTCGCTTTCAGCGCACGCGCAGGAGCCTTTGAGGGGTGTGATCAGCGGCGCCAACGAGGGTGCCGTACCGGTCGCCGTCGTGCCGTTCGCCCACGAGGGCGGCGGGCTTCCGCCCAGCGTCGACCTGGCCCAGGTGATCGCCGCCGACTTCAACCGCAGCGGCCAGATCCGTTCGCTGCCGCGCGGCGACGTGGTCGAGTTCCCGGTGCGCGAGAGCGACGTCCGCTTCGCCACCTGGCGCCTGCTGCGCCAGGACTACCTGGTGATCGGCCGGGTCGCCGACGCCCCCGGCGGCGGCTTCCGGGTCGAGTACGAGGCCTTCGACGTCGCCCGCCAGGAACGCATCCTCACCGGCGCCATCAACGGCCGCGAGGCCGAACTGCGCGGCGTCGCCCACCAGATCGCCGACCTGGTCTACGAGAAGATCTTCGGTGTCCGTGGCGCCTTCTTCACGCGGATCGCCTACGTCACCGCCCGCGGCGTGGCGCCCAACATCGAGTACGCGCTGATGGTCGCCGACTCCGACGGCCATGGCCCGCAGCTGGTGGTGCGCTCGCGCGAACCGCTGATGTCGCCGGCCTGGTCGCCGGACGGCCGGCGCCTGGCCTATGTGTCCTTCGAGCGCGGCAACTCGGCGATCTACATCCAGGAACTGGCCACCGGCAGCCGCGAGGTGGTCTCGGCCTCGCCCGGCATCAACGGCGCGCCGGCCTTCTCGCCGGACGGCACCCGGCTGGCGGTGTCGCTGTCGCGCACCGGCAACCCGGAGATCCACATCCTCGACCTGGCCAGCCGGCAGACAACCCAGCTCACCCGGCACTGGGCGATCGACACCGAGCCGCAGTGGCTGCCCGACGGCCGCAGCATCGTGTTCACCTCGGACCGGGCCGGCAAGCCGCAGATCTACCAGGTGCCGGCGACCGGTGGCGAGCCGACCCGCCTGACCGGCCAGGGCGACTACAACGCCCGCGTTTCCGTGGCCTACGACGGCCAGCGCTTCGCCATGGTGCAGGGGGCTGGAAACGTGTATCGTATAGCGGTTTTGGACCGGACGCGGGGCGGCGGCGGCCGCTACGACCTGGTTTCCCCAGGGCGGATGGACGAGTCGCCCAGCTTCGCTCCAAACGCCAGCATGCTGATCTACGCCGCCAGGGAAGGGGGCCGCGGAGTGCTCTACTCCGTGTCCGCCGACGGTCGCGTCAGGCAGCGGCTGGTGCTTGCCGATGGCGATGTCCGCGAGCCGGCCTGGTCGCCGTATCGCCAGCGGTGAGCGGCAAGCCCCGTTTTGGAATAGAACAGATCCACGTCCCACTCCCCCACTCCACCCGGGAACACTGCAATGAACGTCGCAATCCGCATCAGCCTGGCAGCCCTCCTGGCCCTCGGCCTGGTCGCCTGCAAGAAGAAGACCGTCCGTGACGAGGTCGAGCCGCCGGTCCAGACCACCCCGCCGGCCGCCCAGACCACGCCCGCCGGTGACGACTGGAGCGATCCCAGCGCCCTGGACCGCATCCCGTGCCTGCGCCAGCGCGTCGTCTACTTCGACTTCGACCAGGCCAACGTGCGTTCCGAGGCCCAGGAAATCCTGAGCTGCCACGCCCGTTACCTGAGCAACCGTTCGATGGCCCGCGTCACCCTGGAAGGCCATGCCGACGAGCGCGGCAGCCGCGAGTACAACCTCGGCCTGGGCGAGCGTCGTGGCAACGCCGCGCGTGATGCCCTGACCGTGGCCGGCGCCTCCTCGGGCCAGCTCACCGTCGTTTCGTACGGCGAAGAGCGTCCGACCTGCACCATGTCCGACGAGTCCTGCTGGCAGCAGAACCGTCGCGTCGAGATCGTCTACACCGTCAGGTAATGACCATCCGTCGCGTACTGCGTGTCTCCACCATGGCGGCCCTCGCGGCCGCCATGGTGGCCCCGGTGCTGGCCCAGGACGGCCGGCTGAGCCTGGCCGAGCGTGTCGCCCGGCTCGAGCAGCAGGGACAGTCGGCGCCGGCCACCGGCGGCGGCAACATGGAACTGCTCAACCGCATCCAGGAGATGCAGGTCGAACTGCAGTCCCTGCGCAACCTGGTCGAGCAGCAGGCGTTCGAGATCGATGCGCTGAAGAAGCGGCAGAACGACCAGTACGCCGACCTCGACGACCGCATCAACCGCCTCGGCGGCGGTGGCGGGGCGGGCGGCGACGAGCCGCTCTCGCTGCGGCCTTCGTCCGGTGCGGGCACCGCGCCGCTGGCGCCTGCGCGTCCGGCCGATCCGGACCAGCTGATGATGGAGGAGGCCGCCCCGGTCGATCCCTACACCGGCCAGCCGATGCCTGCCGGCGCGGCGGCCTCGCCCCTGCCGGCCGGCGACCCCCAGGCCGAGTACCAGACCGCCTTCGATGCCCTCAAGCAGGGCCGCTACGACGAGTCCGCCAGCCTGTTCCGGGCCTTCCTGCGCGCCTGGCCGGCGCACGAGCTGGCCGACAACGCGCAGTACTGGCTGGGCGAGTCCTACTACGTCACCCAGAATTACGAGACCGCGCTGGCGACCTTCCGCGAGCTGGTCGCGGCCTATCCCGACAGCGACAAGACCGCCGATGCCGAGCTCAAGATCGGCTACTGCCTGTACGAGCTCGGCCGGTACGACGCCGCCCGCGGCGCGCTGGAAGGGGTCAGCGCCCGCTGGCCGGACACCACGGTGGCCCGTCTGGCGGAGAGCCGCCTGCGCGCCCTGGCGCTCGAACAGCGCTGATCCTCCTGGCGACCGCGCGCTGATCGCGGTCCGCCGGTCCCGCACCTGCCGACTGCCATGGCCTCCCCCGCGCCCGTCCCGGTCCCCGAGCCGGATGCCCAGGCACCGGTCGCCGCCGATCGTCTGCGCATCACCGAGGTCTTCCATTCCATCCAGGGCGAAGGCGATGCCGTCGGCTGGCCCACGGTGTTCGTTCGCCTGACCGGCTGCCCGCTGCGCTGCACCTGGTGCGACACGACCTACAGCTTCCACGGCGGCGAATGGCGGGACATCGACGAACTCATCGCCCAGGTCGCCGCGTACTGTGCCCGCCATGTCTGCGTCACCGGCGGCGAGCCGCTGGCGCAGCGGCGCTGCCTGGATCTGCTGGTGCGCCTGTGCGACGCCGGCTTCGAGGTCTCGCTGGAGACCTCCGGGGCGCTGGACGTCTCCGGCGTCGACCCGCGGGTGCGCAAGGTCATGGACCTGAAGGCGCCAGGCTCCGGCGAGTCCGGCCGCAACCTGTGGGGCAACCTCGCGCACCTGAAGCCGCACGACCAGCTCAAGTTCGTGCTGGCCGACCGCGGCGACTACGACTGGGCGGTCGAACAGCTTCGCGCCCACGACCTTGCCGCCCGATGCCAGGTGCTGTTCTCGCCGGTGTGGTCGACCCTGGCGCCCCGCGAGCTGGCGCAGTGGATCCTCGACGACCGCCTGCCGGTGCGCCTGCAGGTGCAGCTCCACAAGCTCCTGTGGGGCGAGGAGCCTGGCCGGTGAGCGCGTCGACGCCGCCGCCGGGCGACGTTGGCCGCGGCCGCCGCGCCGTGGTGCTGCTGTCGGGCGGCATGGACTCCGCGGTGGTGCTGGCGCAGGCGCGCGCGCACGGCTTCGAAGTGCACGCGCTGAGCATCCTCTACGGCCAGCGGCACGCCGCCGAGCTGGCCGCCGCCGCTGCCCTGGCCTCGGCGCTGGGTGCCGAAAGCCACAAGATCCTGGCCCTGGACCTGCGCAGCATCGGCGGCTCGGCGCTGACCGCCGAGATCGCCGTGCCCGAGGCGCCCACCGAAGGCATCCCCGTAACCTACGTGCCGGCCCGCAACACGGTGTTCCTGGCCCTGGCCCTGGGCCATGCCGAGGTGCTCGGTGCCGCCGACCTGCTGGTCGGCGTCAATGCGGTCGACTATTCGGGCTATCCGGATTGCCGCCCCGCCTTCATCGAGGCCTTCGAGGCGCTGGCCAACGTCGCCACCCGCGCCGGCGTGGAGGGCGCGCGCCTGCGCGTGCACGCGCCGCTGATGCGCCTGTCAAAGGCCGACATCGTCCGCGAGGGCCTGCGCCTGGGCGTCGACTTTTCGATGACCGTGTCCTGCTACCAGGCCGACGCCGACGGCCGCGCCTGCGGCCGCTGCGACGCCTGCCGGCTGCGCGCCCAGGGCTTCGCGGAGGCCGGTGTCGCCGATCCCACGCGCTACCGCGACTGAGCCGCGCGCTGTGCCGCGCCGGTTCGGGCAGGTCGGCCGCGCGCATCGCGCCGCCTCGCTTTCGCATCCTTGCGGGCATCGGCTGGTAAACTTCGCTCCCTTCGCACCGGGCCGTTAGCTCAGCCGGTAGAGCAGCGGACTTTTAATCCGTTGGTCGTTGGTTCGATCCCAACACGGCCCACCACGAAATCAGCACCCTGCGCCGGCACGCTCGCAGTCCGTCGCCCTGGCGGTTCCGGTGTGCCCGTTGGGTGCCCCTTGCGGGTCGCGCAGGCAGGCCCTGCCGCAGTGAGATCCTGCCCGCTGCTCTCCGAGCGCTGGCTCATACAGTTCAGGAGGACACCACTGCGTGCGCGGGCGCGAGCACCTTGCCGCTCCCGAACTTCAGCATCGGCGCCCTTGCCGCCATCGAGGGTCTGGAGCGCTGGTCCACACCCGACCGCAGTTGCCCTTCGACGGCCGGACAATGGCGTGACGCAGGTTCCCCGACGCCCGCCGCTCTCGCATGCTCCAGCGAACCGAGTCTGCGGCACCCCGGCGCGTATTGCCGTATGGGTACCTTCCCCGGTGTCCGGCGACGCGGGACCGACCCTCGCCCGCCTCTACGGTTCCGACGGGCGGCAGTCGGCCGACGGTCCGCTCAGGGCGTGTGGTTGGTCAGGTACTGGCACTGCGAGGTGCAGCTGGGTGCCGGGCAGTCGCAGGTGGACAGGATGCTGTAATTGATCAGGTACTGCGGCAGGTTGAACCACGCGAAGCTCAGGTAATACGTGCGCCCGGGTTCCAGGCGGCAGCGGTTCGGCAGCGGGTTGTCCAAGGTCGACCAGGAAATCGCCGACGAAGCGCCGGCCACACACGACAGCGGCAGGTCGAAGTTTCCGCACTGGGTGCCCAGGGAGGCGAAGATTCCCGCCGAGGACGACGGGATGTTGATGCGACCCTGGAGGCCCGCCTCCGGACCGGTGATGGTGAAAGCGCGCACGTAGATGCGCTGCAATTGCTGCGCGGCGTTGAAGGCATTGCCGGTGTGGTTGGCCGTCCAGCCGTGGCTGGTGCCGAACGGCACGCCGTAGTGCCAAGCGTAGTCGACCACCGAGTTGCGCGCGAACGGCGCCGGCAGTCCTTCGCAGGGCAGCTCGAAGGGATCGCGAAACACCCGCTCCTGGGCGACAGCGGGCGCGCAGACGGACAGGGCGAGAGCCAGGGAGATGAGAGCGGCACGCGCAGTCATGGCAGGATCCTGTGGCCGGTTGCCCGGCACTGTAGCCGATCGCCCCCGGGTGGGCGTGAATCAATCGCCGGCCGGCGCCGGCGCCGCCGCAGCACCGGCCAGGATGCCGCCGTCGATGGTGATCTCGGCGCCGTTGACGTAGGCGGCCTCGTCGGAGGCGAGCAGGACGGCGACCGCGGCGACCTCCTCGGGCCGGCCGAAGCGGCGCATCGGGCAGTCGCTGGTGAACTCGCGCATGCGCGCCTCGCGTTCCGGCCCCTGGCCGAGCAGCGGTTCCCACATCGGCGTCAGGATGGCGGCCGGGTGCAGGGAGTTGCAGCGGATCGCCAGGCCCTGTTCCGCGCAGTACAGGGCGACCGTCTTGCTGTGGTTGCGCACCGCGGCCTTCGAGCTTGCGTAGGCGGCGGCCCCGGGAATCCCGACCAGCCCGGAGCGCGAGGACAGGTTGATGATCGACCCGGCACCGGTCGCGCGCATCGCCGCGATGCCGTGCTTGCAGCCCAGGAACACGCCATCGAGGTTGGTGCGGTGCACGGCATGCCAGTCGGCCAGGCTGGCGTGTTCGGGGTCATGGGCGACCAGGCCCGCCTCGAAGCCGGTGATGCCGGCGTTGTTGACCAGAACGTCGAGCCGTCCGTGGCGCTCCAGCACCGTCGCCATGGCGGCGTGCCAGTCGTCCTCCTCGCGGACGTCCAGGCGCAGGAAGGCGGCGCGCCCGCCCAGCGCGGCGGCGACCGCCCGGCCGCCGGCCTCGTCGATGTCGGTGATCCAGGCGAACGCGCCCTCGGCGACGAAGGCGCGGGCGATGGCCTCGCCGATGCCGCGGGCGGCGCCGGTGACAAGGGCGATCCTGTCGTGCAGGCGGGGCATGGCGTGTCCGCGGGTGAACGTGGCTGACGGGCGCGGGCGGTCGATGCGCTGTCGACGTCGCTATCGAGCGCGTCGTCAGGTATCCGCGGCGCCGGGCAGTGCGGCAGCCAGGTCGGCCAGCCGCGACTGCAGCGCGTCCAGGCGCAGGTCGCCGCAGGCGCCCGGCGAGACGCGCGCGGCGATGCTGGCCTGCGGCGTGCGCGCGGCGAGGTCGCCGGCGCCGTCGGCGACCTGGCGGTAGGCGTCGCGGAACGGCAGGCCGGCGGCGGCCAGCTCGATCGCCAGGTCGGTGGCGTGCATGGCCGGCTCGATCGCCGCGCCCAGCCGTGCCTCGTCCCAGCGCAGGCCGGCGAGCAGGCCGGGCAGCAGGGCCAGCGCCCCCAGGCCGTGCCGGAAGCCGTGCACCAGGGCGCCCTTGCCGAGCTGCAGGTCGCGCTGGTAGCCGGACGGCAGCGACAGCAGCTGCTCGGTCTCGGTCTTGGCCGCGGCCACCGCGGCGTGGCTGGCGCGCATCAGCTCGACGACATCGGGGTTGCGCTTGTTCGGCATGATCGAGCTGCCGGTCGTGTACTGCGCCGGCAGGTGCACGAAGGCGAACTCGGCGGTGGTGAACAGCGACAGGTCCCAGGCCAGCCGGCGCAGGTCGAGCGTCGCCGAGCCTAGCGCCTCCAGGGCGGCCAGCTCGAACTTGCCGCGCGAGAGCTGCGCGTAGGCCGGGTTGACCTGCATGCGCGAGAAGCCCAGCGCCGCGGTGGTGTGCGCGCGGTCCAGCGGCAGGTTGACGCCGTAGCCGGCGGCGGTGCCCAGCGGATTGGCGTCCAGCCAGTCGCGGGTGGCCAGTGCCCGCACGCCGTCGTCGATGAAGGCCTCGGCGTAGCCGGCGCTCCAATGGCCGACCGTGCTGGGCACGGCGCGCTGCAGGTGCGTGTAGCCGGGCATCGGCAGGCCGGCGCCGGCGCGCGCGCCGTCCAGCAGCACCGCCGCGATGTCCCGGCACAGTCCGGCCAGGCCGGCCAGGCGGTCCTTCAGCCACAGCCGGGTGGCGACCAGCACCTGGTCGTTGCGGCTGCGGCCGGTGTGGATGCGGCGGCCAGCCTCGCCCAGGCGCTGCGTCAGCCAGTGCTCGATCGCCGAATGGCCGTCCTCGTGGCGGTCGTCCAGCACGAAGCTGCCGTCCGCGAAGGCCCGGGCCAGCGCGTCCAGCTCGCGCTCGATGCCGGCCAGGGAGGCCGCGTCGATCACGCCGATCCGCTCCAGCCCCTGCGCGTGCGCAAGACTGGCGCGGATGTCGTGCGCGAAGAACTCGCGGTCGAGCAGCACGTCGGCGCCGGCCAGGAAGGCCTGGATGCGCGGATCGACCTCGACGCCCGCCTTCTGCCACAGCAGCGTGCTCATGCCAGCGCCTCCGTCGTCGCGGCCGCCGGCGGCAGCGGGATGCCGTCGGTCTCGGCCAGGCCCAGGGCCAGGTTGATGTTCTGCAGCGCCTGGGTGGCGGCGCCCTTGAGCAGGTTGTCCAGGGTGGCGACCAGCACCAGGCGGCGGCCGTCGGCGGCCAGCGCGAAGCCGCCGACCTCGGCGTGGTGGCGCCCGGCGATGCGGCTGACCCAGGGCGCCTCGTCGAGCACGCGGACCAGCGGTTCGCCGGCGTAGAAGTCCCGGTAGCAGGCGCGCACGGCCGGCAGGTCCATGGCACGGGCCAGGTGCAGGTTGGCGGTCAGGGTGATGCCACGGAAGTGCGGCGCGACGTGCGGCATGAACTCGACCGGGTGCGCCAGGTGGCGGCCGACCTCGGCCTCGTGGACGTGGCCGGTCAGCGCATAGGGCATCAGGTTGTCGTGCAGCAGGGCCGGGTCGTTGCGGGGCGACGGCGTGGTGCCGGCGCCCGAATGGCCGGACACGCCGAAGCATTGTGCCGGCCCGTCCAGCAGGTCCCGCATCGGCGCCAGGGCGAGCTGCATGGCGGTGGCGTAGCAGCCGGGATTGGCGATCCGGCGCTGGCCGGCCCAGCGCGCCCGGTTCAGCTCGGGCAGGCCGTAGTGCCAGTCGTCGTCGAAGCGGAAGTCGGCGGACAGGTCGACCACCAGGGTGTCCGGCCGCGCCGCTTCGAGGGCGGCGACGAAGGGGGCCGCCTTGCCGTTGGGCAGGGCCAGCACCACCACGTCGGCGCCCTTGCCGGCGACCGCGTCGGCATCGAGGTTCTCGAAATGCAGGTCGCCGGCGGCGCCGTCGAAATGCGCGGCCAGCGCCTGCCCCGCCAGTTCGCGCGAGGACACGAAGGCCAGGCGCAGCCGCGGATGGCCGGCGACCAGGCGCACCAGCTCCGCGCCGACGTGGCCGCGGGCGCCGACGATGCCCAGGGTGAAGGCTGCGCTCATGGCCGCTGCTCCAGGAGGAAGTCCAGGTGGCCGCGCACCGCCGGCCACTCGCTGTCGAGTATGGAATACACGGCGGTATCGCGCAGGGTGCCGTCCGGCATCCGCATGTGATTGCGCAGGATGCCGTCCAGGCGCGCGCCGATGCGCTCGATGGCACGCCGCGAGCGCTGGTTGAGCCGGTGCGTGCACAGCTCAACCGCGACGCAGCCCATCGGCCCGAAGGCGTGCTCCAGCAGCAGGCGCTTGGCCTGGGTGTTCAGGGCGGTTCGCTGCGCCCGTTGCGCGTACCAGGTCCAGCCGATCTCGGCGCGCCGGTTGTCCGGGTCGAGGTGGCCCAGCCGTGTGCTGCCGACCACGCGCCCGTGGCCGTCCAGCACGCAGAAGGGCAGGGCGCGGCCCAGGCCGTGCTCGTCCAGCGCCCGGGCGATCCAGTCCGGCACCTGGTCGGGCGCCGGCACCCGGGTCCAGGGCAGGCGCCAGAGCTCGCCATCGGCCACCGCGTCGGCCAGCGCATCGGCGTGGCCGGCGTGCAGCGGCACCAGGCGGACGTGGCTGCCGGTCAGGGTCGGCACCGTGGTCCAGGCGGTCATCGCTCAGGCGTCCTTGAGCGTGGCCGGGCGGGTCCGGCAATGCTCGACCGCGAAGCGCACCTGCGCCCAGTCGTCCATGCCGTACCAGAACACCGTCCAGCGGGCGTCCTTCACGGCGCCGTCGGCGTTGGCGAAATAGAACTCGTTGATCGGGTTGCCGCGCCGGGAGCGCCAGAACAGTTGCGGGTTCTCCGCATGCATGACCTGCCAGATGGCGCGGCCCAGGCCCTCGCCCTGGGCGTCTTCGCTGACCGCGAACTTGTCCATGTGCACCAGGCCGTTCTCGCGGGTCAGGACGATCGCGGCGCGGTAGTGCTCGCTGCAGTACACCCGCCACGGCCGGGTCTTCTCGAAGTAGTCGCGGTCCAGGCGCCGGCCGAAACTGGATTCGATCAGCGCGCGCAGGCGCCTGGTGTCCAGACGCCCCCAGCCGCGGGCGCTGCGGATCTTCTCGCCGCGCCGGACCAGGGTGCCCGAGCCGCGGTGCGTGAACAGCTCCTTGGCGAGCTCGTCGGGCCGCGTGATCGACACCGAGGAGGCATGCGGGAGCTGCATCAGCAGATCGTGGATCTGCTCGATCTTGACCTTCATGCCCGAATGCAGCCAGGGCTGGCGCATCAGCTCGGCGTACTCGGTGCTCAGGTGGATCGAGTCGATCACCCGGCCGCGGTCGTCGAGCAGTCCGCCGGTGCCGGTCAGGAAGATGATCTTGTAGGGCTTGAGTTCCTTGACCAGCTCGTTGGCGGCCCAGTCGGCGTTGACGTTGAGGATCTGGCCGCCGGCGGTCTCGCCCAGGCTGGCGATCACCGGGATCGAGCTGACCTTGATCGCCGCCTGGATGCCGGCGGTGTGCACGCGGGCGACCTTGCCGACCAGGCCGTACGTGCGGCGGCCCAGGAAGTCGGCCTCGAACACCCCGGACAGGATCGAGGTGGCGCGCACGCCTTCGGCCTGCAGGGCCTCGACCAGGCGCAGGTTCTGCTGCTGGAAGACCCGACGCACCACGGCCAGGCCCTCGGGCGTGGTGTGGCGCAGGCCGCCGACGGTCCGCTTCTCGATGCCGGCGGCGGCCATCTCCTCGTCGAGCTGCGGGCCGGCGCCATGGATGACGATCGGCGTCAGGCCGACCTGCTGCAGGAAGGCCAGCGAGGACACCAGGGCGCCGAGCTCGTCGCGCAGGATCGCGCCGCCGACCTTGACCACTGCGAAGCGGGCGGCGTCGAGCTGCGAGAAGCGCTTCAGGTACTGCTGGATCTCCTTGGCGCTGGCCATGTTGGAGAGCAGCCGGACGATGGTCGGGCGCAGGTCGGTGGCAGCGGAGCGGGCGGGACTCATGGCGGGCTCAGGCGATCAGGCGGCGGACGGTGTCGGCGTAGGCGGCGAGCTGGTCCAGCGCCACCCATTCGTCGGCGCTGTGGGCCTGGGCGATGTCGCCCGGGCCGTACACCAGGGCGGTCAGGCCGGCCTGCGAGAACAGCGAGGCCTCGGTCCAGAAGTCCACGGCGTTGCCGACCGGAAGTTCCAGTGCATCGGCCAGGTCGCGTGCCCGAAGGCGGGCGGCCTCGGCGCCGGCGACATCGCCGGCCGGCAGCGGCGGGCCGCGGAAGGTCTCCTGGTAGCCGGTGCCCTGCGCAGCCAGCGCGCGCAGGCGCGCGTGCAGGTCGTCGATGTCCTGGCTGGGCAGCGGCCGGAACCCGAAGCGCAGCTCGGCCGCCGGCGCGATCATGTTGGCCTTGATGCCGCCCTCGACGCGGCCGATGTTGAAGCGCAGTCCGGTCAGGCCGCCGAAGCGGTCGCCGGCATGGCCTTCGACCAGGTCGAGCGCGGCCGTGCCCCAGCGCACCGCCTGGTGCAGGGCGCTGGCGGTCGGCGCCTGGGCGCCCGAGGCATGGCCGGCCTGGCCATGGAAATGCATCAGCACCGAGGCGATGCCGCGATGCGCCAGCACCGCCTGGCAGCCGGTCGGCTCGGCGACCAGCGCCTCGGCGAAGCCATGGTCGCCGGCCAGGAAGCCGGCGATGCAGCGGGCGTCGTTGGCCTCTTCGTCGCTGCTGAACAGGAACGCCGCGTCGCCCGCGGTCTGCGCCGCGGCGGCCAGCAGGCCGGCGGCGGCGCCCTTGATATCGCAGGCGCCCAGGCCGATCGCCCGGTCGCCCGCAACGCGCAGGCGCAGCGGGTCGCCCTGCCAGTGCGGCGAGTCCGGCACGGTGTCCAGGTGCACGTTGAACAGGCGCCGTGGCGTGCCGCGCACCGCCAACAGATGCACGGCACCGGCGCCGTGGTCGACCACCTCGATCCGGAAGCCGGGCAGCTGGGCGCGCAGGTAGTCGAAGATGCCGTCGGTGCCGATCGCCCGCGGCGGGTTGCGGGTGTCGAAGGCGACCAGGGCATCGAGGTGGCGCAGTACGGCGTCGAGCATGGCGTCAGTCGCCCTTGCCGGCGTTGACCTGCGCCCACAGGGTCGAGCTCATCCCGTACAGGCGGATGAAGCCCTCGGCCTCGGCCACGCCCCAGTCGGCCGACTGCGCATAGGTGGCGCCCTTGGCGTGCAGCAGGTGCGGCGAGCGAACCGCCACCGCATCGACCCGGCCGCCCGCGGTTTCCAGGACCACCTCGCCGGTGACGCAGGCCTGGCTGGAGCGCAGGAAGGCCTCCAGGTCGGCCTTCAGCGGGTCGTTCCAGAAACCCTCGTAGGCCAGCTCCACCCACTTGCGCGCGACCTCGGGCTTGAAGCGGTTCTGCAGCTTGCTCAGCACCGCCTCCTCCAGGGCGCGGTGGCCGGCGAGCAGGGCGGCGAGACCTGGCGCCTCGAAGATGATCCGGCCCTTCAGGCCGATCGTGGTGTCGCCGGTGTACAGGCCGCGGCCGACGCCGTAGGCCGCGAAGGCTCGATTGAGGCGGGCCAGCAGTTCGGCGCCGGGCAGGCGTTCGCCGTCCAGGCTGACCGCCTCGCCGCGCTCGAAGCCGATCCGCACCTGCAGCGGCGCTGCCGGCCACTTCGCGCGCGGCGCGCACCAGCCGCGCGCCTCGGCGCCGGGCTGTTCCCAGCGGTCGATCTCGCCGCCGGACAGGGTCACGCCGAGCAGGTTCTCGTTGATCGTGTAGGCCTTCTGCTTCGCGCGCACCGCGAAGCCGCGCTGCTCCAGCCAGGCCTGCTCGTAGGCACGGGTCTGGGTGTGCTCCTTCTGGATCTCGCGGATCGGCGCGACGATCGTCCAGTCGCCGTCGGCCTTGACGGCGAGGTCGAAGCGCACCTGGTCGTTGCCCATGCCGGTGCAGCCGTGGGCGATCGCCCGGGTGCCCAGTTCGGCGGCGCGCGCCAGGGTTGCCGCGACGATCAGGTAGCGGTCGGAGACCAGCAGGGGGTACTGGCCCTGGTAGCCCTCGCCGGCCATCACGAAGGGCTTGACGAAGCCCTCCCACAGGGCCGGTCCGCCGTCGACGGTGACATGGCTGGCGACGCCCAGCTCGGCGGCGCGCGCCTCGATGTAGGCGCGCTCGTCGGCATCGACGCCGCCGGTGTCGGCGAACACCGTGTGCACCGCCCAGCCGCGCTCGCGCAGCCAGGGGACGCAGAAGCTGGTGTCCAGGCCGCCGGAGAAGGCCAGGACGATCGGGGTGCCGGGGCTGGGGGGGTTGGCGCTCACGGGGAATCCTCGAAGGAAGGGCAGGGGAGTCAACGGTCGCGGGGCTGGCCGGCCAGCCAGGCCATCACCGCCTTCTGCACCGGCAGGCGGTTGCCGGCCTCGTCGATGGCGCCGCAGTAGGGCGCGTCCATCACGCCGTCGGTTGCCTTGATGTTGCGGCGCAGGGGCAGGCAGTGGCTGAACACCGCGCCGTCGGTCAGCGCCATCTTTGCCTCGTCGACGATGAAGTGGCGGTGCGCGTCGCGGATCGGCTTTTCAGGGCCCCAGTTGCCGAACCAGGGCAGGGCACCCCAACTCTTGGCGTAGACGACGTGGGCGCCGGCATAGCTGGCCTCGATGTCGTGGCTGACCGTGAGCGAGCCCCCGGACTCCGCGCAGTTGCCGCGTGCCTGGTCCATGAACATCGGGTCGAGCAGGTAATCCGGGGTCGGGCACAGCAGGGTGACGTCGAAGCCCAGGCGGGTGGCGATCAGCAGCGAGGAGTTGGCGACTGCGGTGTTCAGGGGTTTCGGGTGGTAGGTCCAGGTCAGCACGTACTTGCGGCCGCGGAAGTCCGGCGTGCCCAGGCGCTCGCGCAGCATCAGCGCATGCGCCAGCTCCTGGCAGGGATGGACGATGGTCTCCATGTTGATCACCGGCACCGTGGCGTGCCGGGCGAAGGCGCGGATCACCTTGTCCTGGCGGTCCTCGCTCCAGTCGATGAACTTCGGGAAGGCGCGCACGGCGATCAGGTCGACATAGCGCGACAGCACCTGGGCGACCTCGGCGACGTGCTCCTCGGCCTCGCCGTCCATGACCACGCCCGGCTCGAACTCGATGCCCCAGGCGTCCTTGCCCGGCGCCAGCACCACGGCATGGCCGCCGAGCTGCCAGGTGCCGATCTCGAACGAGGTGCGAGTGCGCATCGACGGGTTCAGGAACACCAGGGCCACCGCCTTGCCGCGCAGGGCGTCGCCGGCCGGCTTCTGCTTGAACGCCGCGGCGACGTCGAGCAGGTGGGACAGTTCCTCGTGGGAGAGGTCCTGGGTGCTGAGGAAATGTCGGATCGCCATGGCGTCGGCTCTGTTGTCGGTGAAGGGGAAGGGCTGTGAAACGAAAAGACCCGGCGCGCGGGCCGGGTCTGTCAGGGCGAACGCGGGAAGGCGCTCAGGACCGGCCGGAACGAAGGGCGTGCGGTCGGCGCGCGCGCGAGGTCATGCCCGAGGCCAGGCGGGCCCCGGTGATGCCGATGACGCGGGTCGGGAAGGACGACATGGCGGGCATGCTAGCGGCCCGCATTCCGCACCGCAACAGCGCCGCGGCGGGGCGACCGGCCGGCCCGGCGCGCGGACCCCACGCAGCGTATCGCTCGGTGATCCTGCACGGCGACGCGACGGCAGTCGGCGAACGGTTCCGCGCATCCTTGACGGGTCGCTGATTTGCGTCGTGTCTCAGCTCAGGATCGGGGACCAAGGGTCAGTACCCGGTGTTCGGTGAGCAGAGCGCGCTTTGCTCTCCCTGTGGGACCTGATTAGCGTCGTGTCTCAGCCCAGGATCGGGGACCAAGGACCAGGACTCGGTGTTCGGTGAACGGAGCGCGCTGTGCTCCCCTCTCCCTGTGGGAGAGGGGCAGGGGGAGAGGGTCGGGGCTTGCCATGATCTGCATCGTTGCCGGCCCAGCGGCGTCCGCTGGCTGGGGCGGCCCTCTCCCCCGCCCCTCCCCGCAGGCGGGGGAGGGGAGAAGTGCGGTGCCGTCGCACCGGCGACACGCCGCCTGGCAGCGAGCCGAGACACGACGCCAATCAGGTTGACGGGAAGGGTGTGCCGCGTAGACTGCCCGGGCCGGGGATTGTTGCAGTTGCGGGCTTTCCGGAAACATGCGCCAGGGGTTCCCGCGTGCGGCGCGCTGCAGGCCCGCCGCGGCAACGGTCACGGGACTGCCCCAGGTCCTGGCGTCCCTCTGCAGTGGAGGCTGCGGCAATCCCGATGACCGAGAAGCGCCGAACCAGTAACGGCGAGGAAACGCCTCCAGTCGACCGGGACCTGCCGGCGCTGGCCCGGCTTGCCTTCGGTCGCAGCACGATCGGTCCGGGCCAGGTCGGGGCCGATACCGCATCGTCCGCGCCGGGCGGCACGCCGCGCGGCACCGTCGATCTCGACCTCGACGATCCGGCGCTGGCCGCCTTCGGCGACTACACCCTGCTGGCCAAGCTGGGTGAAGGCGGCATGGGCGTGGTCTACCGCGCGCACCAGCACTCGCTGGATCGCGAGGTCGCCGTGAAGCTGCTGGCGGCCGATCCCTGGGCATCGCCGGACTTTATCGAGCGTTTCCGCCTGGAGGCGCAGAGCGCCGCGCGCATGCAGCATCCGAACATCGTGGGCATCCACGAGATCGGCGAGCAGGACGGGCTGCCCTATTTCTCGATGGCCCTGGTCCGCGGCGAGTCCCTGGCCGAGCGCCTGCAGCGCGGTGGCGCGCTGGCGCCGCGGGCGGCGGCCGTGCTGATGCGCGTCGTCGCCGAGGCGGTTGACTACGCCCACCGGCTGGGCGTACTGCACCTGGACCTGAAACCGGGCAACGTGCTGCTGGACCAGGCCGGCGAGCCGCGGGTGGCCGACTTCGGACTGGCCCGGCGCCTGGGCCGGACGCTCGCCGCCGGCCCCGGGGTGGTGTCCGGCACGCCCAGCTACATGGCGCCCGAACAGGCCGAGGGCGACGCCGAGCTGGGCCCCGCCACCGATGTCTACGCGCTGGGCGCGACCCTGTTCGAGGCGCTCACCGGCCAGCCGCCCTTCGCCGGGACCAGCGCCCGCGACACGCTGGATAAGGTGCGCAACAGCCCGGTCCCCGAGCCGCGCAGCCTGGATGCCCGCATCCCGCTCGACCTGCAGGCGATCTGCCTGCGTTGCCTGGCGAAGCGGCCGGCCGACCGCTATCCCGGTGCCCGTGCGCTGGCCGAGGACCTGGGACGCTACCTGGAGGGCCGCGAGGTGCAGGCGCGCCCGCTGGCCCGCTGGCAGCGCGGCCTGCGCCTGGTACGGCGCGAACCCCGGCTGTCGGCGCTGGCCGGCCTGCTGCTGGCCTCGCTGCTGACCGGGCTGATCGCCACGACGCTGCAATGGAACCGCGCCGATGCGAATGCCGAGCAGGCGCGCCAGCACCTGTGGGGCACGCGCGCCCAGGCCGCCGAGTCTGCGCTGGCGGAGGGCGACGGCTTCCGCGGCCTGCGCGCGATGGTCGAGAACCTGCTCGAGATGGAGGCTGCCGGCCGGACCTCGGAAGCGGCGATCGAGCGACAGCGAATCGGCATCGTTCGGGCAAGCGCACCGCGCCCGCTGGGTCTACTGCAGATGGACCCCGGCGCCGCGGTCAGCTCGGTTGCCATCGCTCCCGATGGGCGCCACTTCGCCGTCGCCCTGCACCATTCGACGGGAGGTCGGGAGGTGCGCAAGTATCCGATGGACGGCGACGCACCCGTCTGGACAACGGCGATCGAGGGCCTCAGCCATGCCTCGCCGTTCGCGGATGCGCCGGGCGGCGATCTGCGCTTCAGCAGCGACGGCGGTCATCTGCTGGCCGCGGCCGTCGGCATGCCCGTCATGCCCGCTCCATCCCAGTCCGACATGATCGCGGTCGATGCAACGGACGGCACCGTCCTGATGCCGGAGCGGACCGGCCCGGGCCATGCCGACCTGGTGTTCAGCCCCGATCTGCGCCTGGCGCTGGTCAGGTCGCGCAGCGACCCCTCCATGCGCTTCCCGGACCGCGTCCAGCTGCACGCTGTCGAGGGCTGGAGGCCCCTGGGTCCGGTGCGCGCGCAACGCGCCGTGCAGTGGCTGTTCTCGCCGGACGGCAGCGGCCTGCTCGGTACCGAGGACTCGGCCCGGTTCGATTTCGTCGACCCGCGATCCTTCCAGCCACGGTGGACTGCAACAGTGCCGGCAGCGACGCCCGCACGGGCCTGGCGCTTCGATCATCGCGGCGCGCACCTCGCACTGGGCCTGACCAATGGCGCCGTGGTCCTGATCGCGGTCGCCGACGGCGGCATGCGCTGGCTGCCTTCCGCGTCGGCGGCGACCATCCGCTGGCTGGAGTTCAGCGCCGACGACCGCAGCCTGGCCGGCCTGGCGGAAGACGGCACCGTGCTGGTCTGGGACCTGGCCGGCGGCGGCCTGCGCGTGGCGCCGATCCGTGAGCGCGTAGGCAACCGGATGGGCAGGGTCCGGCTCGCCGGCGACCTGCTGCTGCGGCCGGTCGACCACGAGTTGCGGGCCTGGTCGCTGCCTCCGCCTGCGCCATTCGACAGCTTCGCCGTCCCGCTACCGGTGCGCCTGGCCGGCACCCGCGACTTCATGTCCCACGCCTTCGACCTGCACAGGGAAAGCGGCCTGCTGGTCGCCGGGGGCAGCGACGGTTCGATCTCGCTGTGGCGGGTTCCAGTGGGCGGCATGCTGCCGGCACGGGCCGCCCCCTTGCCCACGGGCAGCCTGCGCTTCGATGGCCGTCGCTTGCTGGCGGTGGACGGTGCCCGCGTGCAGGTGGTCAGTGCCGACGACGGACGCCCGTCGGGCCCGGTGGCCGTGCATCCGCAGGCGGTCGGGCTGGCCGAGTTCAGCGCCGACGGCAACAGCATCGTCACCGTGGCCGGGCGCAGCTTGCGCGTGCTCGATGCCCGCGACATGCGCGAGCGCGCGGCACCGATCGTGTTGCCGCAGACGCCGCTCCGGGCGGCGCTGGCCTCGCAGGCCCCGGTGCTGGCGCTGACCACAGGGGGTTACGTCGAGGGCCGCTACGTCGAACAGGTCTGGACCCTGGACATCGATCGGGTGGAGCTGCGCACGCAGGCACCGTTGGTGGGCGGCCCGCTGCACCTGTTCGCCCTCGATCCGCTGGGTCGGTTCGTGCTCACCCGACCGAACACCCGGATCGAGGACGAACCCCTGTTGCGCATCCTCGACCTGGGCGGCTGGCCGGCGGCCTGCACGGAGCTGCGCCGACCCGGCGAGGCCGGTTTGGTGACCGCCGCCGTGGTCGCCCAGGACGGCCGCCACGCCTGGCTGCGCTGGTCGTTGCCGGAACGGCGCACCCGCTTGTCCCGGGTTGACCTTCGCGATTGCAGCGTGCAGCAGGAGCTCGAGCTGCCTTCGGCCGGCTACGAATCGCACCTGATCGCGATGGCCGGCGGCGTGGCGGCGCAGAAGCTGGTCGCCGATGGCATCAGTCTGGTCGACGCGGCGGGTCGCCGTCGCGATGTCCCGGCCCTCGGCGGCAGCGAGGCGATCCACGAGTTCGCCGTCAGCACCGATGGCCGTCGCGCGGCGCAGGCCACGCGCAATGCCGTGCAGATCGTCGACCTGGAAACCGGACGGCGACTGAGCGCGCTGCTGCCGTTGCCGCTGGCCGGCAACGACGCGATCGTCCAGCTCGCGTTCTCGCCGCCTGGGGATCGGCTGCTGGCACGCAGCGTGCGCGGTCGCTGGCTGGTCTGGGACCTCCCCACCGACGACACGCCCGCAGAGGAGCTGGCGGAACTGGTGCAGTTGCTCGCGCCCACCGGCGCCGCGCCCCGGCCCACGCCGGATGCGACGAGGGCCCTCGCGGCACGCTTGCGCGCCAGCGCCGCGGCAGCCGGGCGGGGCGACGACCCCGACGACTGGCCCCAGGTCGCACTCGCGGCCGCCCCGGGTGAGGTCGTCGATGCCCGTTTCTTGCCGCTGGACCTGGGCCCGGAAATCAACCTGCCTATCGGCGGCAACGGGCCTTCCAACGTTTTCACCCCCGGCGACCTGGTGACCCTGGCCCCGGGCCTGCACCGCTTCAACGGGATCGACTTCCTGATCGCCGGCGGCGTGCAGCTCAGCGGTGGCGGCCCGGCCATCAGCATCCATCCCACCCACCTGGAAACCGGCGAGGTGCCGGTGCCCGCGGTACGGGCCCGGAAGGTGCATGCCCTGGTCATGCAACTGGTGCCGGTCTCGCCGCGCCAGCCTCCGCGGCGCTTTGTCGAACTCGTCCTGTCGGGGGCCGGGGGCGGCGAGCACGCCCTGGAGGTCCTGCTCGGACGCCACGTGACGACCCTGTCGCTGGACAGCGCCCTGGTGCCCGACGCGCGACTGGGCTGGGTTGGCGTGTTCCCGGCCTCGCTGCGTGAGGGCCACGGCGCGGTCACCCACACCGGTGCCCATGTCTACCTGGCCAGCCTCGACGTACCGCCGGGTGTCGGTCCCATCCGTGGCCTGCGCCTGCGCGCCGGGCAGGGTTCCATGGAGGCACCGATGGTCTATGCCGTCACCCTGGAGATCGATCCCGGGTTGCCAGCCGACGCGCACGTCGATGGCACCTGAGGCTCCTGCCGTCGCGCACCCTTTTCGCCGCGGACAGCGACCCCGTCGTCGCTGCCGCCGTGGATCCGGATCGGGTTGAATCCTACGGTCCGGCGCGGCGAGCCTGCAGGGCGCGCGGATCGGGCGGGCCGGCCGGATTGCGGCCGTGCCGGGTGGGATCGAGAACGCAAGACGACGTCCGGCGCCGCGCCTGGCGGATGCGGGTCCGTGCGCCCCTGTTCGAGGGATGTCGCGTCGGAATCAACTGGCGCTGTGGTTCGACAGCAGGCCGATGGTCTCCAGGCCGAGCTGGTAGGGACCGCAGTGCGAGCCGTCCGGCATCAGGCCCAGCGCCGGTGAACCGGGCCGGTGCCGGTAGTCGCGAGCCGGACGGTCCACGAACAGGCTGGCGGTCGCCACCACCTGGCTTGCAGTGTCCGGATGGTCGAAGCCCAGCGCGTTCGACTGGCTGGCAAGCGCCGCCTGCCACTGCGCCAGCGACCAGTACGGCACCGGGTTGGCGCTGTATTCGTCCATCACCGCGGTGATCACGTGCGGACTGAACAGGTTGTGGTTGGCCTGGGTCAGGTGGCTGGCCAGGTGGGTGTCCATGAACCGGTACATGCCGCCGCCGTTGACCAGGATGTTGCCGCGGATGCGGACATCGCGCATCGCCTGGCACTCCAGGACCACGGCGCTGCTCGCCTGCACGTCGAACAGGTTGTGCTCGAAGTACAGGCCCTCGCTCTGTCCGAGCGTGCCGCCCATCACGGCGCGGGCGATGGTCTCGCCCGCGTTGGTTCCGTAGCAGATGTTGTGGTGGAAACGCGTGGTCCCGGCCTCGCAGGAGCCATCGCCCCTGAAGCTCTTGAACAGCACGAACTCGCGGGTGTCCAGCACGCAGTAGCGGATCTCGGCGCCCGGCGCCGGCGTGCGCGGCTCGGCCGTGAGCAGGAAGTGGTCCTTGAGGAACACGCCATGGTCGACCGCGGCGATCCGGCAGTGCTCGACCAGCAGGCCGATCGCGCCGTAGGCGAGGATGCCGGAGACGCCGCCGACATGGCCGATCGAGTGGATGTCGTGGATGTGGGTGTTGACGATGTGCCAGCCCTGGGTACCCCAGGGGCCGATCCCGGCGACGTTGTCCTGGGCCAGGCCGGTGACGTGGGCGACCGCGCAGTTGCTGATCTTCCACCAGCGCGACAGTGCCGCGAAGTCCGGCACATGATCCGGCGCCTGGCCCCAGCTGGCGATACCGTTCATCAGGCAGTTCTCGATGCGCAGGCCCCACAGGTTCCAGTGGTCCTTCTGGTTGGCGTGGATGCCGACCAGGCTGCCGTTGCCGTCGATCACCACGGCGCCGACGTCGTCGGGATGCGCCATCAGCGTGCAGCGGTTGCCCGGTGCGCCGTTGACGCGCATGCCGATCGCCGCCATGACATCGCCCATCCAGACCTGCGGCGGCACGTGCGGATTGCCGACCGTGGACTCACGGTAGACGCCGGCACGGACCACGCCGGTGTCGCCGGGTGCGCACGCGGCCATGAACCGGTTGATGGTGAGGAAGGGCTGCTCCTGGGTGCCGGGATTGGCGTCGTTGCCGGTCTTGGCGATGTGGTAGACCGTGCCCTGACCCAGTTCGATGCCGTCGTCGACCGGCTCGACGCCAGGCAGGCGGTCGAAGCCATCGGTGAAGATGCGGTCCAGCTGTGTGCCGCCGGGCAACGCCGGAAGACCAGCCGCCCCGGCCCGCCGGGTCATCGGCGCAGCCACCAGCAAACCGCCCAGCGAGCGTACGAAGCCACGTCGATGCATGTCGATCCCCCCGGATCCTGCGCCCACGGCACGGTGCGCGGGTCGGACGGCGCAGGATATCAACGGGGGGACCTCGTGCGGCGCTGATTAGGCGGTGCCGGATGAGAACCGCGAACCAGATCACGTCGTCGGCGCTGCGGTGAATCAACGCAGCCAGGACGGAAGGCGCTACTCCAGGCGCACGCGCAGCAGGGCGATGGACTCGCCGAGGTTGGCGGCGGTGACGAACAGGCGCAGGTAGTGGACGCAATGCTCGTGCTGGGCGATGCCCTGCGGATGCACCACTGGGACATCGGAGAAGAAGGCGCCGCCGGCGAAGGCCGCGCCGCTGGATGCGGAGGCGAGCTGCACGGTGCTGACCGCCCCGGTGTCGTCGGTGCAGCGGCGCCACAGGCTGACCGCCAGGCTTGCGGTGGGGTGACTGTCGACGCCCCAGACATCCATCCAGGACAGTCGGCGATCCTCGGGAAGGTCGACGTTGGCGAGGGCGTCGAGTGCCCCGGCTCCGCTCAGGGTGAACATCAGCTCGCCGCGCGTCGAGTAGCCGTGGCTTGCATTGACGTTGAGGAACTCGGTGGCCTGCACGTGGAACCAGCGTCCGGCGTTGACGGCCGGATTGAACGCCGCGAGCTCGTGCTGGCGGGCCCGTTCCGCCCGTTCGCCGGGGGTTGCCGCGCGCGCGTCGGCCAGTAGCCACAGTTCGCCCCCCGGCGCCGTGTCCCAGGCGGCCATCTCGGCCGGATCGGTGACCAGTCGGTGACCTGGGTGTGGCGGGTCGGCCAAGGCAGGGGGGCAGGTCAGGCAGGCGAGCAGGAGCAAGCTCAGTGGGCGGTCCATGGATGCGGGCTCCGGTCAGAGCGTGGCAGGAAAGCGCGACCGGAAGATCCGGTCGCGCACGCGCGAGGTCACGCGCACCTTGTCGAGTATCCAGCGGCTGGAACATGGCACGACGTCAAGCGCGAAGGCGGCCTCGAGCCAGAACCGGCAGTCCTCGGCGGGCACGCCGGGATCGGTCACGGCAATGGTCACCCGCTGCGAGCCGTGTGTGCCGGGCAGGGTGACGGCATTCAGCGTCTGGGTGACGGGCAGCAGTTGCTGCCCGGACAGGCACGACACCCGGACGCGCAGCTCCAGGCTCGGTGCGCCGCTGAACGCCGTGCTCCAGACATCGATCGCCAGCGGCCCGCTGTGGTCGGGCAGGGAGAAGGGGTAGCGGACGCGGTGCGGAGTGGTTCGCACCGCCAGGTTGCCGCAGACGTAGGAGGTCTCGCCGGACGAGAGGTCCGTGGACAGGGCAGGGAACCCGGCCCGGGCAATGGTCGTCCGGAAGTCGTTCGCCGGCATGGCGCCGCCTGTGGGTGCGTCGTGGGCGGCGGCAGGCGCGGCCGCGGCCAGCAGCATAAGGCCGGCCACCCACCGTCTCGCGCAGGCGGCCGGGGACATCCAGGCTGTGGCGCTGCGCTTCATCGCTGGTACCTCACACGCACCTTGCGCACCGCCAGCGAGCCGCCGCCGGCGCACAGTGGCGCGAACTGCGCGCGCACCCAGTAGGTGCAGTCGCGGCCATCGACCACCGGCGCCGGGTCGAAGCTCAGCGCCTGGTTGTAGTGCAGCGGCGAACCGACGCTCTCCAGCAGGCCCAGGACGGTGTTCACCGGCGTGGCAGCGGGCAGCAGATTGGGCAGGCAGCTCTCCACCAGACTGACCCGCAGGCCATGGCTGGGCAGGTCGTCGGTGCCCCAGACCCGCATCTCCAGCAAGCGGGCACCGGCGGGCAGGGCGAGGCGGGCCTCGGCGACGCTGATGGCGCCGGTGCACCACAGGGCTCCGCTGTCGAGCGAGGAGGCGAACTCGAACGGCGTGCGGTCGCCGCGGAACTCGATGCCGAGCACAGAGACCGAGCCGGTGTGTCCGGCTGCGCCGGTTGCGCTCTCCGGCGCCCCGGCGACGGCCGACCCTGCGTCGGCGATGCCGATGGCCATCGCAAGCGCGAACCGGGCGGCGACGGACAGGTCGGTTCGCTGCCAGGGCGGCCTGCCACGGTCGCGCACCGGTCCGGCGCGGGGGGTGTTTTGGGGGAGCTGGGTCATGGCAATCACCGGGTGGACGGACGGGGCAAGCGCTCAGGCTGCCTGGGCTGACCTGCTCTACCGGATTGGCGGCCGGCGATTACCGGCGTCCACCCAGGATCCGCGGGCCACCGGATGTGCGTACCTCGGTGGGCACAGGACAGATCTTCGATTTCAATGGCTTGCCCGCCACCGACGGGCAACCGGCCGGCTCGCCGCCCGGCCGGCGGCCGCAGCCGCCAGCCGACTCGATCGCGCTGATCGCCGCGATCAGGCGGGGTACGGTCCGGCCGGGGCCCTCGCGGCGCCGCGCCGCCCGTCGGCGCCTCCGGAATTCCTCCATGGTTGCCGGTCGTCAAGGCGCTAGGCTTGACGGTGGGCCAGGCCGGCGCCACACATGCCCCGGCCGCCCGCGCCGTCGCCTTCTGCGCGGCGCCACCGGGGAGCGTCCATCATGTCCTTTTCGCCACGTCGTCTGGCCCGTCTGCTCGTCCTGCTGATCCTGCCGGCCACCCTGGCCGGTGCCCAGGACCTCTACGACCCCACGGTGCTGCGCACCGTCGCCCTGCAGTTCCACGACGCCGACTGGATGCAGCGGTTGCGCAACAACTATGTCTCCGAGACCTACATCCTGGCCGACCTGACCATCGACGGCCAGGTTTATCCCGATGTCGGCGTGCGCATCCGCGGCAACACCTCGTACACCGCGCTGCCGGCGGGCTCGGAGAAGTTCTCGCTGAAGATCAAGGTCGACCACGTGCACGGCAACCAGGACGTGCAGGGCTACGACAACATCAATCTCAACAACGGCTTCCGCGATCCCACCTTCACCCGCGAGGTGGTCTACAACAACTTCGTGGCGCGCTTCGTGCCGAACCCGCGCGCCAACCACGTGCTGGTCACCCTGAACGGCCAGAACTGGGGCGTGTACAACAACATCCAGCAGCCGGACAAGCGGATGCTGCGCGACTTCTTCGCCAACGCCGACGGCCTGCGCATCAAGTGCGCCAATCGCCCGAACGGACCCGGCCTGGCCTACGCCGGTACCAGCCCGGCCAACTACGTCGCCTACGAGATCCAGAACGACGGCGGACTGCCCGATCCGCTCGCCTCGCTGATCGCCGTCACCAACGCGCTGAGCAACACGCCGCTGGGCAACTGGCAGGACATCGACGCCCTGTTCGCGATCGACCCGTCGATCTGGTCGGTGGTGCTGGAAAACATGCTCACCGACGACGACAGCTACATCAACAAGGGCTGCGACTTCATGACCTATACGGACCCGCTGGACGGACGCCTGCACCTGATGCAGCGCGACGCCAACGAGACCTTCACGCAGACCAACTGGGCGATCAACCGCAACTTCACGCAGACCAACAAGCCGGTGCTGAGCCGGGTGCTGGCGGTGCCCGAGCTGCGCCAGCGCTACATGGCGCACTACCGCACGGTGCGCGAGGATCTGAGCTGGGCCTATTTCGAGCCGATCTTCGCCGCGCACCGGGCGCTGATCGAGTCGCACGTGCAGGCCGACCCCAAGAAGATCTATACCTACGCGCTGTTCCAGAACAACTTCACCAGCACGGTCAACCTGGGTCTGTCCGGACTGGCGGGCGGCACCCTGGTCGGCATCCAGCCGTTCGTCACCCAGCGTGCGACCTTCCTCAACGGCAATGGCGAACTGGTCGCGGTCGGCCCGGCGATCAGCGAGGTGGCGGCGTCGAGCGACACGCCGCAGCCCGGCGAGCCGGTCTGGGCGACCGCCCGCGTGCAGCCCGCGGGCAGCACGGTGGCGCAGGTGCGGTTGTACTGGCGGCCGTCGCCGTCGGCCCGCTACAGCTGGGCGGAGATGCGCGACGACGGCCAGTCCGGCGACGGCGCGGCCGGCGATGGGGTGTACGGCGCGCAGTTCCCGCTGGCCGGTGGTGCCGGGCAGCGCGTCGCCTGGTACGTGTCGGCAACCGCCGGCAACGCATTCGCCTCGATGCGTTTCTCGCCGGCCCTGGCCGAACGCGGGCCGCTGATGCTGGAGTACGCGCTGGGCGGCACCGATGGCATGCGTATCACCGAATGGATGTACGCCGGCGCCAACGGCGAGTTCATCGAGTTCACCAACCTGTCGGCGGCGCCGATCGACATGACCGGCTGGAGCATGGACGACGACCATGCCGTGCCAGGGGCGTTCGACCTGTCGGCATTCGGCGTGGTGCAGCCGGGCGAGTCGGTGATCGTCACCGAGGCGGACGCCGCGAGCTTCCGGCTGGCCTGGGGCCTGGCGCCCGAGGTCAAGGTGATCGGCCTGCTCGGCGCGACCAGCGGCAACAACCTGGGGCGCAACGACCAGATCCACCTGTACGACGCCGCATCCGCGCTGCACGACCGCCTCTTCTACGGCGACCAGACCTATCCCGGCACCATCCGCACCCAGAACCGCAGCGGCCAGGCCGACTGCCCCTTCATCGGCGAGAACGACGTGTCCGGCTGGCAGTTGTCGGCCCTGGGCGATGGTTTCGGATCCTGGGCATCGAGCGGTGCCGACCTCGGCACGCCCGGCCAGTTCGACGCGGCAAGCTGCGGCAGCGACGTGATCTTCGCCGACGGCTTCGAGTAGGGGGCTCGCGCATCGGGCGGTGTTTCGGTGGCGCCCCGAGCGGTGGTCGCCACCGGGCACGGCGGGCCCTCTCCCCCGGCCCCTCCCCCGCAGGCGGGGGAGGGGAGAAGTGGGGTGCCGCTGTTCTTTCGGGAGCCGGGAGCCGGGACTCGGGACTCGGGACTCGGGGTTCGGGGTTCGGGGTTCGGGGTTCGGGGTTCGGGGTTCGGGGTTCGGGGTTCGGGGCGTGATCTGCTCCCCTCTCCCGCGGCGCGGGAGAGGGGCTGGGGGAGAGGGCGGTCCTTCGGAGCCGATGCTTCGGTCCCGCGCGCGAGGGCGTGCGCGAAGGCAGCTGATCGCTCCAGGTCCGCGGGCACGCGCTGCAAAGGGCGTTCGCAGGTGGGGGACCCCAGGGCGTTCGGGCCGATGGCGGTCGCGACGCACCGACGTATCGGGCGCGGTTTGTCGGGTCGCTGCCGGCACGGGACGGCAGCGGCCCGACCCCGCGCGTCGACCCGTGTCAGTCGCCGACCAGACGCACGCCCGGCAGCGAGAGCACGTACTCGGCGCCCATCAGCGTCGACGGGGTATGGAAGCCCGCCGGCGCGTCGCCGCGCAGCACGCGCTCGGCGATGCCGAGGGAGGCGGTGGCGGTGAGGTCGTAGCCGTTCGGCGTGACCAGGGCCAGCGACAGCATCCGGCCTGCCTCGTCGCGCACCTCGCCCCAGACATGGCAGCCGGTGCGGCTGCGCCGCTCCGCGTCCGGGCCGCGGACGCTGGCATCGACCCTGCGCAGCAGCCAGCGCTGCACCGGGCCCAGTGCCAGCAGCGGTCGCAGCAGGCGCATCCGCCGCGCCCGGGCGATGGTCGCCGGCGGCACCGCCATGTAGGTCTCGATGTTGGCGATCCCGGTCGACACATGGGCCGTGTAGACATCGCCCCAGGGAATCGTCATCGCCGTGCGCTGCTGGCCATCGCGCTGGAAGCTGCGCGACTTCCAGGCCAGCGGCACGCGGCGCAGCTCGCCATCGATGCGTGCCCGGCCACCGCCGGCCAGGCCCTCGACGCTGGTCCTGGCGGTACCTGGGCTGGGCCCGCCGCCGGCCTCGAACGCCAGCACCAGGTGCGTGGCCGAAGGCAGCCGCCGGTGCAGCATCGCCGCCAGGCAGTCGGTGGGCACGACATCGAAGCCGCTGCCCGGCAGCACCACGATGCCGGCCGCCCGCGCCCGGCCGTCCTGGCCATGACAGTGCGCGAACACGTCGATCTCGCCGGTGATGTCCAGGTAGTGGACGCCCGCCGAAAGGCAGGTCTCCAGCATCGGCGCGCAGGTCTTCGAGAACGGCCCGGCGCAGTGCAGCACGGCGGCGATGCCGTCCAGCCCCGCGCGCAATGCCTGGGCATCGTCCAGCCCGAACACCCGCACCGGGAACCCGGTCTCGGTCGCCAGCGCGGACAGTGCCTGGGCGTTGCGTCCGGCCAGCACCGCATCGAGGCCGCGTTGCGCGGCCAGGCGCGCCACCAGTTGTCCGGTGTACCCGTTGGCGCCGTAGATCAGCAGCTTGGCCATGGCATCTGGGTCCTTGATTCGGTGCGCCCGTGCCGGGCGCGGTCATGGCGATTGGAAACCGTCGGGGCATGGCTGTCGTCCACCCGCCTCGAAACTGGCAGCGGATGCGCGCCGCCCTTGCAGCGATCGGCGGATCGGGCGATTCCGTGCGGGCCGCCAGGTCGAAGAGTGCGGGCCCGCGTATCCGCGCGGTCTTTCGCGCCCGGCGATCGGCCCATGGCTCAGCGCCTGCGGCGCGCGCGCACGCGCCGCATCAGCAGGCGGTGGTAGACCGAGGGCAACCAGCGCTTCAGGCGCCAGCGGCCGGCTTCGCCGGGCGTCGGCAGGATAAGGAAGCGGCCAGCGCGCGCCTGCTCGATGATGATCCGCGCAACCGAATCGGCATCGGTGCGCGAGGCCGCCATCAGCTTGCCGGCCATGTGCCGGTAACCCTCGGCCGGCGACCGGAAGCTCTCCAGCAGCCGGGTCGGGAAGAACGACGGGCAGGCGACGCTGACGCTGACCCCGCTGCCGTCCAGTTCGGCGCGCAGCGATTCGGAAAGGACCACCACCCCGGCCTTGGCCACCGCATAGGGCGCGATGCCCGGCGCCCCGGCCAGCGCCGCGAACGAAGCGATGTTGACGATCCGGCCGCGGCCGCCCGCCAGCAGGCCGGGCAGGAAGCTGCGGCAGCCGTGCACCACGCCCATCAGGTTGATGTCCAGCGTCCAGCGCCAGATGTCCAGGCCGGTATCGGCGACGCTGCCGGCGCTGCTCACGCCGGCGTTGTTCACCAGCACGTCGATGCCGCCCCACAGCGCTTCGATCTCGCCGCACAGGGTGTCGACGCTGGCGGGGTCGGCGACGTCGACCGCCAGGGCCAGCGCATGGCCACCGGTGGCCTCGATCATCGCCGCGGTCTCCAGCGCGCGCGCCGGCTCGATGTCGGCGCACACCACACGGTCGCCGAGCGCGGCGTGGCGCAGCGCCAGCGCGCGGCCCAGGCCGCTGCCGGCGCCGGTGATCAGGATGCGTTCGCCCTGGGCCATGGCCTTCGTCCGGATGCTGGCGGGCAGTCTATACGCAACGGTATGGAACGGCGATCAGCATCGGCTGACGCCGGGTCGGATGATCGGGGACGACGGTGCCATCGCGACCTGGGCCCCGTTCGCGAAGCGGACACGCCAGCGCCGGCTAAGCTGTATGCCACGAACGCCACGGAAGCCGCGATGAGCAAGGTCCGGACCACCGCAGGAGCGATCAAGCGCCTGCTCGCCGACATCGGCAGCGACGAACTGCTGACCCGCGCCGCGGCCCTGGCGTTCTGGGCCGCGCTTTCGTTCGCGCCGTTGCTGGTGCTCACCCTGTGGCTGGCCAGCTCGCTGGACCCGGCCCTGCAGGAGCGCCTGGTCGCCGGCCTCGCCGACCTGGTCGGCGAGCGCGCCGCCGGCACCGCCGACCTGGTCATCGCCAACGCCAGCCAGCGCCCCGGCTTCGGCAACATCGCAGGCCTGGTCAGCCTGGGCGTCACCCTGTTCGCCGCCTCGGCGGTGTTCGCGCAGTTGCAGGGCGCGCTCAACCGCATCTGGGGTCTGGAGCCAGCGCCGCGTCGCGCCTGGCTGGGCTGGCTGCGCTCACGCGCCCAGGCGATCGGCCTGCTGCTCAGCCTGGTGGTGCTGCTGGTGATCTCCCTGCTGGCCAGTGCCGCGATCGCCCTGTATGTCAGCGGCGACACCCTGGCCTGGCGCCTGATGGAAGCGGGCTTCTCGTTCGCCCTGTTCACGGTGATCTTCGCCGCCGTCTACCACTTCCTGCCCGACGCCGTGATCCGCAAGCGCGACGCCCTGATCGGCGGCGCCCTGACCGCCGCGCTGTTCGCGGTCGGCAAGGCCGGCATCGGCCTGTACCTGGACCACAGCAGCGTCGGCGGCGCCTACGGCCCGGCCGGCGCCGTGGTCGTGCTGCTGGTCTGGGTCTACTACTCCGGTCTGATCCTGCTGCTGGGTGCCGAACTCACCCACCTGCTCGCCGAGCTCCGCGGCGAGCCGATCCGGCCGAACGCGCACGCGCGGGTGATCGGCGCGCGGGAGGTGGAGAAGGGTCAGGCTGGCTGAAGACCGGACACCAGCCGCATCCGCAATCGGGACGGACTGGTGGCGCCGGGATGCCGGGCTTCCGCCTGCCGGAAGCGCGGGAGTGAACCTGACCCCGAACCTATGGCTTCAGCGAAGCAAGGCCTTCTTCCGCGATTTCGCGGTGCACGCCTTGCGCACGCTCGAGGATGGCTTCCAGCGCCAGGCGGTGCGCCCGTTCCAGGGACTCCGCAGCCGGCACCTCGACGTCCGGCACCACGCCGACGCCTTCCCAGTTGCCGCCGGTGATGGCCTGGGTCACGATCCCCATGGGAATGAAGGCGACGAAGCCGTGCGCCAGCGGCCGGTATCCGCCCGGCGTCGCGGCACCACGCGTGGTCTCGCCGACCAGGGTCGCGCGCCCCATGGCCTGCAGGTCGTAGGCGAACTCCTCGGCGCCGGAGGCGGTGCGCCCATCGGTCAGGACATACACCGGCTTGCCGATGAATCCCGGTGTCCGGGGCTCGGCGTGGAAGCTGCGGCTGGAGTCCGGATCGAATCGGACCTGCAGGTGCACCGTCGGTGTGCGTTCGCTCACCAGATGGCCGATCGCGTTGGCGACGCCAGCGGGTTCGCCGCCCGGCGCCCCGCGCACGTCGATGATGAGCGCGCCGGTGTCGACGAGCATGGCCATCGCCGCAGCCAGCCTTTCGGTGCTGGGCGGCGTGTCCAGGAACATCCTGATGCGCAGGTATCCCACGTTGCCCGCCAGCCAGCGCACCTCCGGAATCTCACCCCCGCGCAGGCGTACCTCCTCGTGGTAGAGGGCGGTGTCCTCCGCTGACGGCCCGGCTTCGCTGAACCCGGCGACGGCCTCCGGCCCCATATAGCGGGCTCGGAAATGGCGGTCGTCGACGATGGGGGCGATCCGGGCCGAGATCAGGTCCAGCAACTGCGCCGCATTGCGCGCCTCGCGAAAGGCGCCGGCGGCCTCCATCGCCTCGACCTGCCGCGCTGCGGCCGCGCCGCGCTCCTCGAACGCGAAGCGCTCGCGCAGCACGGTCGCCAGGGCGAGCACCACGGCGCTGTTCTGCTCTGCGGTCATGCCGACCGAGGCCGGGTCAGGGGGCGGCCCCGGCTGCCCGAGGGCCGTGGTGGGTTCAAGCGCCAACCCCCACACCACCGCACATACGCGGACCAGAACCCAAGCGCTGTCGAACCTGACCATCGATCACTCCTGTTTGCGCCGCGACATCGCGACGCTTCCCGGACATGGATGCCGGCAGGAGGGCGCCTGGATTCAGTGGAGCGCCCTGGTGACGGGGAGGGGAGGTGGGTTCCAGAGGCCGGCATCGGCTGGAAGGAACCGCTAGCCGGCGACGCGCGGCACCTGCAGGCCCAGCTTCTCCTTCAGCCGATCCGTGGTGAGATGCTTCGCGACGTCGAACGGCTCGCATGTTCCGTTGGCGGAGGTGAATTCGATCGGCCCCACATCCTGCGCGACCCTCAGCGCAGCCTGGTTCAACGTCGCGTTGCGTTTCCCGATGCCCATCAGCGCCGCAGCCATGGCAAGGCGGACGTTTTCCGGCTCACCGTCGATGGTGTTCGCGATGCGCTGCACCTGGGCCAGAAAGAACCCGTCGCCCGGGGCTTTCTTCCCGGACAGCTTCGACGCCTCGTAGAGCAGTCCGAACCCGCAATCGCGGCGGACCGGGTCGTCGCTCCGGACCCAGGCCTCGGCGAGTTCGACCATGAAAGGGGTCTTGGCCAGCGTCGCGTCGCAGGAGGCGAACACGTGCGCCAGCATGCCGCCAGCCAGTTCCTCGACCTGCCGCTCGGCCTGCTCGCGGGTGATCTGCGCAGGATCGTCGATGAGAAGGGCGACGACCCGGGCGTCGTAGACGTCGGTCCGCCAGAGCGCCAGCGACAGGTCCCTGTTGCGACCGATCTGCTTCGCCAGCTTGCGCAGGCGCGTGAGTCCGATCCCATGGCTCCGCAATCCGGCGGTCCCGCGCCCCAGCTTTTCCCAGTTATTCACGCCACGCTCGTCGCGCTCGGACTCGAGCAGGGCGAGAACCTCGGATACGGTCATCTGGACTCTCCTGGTTGCTGGCGTCCGGGAGCGCGGAGCAGCGTTCCGCACCACGGTGGTCCGATAAGCCGCCACAACCCCGACCGCGTCCCGACGGGCGACGGGCTTGCCAGGACCAGACGTCTTCCTTGGCGGGGTCGTCGGGTGCCTGAGCTGGAGCGGTCGGCAGGGCAAGGAGGACCAAGCGGCTGCCGATGGCCGATGAGTCTTCAGCGTTGCCGCGGGCGCGTCAATTGGCAGGTTGCGGGCGGGCAGCAACTGCCCGGCGTCGACGCAAGGTCGGGGTGGGACGCCGGCGATCGCCACCTGCCGAATCGCGACGCCATGCATCGCCTGGCGCAAATCGGGGCGGACGCGCCGCTCCCGGCTGTCCAACCGCGCCCTCGGGTCGGGCTTCCGTCATCCCTCGCCGGACAACGACCCTGCCGCCAGCGCCACCCGCTGCTGCGCCCCGGCCAGGGTATGCATTTCGGCCACGGTGCGGTCCAGTTCCCGCGCCAGCTCGTGGAACCGCGCGCCGCCCTCGCCTGCGCGGCGCAGCGCGACCTCGGCCAGGGCCTGGTAGTACTGCAGGGTGCCCAGCCGGCCGGCGGTGAAGCGGTCGAACACGGCGAGGCCGGCGTCGCCGTGCAGGTCGGCGAGGATGGCGCGGGCGTTGTGGAGCTTGTCGCAGGCGCCGACCAGCAGGGCGTCCAGCGGCTCCTCGGCAAGGTGGTCCAGGTAGGCCAGCTTGCGGTCGAGCCAGTTCGCGCGTTTCGCTTCGGGCGTGGTGGCTTCAGCCTTCGCCTCGGCGCTGCCGTCGGTGCAGTGCCTGACCATGGCGGCCACGCGCTCGCCGAACTCGGCGCGGATCAGCGCCTCGTGGCCGCTGCCGCAGTCCTCCAGCAGGTCGTGCAGCAGGCCGGCGATGGCCTGGTCCTCGTCGCCGCCGTAGTCCAGCACCAGGCCGGCGACGCTGAGCAGGTGGTAGAGGTAGGGCGTGCCCGAGCCCTTGCGGAACTGTGCGGCGTGGGCAATGCGCGCATGGTCGACGGCGCGGGTGAAGCGGCTGGTCAGGACGGTCATGGGGGCATCTCCTGTTGGCTGTTCGGCAGGGCTTGCATCTTGCTGGCCAGGCGTCTCATCGGGGCGGACGGCCCGGCGCGGCCGGAACGTTCCGGGTGCCGTTCCTCGCGGCAATCGCCAGGGTTCGGTCCGCGGCCGCGCTGGCGGGACTGGTGTGCGGGGCGCTGTCCCCGGCCTTGTCGCGGGCATGGATGCCGCGTTGACGGCGAGCCAGGGGCAGTTCAAGCGACCCGGCCTGTGGTCGGCGCGCGCACGCTGCGCCGGCGCCCGCGGCCCGGTCGTCAGGTTGGTGCAGAGGAATGCGGAAGGGCGTCGCCCTGGTGGCCAGCGCTGCCTGATACGGGCCGGACTTGGCGCTGCGGCGGTCGGGTCCGACCTTTTTCCGACCCCGCAATGCCCGGCGAGGCGGGCCCTGCGATGGTGGCCGGGGACGGAATCGAACCGCCGACACGGGGATTTTCAATCCCCTGCTCTACCAACTGAGCTACCCGGCCACGGGTTCCGTCGTGGATCCGGCGGGACGGCCGGGACGGGCCGCGTATTAAAGCGGTCGGGGCCGGCGCCGTCAAGCTGGCGCCGCGCTGAACCGCATCCGGCGGGCTGCGACGTTTTGCCGGCATCATCCGACCTTGCAGGGGTCGGGCACGCTCGGTTGCGCGCCAGTCGACAGCCCTCGGCCGAAGGAGCCCACCATGTCCCGCCTGCGTACCGCCTGCCTCACCGTCCTGGTTGCCCTGCTGATGGTCGGCTGCGCAAGCCTGGCCGAGCGCCGCGAATTCCAGCAGCGCGAACTGGCCATCTACCAGGCCCATGCCGGCGAGCCGGTCGACCAGATCCGCAGCTTCCGGCTGATCAGCTGGCAGCCGGTCAACCAGGACATGCTGTTGCTGGAGGCGCGCCTGAATCGCTGGTACCTGCTCGACATTGGCGGGCCCTGCCTGGGCCTGGAGTTCGCGCGGGTGGTGATGTTCGACGGCACCATGAACTCGCTGCGCAGCCGCTTCGACAGCGTGATCGTCGAGGGTGTGCGCTGCCGCATCGAGCGAATCCGGCCGATCGACTACAAGGCCGCGCGGACCGAGATACGCGCGATCCGGCAGCGCTGAGCGGAACGCAGGCTCAGTCGGTCGGCGGCACGTAGCCTGCCGGCGGCTGCGCGCCTTCGCCGAACAGGAACTTCTCCATCTCGGCGGCCAGGAAGGTGCGCGTCGAGCGGTCCAGCGGCGACAGGCGGTTCTCGTTGATCAGCATGGTCTGGTGGGCCAGCCACTGGCTCCAGGCGTCCTTGCTGATGCCGTTGAAGATCCGCTGGCCCAGTTCGCCGGGCCAGGGCGGGAAGTCCAGACCGGGCAGTTCTTGGCCGAGTTTTTCGCAGTGCACGGTGCGCATGGCGACATTGTAGGGGGTGCGGGTGCCGTGGCCATTGCCGGCGCGGCGGCTCCGCGCCCCTGCGCAGGGATGGACGCGACTGCGTGGGTCCCAGGTCCTTGGCGCCGAGCCGTCTGTGGACATGTCTTCCGGCACCTGGTGCCGGTCCGGTTCAGCGCAGCACGCCCACCAGCAGCCTGCGCACCGGCTGCGGCAGGCCGGTGTCGGCCAGCGCGTCGCCGGCCAGCCAGCGTTGCCGTCCCGGTTCCGCGATGGCGGATGCCGGCGCCTCGACCTGCCAGGGCTGGGCAGTCAGCGCGAAGTGGGTGAACAGGTGGCGCACCGGCGGCAGCGGGGTCGCCCGGTCGTGGCGCAGGCCGAGCAGGGCGACGGCGCCGTCCAGCGCCTGACGGTCGGGGAATTCCGGCAGCGACCACAGGCCGCCCCACAGGCCCTGCTCGGGGCGGCGCTCCAGCAGCACGCGCGGGCCGCCGGGGTCGACCAGCAACAGCCAGTGCGCGCTGCGCTCGGGCAGCGACCTGCGCGGCCTTGGCTGGGGCAGCTCGGCGACGCGCTCGCTGGCCAGCGCGCGGCAGTCCGCAGCCAGGGGACAGCGCAGGCAGGCCGGACGGGCGCGGGTGCAGACGGTGGCGCCCAGGTCCATCTGCGCCTGGGTGTAGTCGGCCGGATCGTTCGCCGGCAGCAGCTCACGGGCGAGCTGCCACAGCCGCTTCTCGACCGCGGCGCTGCCCGGGAAGCCGTCGATGCCATGGCTGCGGCACAGCACCCGGCGCACGTTGCCGTCCAGGATCGGCGCGGCGATGCCGTACGCCTGGGCGGCGATGGCGCCGGCGGTCGAACGGCCGATGCCGGGCAGGCCGGCCAGCACCTCGACATCGCTCGGCAGCTCGCCGCCGTGGCGTTCCATGCAGGCGCGCGCGGCGGCATGCAGGTTGCGCGCGCGGCTGTAGTAACCCAGGCCCGACCACAGGGCCAGCACCTGGTCCTGGGGCGCGGCGGCCAGCGCCGGGAGGTCGGGCAGGGCGTCGACGAAGCGCTGGAAGTAGGGGATGACGGTGGCGACCTGGGTCTGCTGCAGCATGATCTCGCTCAGCCACACCCGGTAGGGGGTGCGCGGCTGCTGCCAGGGCAGGTTGTGGCGGCCGTGGCTGGCGTGCCAGCGCAGCAGGCGCGCGGCGAAGCCTGGAAGGGGCTCAATCGTCGCCAAGGGTCTGGCTGCCTGGGCCAGTGTCCGGCAGCGGCACGATGTCCAGCTCGACGCCTTCGATGGTCACGCCACCGGTGGCCAGGCGATCCAGGCGCCAGTGGCCGCGCACCGCGGCCAGGGCCGCCAGCGGTTGGCCGAGGCTGCCCAGCGCCTGCTGCAGTTCGCTGGCGTGCAGGCGGGCGTGCAGGGCCAGGCCGTCCTGGCGCAGGTCGAGGTCGGCCGACTCGGCGCCCGACGGCAGGACCAGGGTGAGGCCCACGGGCACGCCGGCCTGCACGCCGGGCGGCAGCGGAACACCGTCCGGCCAGGCTGGCACGCGCAACTGCAGGTCGGCGGCGGCGATGGCGCCATCGGCCAGGGTCAGGGCGCCGCTGGTCTCGACCACCACGCCCTGGTCCAGCGGTCCGTCGGCGGCGCCCACCACCAGGCGGATCGACAGCTCGTCCAGGCGCAGGCCCTCCGCACCGGTCTGAGGCCGACCGGCGGCGGACAACGACAGGGTGCGCGTGGTTTCGCCGCGCAGGCGGGCGCCGGCGTCGATTCGGAAGGTGCGGCCGTCCCGCAGCGGCGTGGTCACCAGCGACACCTGGTCCAGCCGCCAGCCGCCATTGCCCGCCACGCCCGAGCTGAGCACGCCGTCCTCCACGCGCAGACCCACGGCAATGCTGGGCAGGCTGGTCCGGCGGGGGCTGGCGGGGGACGCCGGCTGCAGGTCGCGCAGCAGGGCCAGCAGGCCTTGCCAATCCAGTTCCGGCCGGCGCAGCAGCAGGCTGTCGACCGCCAGGCCGCCGTTCCACAGCGCCGACCAGGGCAGGGCGAGGCGCAACTCGCGCGCCGCCGCCAGCGGTTGCCCGGCGCGTTCAACGCGGACCTGTTCCAGGGTCAGTTGCAGGCGCGGCACCAGGCGCAGGCCGGGCGGCGCGTCCAGCACCAGGGTGGCGTCGAGCTCCCGCTCGACCCAGGCGACCAGGGTGCGCGCCAGGTTGTCGGGACGCAGCAGCCAGCGGGCGGTGAGGAAGGTGGCACCGGCCAGCACCGCCAGCAGGGCGGCCACGGCCAGCAGGCGCCGGCCTAGCCCGGGCATTTCACGACGCCGCTACTGCGGCCGCCGATCATCTCTACGGCCTCGCCACGCGTCCTCATGACATATCCGGGCCCGCGACATGACTCAGCGTGCCCCGTCGTCGGGCAGCAGGCCATCGACGAAGGCGTCCGGGTCGAACGGCTGCAGGTCTTCGGCGCCCTCGCCCAGGCCGATGAAGCGGATCGGCAGGCCGAACTCGCGGGCCAGCGCGAACACCACGCCGCCCTTGGCCGTGCCGTCCAGCTTGGTGACCACCAGGCCGGTGACCTGGGCGGCCTCGCGGAACTGCCGCACCTGGTTGACGGCGTTCTGGCCGGTGCTGCCGTCGATCACCTGCAACACCTCGTGCGGCGCGCCGGTGTCGGCCTTGGCCATCACCCGGCGAACCTTGGAGAGCTCGTCCATCAGGCCCGCCTGGGTGTGCAGGCGGCCGGCGGTGTCGGCGACCAGCACACCGGCGCCGCGCGCCTGCGCGGCCTTCAGTGCATCGAAGATCACCGACGCGGAATCGGCGCCCTGGCCCTGCGAGAACACCTGCACGCCGGTGCGTTCGCCCCAGGTCTCGAGCTGGGCGACGGCGGCGGCGCGGAAGGTGTCGCCGGCGGCCAGCACCACGTTGTGGCCTTCGCGGGACAGGCGCCGGGCCAGCTTGCCGATGGTGGTGGTCTTGCCGACGCCGTTGACGCCGACCATCAGGATCGCGAACGGCGCGCGCGCGGGGTCGACCTGCAGCGGTCGCGCGACCGGTGCCAGCAGGGCGCGCAGGCGCGCCTTGAGATCGGCCATCAGGTCGTCGGAATCGCGGTAGCGGCGGGCGCGCATCTCGGTGCGCAGCGCCTCGATCAGGGCGGTGGTCGCCGGCACGCCGACGTCGGCGGTGAGCAGGGCGGTCTCCAGACTCTCCAGCAGGTCTTCGTCCAGCGGCGGCCGGGTCGAGAACAGCGCGCGCAGGCCGACGCCCAGGGCGCTGCCGGACAAGCGCTGGCGCCAGCCGCCGCGGGCGGGCGCTGCGGGTTCCGCAGCGGGCGCGGCGGCTGCCGGGGCTTGGACGGCCTTGTCCGCGGCGGGATCGCCGGCGGCAGGCTGGTCGGTGGGCTTCTTGCGGAACAGGCCGAGCATGGCGGGCGGGGCTGGGACGGACCGGTATGCTAACAGCCCGTCGCGGGCGCACGATCCGGGTGTGGGCGCCTGCGATCAGCGCCGGCTCAGAGTCGCCGTGGCCGGGGAACGCCGCCGCAACCGCAAGGCCCGGACCGCCGCCGGCCGGGAGACGCAACGCCGCCGCGCCGGAGAGCCGGAGCGTCGGACGGTCGGCGTACCGGCCGGCCGCTGCGCATCCATCCCCTTGGCTTATCGAGGCCCCGGAAATGCCGACGCCCAGACCGCCTGGAACACCCGCCCCGCGGACGCCGCGACCCGACGTCGCCGGCTGCCGGTCGGAGCCGCTGCCTTGATCGCGCGCGCGACACGCGCAGCGCCGGGCAGGGTCCGCATCATCGCCGGCACCTGGCGCGGCCGGCGCCTGCCGGTGGCCGATGTGCCGGGCCTGCGACCGACCCCTGACCGGGTGAGGGAGACCCTGTTCAACTGGCTGGCGCCGGTGGTCGAGGGCAGCCGTTGCCTGGACCTGTTCGCGGGTACCGGTGCCCTGGGCCTGGAGGCCGCCTCCCGCGGCGCTGCGCACGTGTCCCTGGTCGAACGCGACCCGCGCGCGCTTGCGGTGCTGCGCGCGAATGTCGAGTTGCTCGCGACAGGCGATACCGTGCAGGTGGTCGCGGCCGATGCCCTGGAGTGGCTGCGCAGGCCACCTCTGGCGCCCTTCGATCTGGTCTTCCTGGACCCCCCCTACGACGCCGGCCTGCTGGCACCCGCGCTGGCTGCCCTGCTCGCCAACGGCTGGCTGGCGCCGTCCGCCTGGCTGTACGTTGAATGGCCACGCGGCGGCCCCGCGCCCCTGTCGGCCACGCCCTGGCGCAGCCTGACAGCCGGCCAGGTGCAATGCGCCCTCTACCGCGCCACCGACGCCCGCCCCGCCCCCGAGCAGCCCTGAGCTCAAACTCCCCAGCCCCAGCCCCAGCCCCAACCCCAGCCCCAACCCCAGCCCCAACCCCAACCCAGTCTCCAGCCCCCAGTCTCCAGTCTCCAGTCTCCAGTCCCAAGTCCCAAGTCCCAAGTCCCAAGTCCCAAGTCCCCAGTCCCAAGTCCCAAGTCCCAAGTCCCAAGTCCCAAGTCCCAAGTCCCAAGTCCCAAGTCCCAAGTCCCAAGTCCCAAGTCCCAAGTCCCAAGTCCCAAGTCCCAAGTCCCAAGCCCCAAGTCCCAAGCCCCAAGTCCCAAGCCCCAAGTCCCAAGCCCCAAGTCCCAAGCCCCAAGTCCCCGATCCCCGGTCCCCGGTCCCCGGTCCCCGGTCCCCCCAGTCCCGAGTCCCGAGTCCCGAGTCCCGAGTCCCGGCTCCTCCCCACATAGCGCCCCCCGACCCGCCTCGGCTAACCTGCGGCCACGCGCCCACCGGTCCGAGGGGTCCACCCAGCCATGCCCGCCAACCCCCGCATCGCCGTCTACCCGGGCACCTTCGATCCGCTCACCAACGGCCATATCGACCTGGTGGAACGCGCCGCGCCGCTGTTCGACCGGCTGGTGGTGTCGGTCGCCGAGAACCCGGTCAAGGGTCCCAGCTTCTCCCTGGACGAGCGCATCGACCTGGCCCGCCAGGCGCTGGCCGGCATCGCAGGCGTCGAGGTGGTCGGCTACCGGGTGCTGCTGGCGGACTTCGTGCGGGATCTCGGCGCCGGGGTGATCCTGCGTGGCCTGCGCGCCGTCTCCGACTTCGAGTACGAGTTCCAGCTGGCCAGCATGAACCGCCACCTCATCCCGGAAGCGGAGACCCTGTTCCTGACGCCCGCCGAGCAGTGGAGCTTCATCTCCTCCTCGCTGGTCCGCGAGGTCGCCCGGTTCGGTGGCGACGTCTCCGGCTTCGTGCATCCGGTGGTGTGGGCGGCCCTGCAGCGGCGTTTCGCCTGATCCTGCCGCGCGCCGGCGCTATACTCGGAACCGTCGTCCGCAGGGACGATCCTGCCGCCCGGAGCCAAGGAGAGCCAACGATGTCCCGAGTTTCCCGACTGCCCCTGTTTGCGCTGCTGCTGGGCCTGCTGGCCCTGGCCGGCTGCAACCGGGAAGGCTCAGCGCCGGCCGAGCCCGCCGCGCGGCCATCGCCGACCCTGCCGACCTCGCAGGAAGACGGCGAGTGGCGCCAGTACATCAGCCGCATGGTCGGCCACCACGTCCGCGTGCGCCGCGGCGTGCCGCCGTTCGCCGTCTACCTGAGCCCGTCCGACGACGACGAGACCCGGATGCGCACCATCGACAACGCCAACAACACCCTGCAGCGCGGCGTGCTGAAGGACACCGTGCTGGCCTTCGGTTCGCGCGACTCGGCGCTGATGGCCCGGCACATGCCCGAGATCTTCGAAGGCTTGCCGGAGAACCGGCTGCGGGGCGCCCGCGTCGTCTTCGTGGGCCGCGCCGAGGACCGCGCCGCCGCCGAGGCCGCGATCGCCGGCTCCGGCGCCGAGTTCATCTTCCTCGAGTTCGGCAGCTGAGCCATCACACAGCGCCGGTGCGGCCCTGCCGCACCGGCCTTCCGGCCACCCGGCGGGTCGCCCGACCCGCCCTGCCTCGACACCATGGCCCTGCGCATCACCGACCTGTGCATCAACTGCGACGTCTGCGAACCGGCATGTCCGAACCAGGCGATCCACCAGGGCGAATCCATCTACGAGATCGACCCGGCGCGCTGCACCGAATGCGTCGGCCACTTCGACGAGCCGCAATGCCAGGCGGTATGCCCGGTGGAGTGCTGCCTGCCCGACCCCGACCAGGTCGAGGACCAGGCCCAGCTGCTGGCCAAGTACCACCGACTGACCGGAATCACGCCATGACCCTCGCCCGCCGCGTCCTGCTGGCCGCCGCCCTGATGTTTCCCGCGCTGCTGCTGTCGGCCACACCGGCGGCCACCCCGGCGGCGGCGCCGGAAGCCGCTGCCGGTCCCGGGAGGGCCGGCATCGCCAGTGCCCACCACCTGGCGACGGAAGCGGGCCACGAGGTGCTGGCGGCCGGCGGCAACGCCTTCGACGCCGCGGTGGCGGTCGCCATGGCGCTGGCCGTGGTCGAGCCGGCCAGTTCGGGCATCGGCGGCGGCGGCTTCTTCCTTGTGCGCCGCGCCAGCGACGGCAAGGAAGTCTTCATCGATGCCCGGGAGACCGCGCCGGCGGCGGTCAGCCTGGACTGGTACCTGGACGACGACGGCAAGCCCGACCGCGACCGCAGCGTCAACGGGCCGCTGGCTGCGGGCATTCCCGGCCAGCCGGCGGGGCTGGCCTGGCTGGCCGAGCACTACGGGAAGCTGCCCCTGGAGACCTCGCTGGCGCCCGCCATCCGCCTGGCCCGCGAGGGCTTCCCGGTCGACGACAAGTACCGCGCCCTGATGGGCTACCGGGTCGAGGTGCTGCGCCGCTGGCGTTCCAGCGCCCGGCAGTTCCTGGATGCCGGCGAGAATCCCGCCGAGGGTCACGTGATCCGCCAGCTCGACCTGGCGCGCACCATCGAGCGCCTGGCCAAGCACGGTCATGAGGGGTTCTACGCCGGTGACACGGCGCGCCGCCTGGTGACCGGCGTCAACGAGGCAGGCGGCAGCTGGACGCTGGACGACCTCGCCGCCTACCAGGTCAAGGAACGCGAGCCGCTGGTCATCGACTACCGCGGCCACCGCATCGTGACCTCGCCGCCGCCCTCGTCGGGTGGCGTGGTGATCGCCCAGGTGCTGAACATCCTGCGCCGCTGGGACCTGCCGGCGCTGGATCCCGCGCCGCGCACCCACCTGCTCGCCGAGGCGCTGCGCCGCGGCTACCGCGACCGCGGCATCTACCTGGGCGATCCGGATTTCGTCGAGATGCCGCTGCGAAAGCTGCTCAGCACCGACTATGCGGCCGGCCTGCGCGCCTCCATCCTGCTCGACCGGGCGACGCCCAGCGCCATGCTGCCGGGAACCGACAACGCGCCGCGCGGCAGCGACACCACGCACTTCTCGGTGATCGACGCCGAGGGCAACCTGGTGGCCGCGACGCTGAGCGTCAATCTGCCGTACGGCTCGGGTTTCGTGGTGCCGGGCACCGGCGTGCTGCTCAACAACGAGATGGACGACTTCGCGCTGGTGCCGGACGCGCCGAACGCCTACGGCCTGATCGGTCGCGAGGCGAACGCGCCGGCGCCGGGCAAGCGCATGCTGTCGTCGATGACGCCCACTTTCGTGATCGGCGACGATCGCACCGCGGTGATCGGCACGCCGGGCGGCAGCCGCATCATCACCATGGTGCTGCTCGGCCTGCTCGAGGTGATCGACGGCAAGGACGCGCAGGCCGTGGTTTCGGCCCGGCGCATCCACCACCAGTACCTGCCCGACGCGATCTCGGCCGAGCAGGGCGCCCTGGACGAGGCGACCATCGCCGCGCTAAAGGAGATGGGCCACACGGTCAACGTCGGCGAGCGCGACTGGGGCAACATGCAGGTGGTGATCTGGAACCACGCCGACGACAGCCTGGAAGCGGCCGCCGATCCGCGCTGGTCGTCCGGGCGCGGCGAGGTGCGCGAACCATGAGGCTGTGGTCGATCGACGGCAACAGCCAGCGCCTGGACGGCGGCGCAATGTTCGGCAACGTGCCGCGCGCGCTGTGGGGCCAGTGGCTGCCGCCCGACGAGGCGCACCGCGTGCCCCTGGCCTGCCGGGCGCTGCTGGCGCGCGACCTCGCCGGCCGCACGGTGCTGTTCGAGACCGGCATCGGCGCCTTCTTCGAGCCGCGCATGCGCGAGCGCTTCGGCGTCGTCGAGGAACGGCACCGGCTGCTGGATTCGCTGGCCGAGGCCGGCCTGGGCCACCAGGACATCGACGTTGTGGTGCTCTCGCACCTGCATTTCGACCACGCCGGCGGCCTGCTCGCCGCCTGGCGCGAGGGCGCAGCGCCGGAACTGCTGTTCCCGAACGCGCGCTTCCTGGTCGGTGCCGCGCACTGGCAGCGTGCGCTCGACCCGCACCCGCGCGACCGCGCCTCGTTCATCCCGGAGCTGGCGCCGCTGCTGCGCGACTCCGGCCGCCTGGAACTGGTCGAGGGCGCGCACAGCGCCACCCTGGGCGAGGCGGTGCGCTTCCACTACAGCGATGGCCACACACCGGGCCTGATGCTCTCGGAGATCGTCTCGCCGGAAGGCGGCGTGGTGTTCTGCGCCGACCTCATCCCTGGCCGGCCCTGGGTGCACCTGCCGGTCACCATGGGCTACGACCGCTGGCCCGAGCGCCTGATCGACGAGAAGCAGGCCTTCCTGGTGGACATGCTGGCGCGCGGCGTGCGGCTGTTCTTCACGCACGACCCGGGCTGCGCGATGGCCCGGCTGGCGCGCGATCCACGCGGCAAGTACCTGGCGGTCGATCCGGTCGAACGGCTGGTCGACTGGCCGCTGGCGACCTGAGCGGACGGCGACCGGGTTCGCGGCATCGCGCTGCTCGCCTGAGCTTGCGCGCGCGGCACCAGCGGTCGCGGGGAGACGGAATCTCCATGCGGCGCAAGCGTCGCCTGCGCCGCTACACTGGCCGGCATCCATCGCCGGCCCCCGGCGGGACCACCCAGGGAGTTTTCCGATGAAGCGTCTGTTCCTGCCCCTGCTGCTTTCCGCCACGGCCGCGCTGGCCGCGGGCGAGGGCGCCAGCACGCCGCAGATCACCGCCAGCGGCAGCCACGTCTACGGCGAGGCCATGCCCCTTGGGCGGCCGGCCGCGATCGGCTCGGTGCTGGACGATGCCGGCCCGTTCCTGCGCCGCCGCGCCAAGTTCGAGGGCCGCATCACCCAGGTCTGCCAGAACAAGGGCTGCTGGCTGGTGCTGGCCGACGGCGAGCGCAGCGCGCGCGTGTTCACCAACCACGCCTTCTTCCTGCCCATGGACAGCAGCGGCAATGCCGTGGTCTACGGCACGCTCGGCCAGCGCACGCTGAGCGAGAGCTTCGCCCGGCACCTGGCCGAAGACGCCGGCGACGACCCTTCATCGGTGAGCGGCCCGCAGGTCGAGTACCGCATCGACGCGTATAGCGTCGAACTGCAGCCGGCAGGCTGACGCCGTGATGATGCCGCGCGTCACCGCCTTCTATGCGGCGCTGCTGGCATTGCTGATGCTGGCCCTTGCCGCCCGCGTGGTCATGTACCGTCGGCGCGCCCGCATCGGCATCGGCGACGGCGGCGACAAGGCGCTCGCGCTGCGCGTTCGCGTGCACGCCAACTTCGCCGAGAACATCCCGCTGGCCCTGGTGCTGCTGCTGGTGCTCGAACTGCTGGCGACGGTGCCCCTGTGGCTGCACGCGTTCGGCATCGCCCTGGTCCTGGGCCGGGTGCTGCACGCGGCGGGCCTGTCGCGCACCGCCGGAACCAGCAACGGCCGCGTGTTCGGCACCGTGCTGACCTGGCTGGCGATCGCCGCCATGGCGCTGGTGCTGCTGTGGCAGAGCGTGGCCTGGTGGCTGCTGACCGCCTGATCCGGTTGCTGGCCGCGCTGGCGCTGGCCCTGTGGCTGGCGGGCGCGGCGGCGGTCGCGGCGCAGGCGCCGCCGGCCGATGCCGATGGCCCCGACGCGGCGCAGGTCGACGACGACCCGGCCAGCGATCCTGCGGTGGCCGCCGAGATCGAGCGCCTGGCGCAGGGCGATGCCGACCTTGCGCGGCGTGTGCAGGCGGTGATGGTGCGCGTGCCGGCGTTGGCCGGCATCCGTGTCGAGGTCACCTCCGGACTGGCCACCCTGCGCGGCAGCGTCGATACCGAGGCGATGATCGACGTGGCGGGCCAGCTCGCCAACGCGGTCGACGGCGTGGTCGCTGTGGACAATCGGGTGTATCTGGAAACCGCGCTTGAGCGACGCCTTGCGCCGGTGCTGGCGGACGGCATGGAGCGCCTGCGCAGGCTGATCGTCGCCCTGCCGCTGCTGGGCCTGGCGCTGGCGATCGTGGTCGGCCTGCACCTGCTGGGCGGGTTGCTGGTGCGTGTGCTGGCGCCGCTGCGCCGCTTCAGCCGCAATCCCTTCCTCACCGACCTCATGCACCAGGCGCTGCGCCTGGCGGTGACCGTGATGGGCGTGCTGGTGGCGCTGGACCTGCTGGGCGCGACCGCCCTGGTCGGCGCGGTGCTGGGCGCGGCGGGCATCGTCGGCCTGGCGGTCGGCTTCGCGTTCAAGGACCTGGTGGAGAACTACATCGCCGGCATCCTGCTCAGCCTGCGCCAGCCGTTCGCGCCCAACGACCACGTCGTGATCGACGGCCACGAGGGCCGGGTGGCGACGCTGACCGCGCGCGCCACCACCCTGATCACCCTGGACGGCAACCACCTGCGCCTGCCGAACGCCCTGGTGTTCAAGGCGGTGATCCTCAACTACACGCGCAACCCGACCCGGCGTTTCGTGTTCGAGTTCGGCATCGGCAATGGCGAGGACCTGTGCCGCGCCCGCGAGCTGTGCCTGGCCGCCCTGGCCGGCACGCCCGGCGTGATCGCCCAGCCGCCGCCCGCGATGCTGGTGCGAGCGCTGGCCGACTCCAGCGTGACGCTGCGCTGCAGCGCCTGGGTCGACCAGCGCCGGGCTTCGTTCGGCAAGGTGCAGAGCGAGGCCATCCAGGCGGTCAAGGCGGCGCTGGAGGGCGCCGGCATGGACCTGCCCGAGCCGATCTACCGGGTCCAGCTCAGCCAGTCGGGGGCGGCGTCGATGCCCGGTTCCACCCCGACCGTGGTGACGCCGGTTGCGCCAGGATCGTCGCCGGCAGCCTCCGCCGGCCGCTCGCCGCGAGCGCCCGCAGAGCCCGCAGCCGCAGCCGACATCGCCCCCGAAGTCCACATCGACGCCCAGGTCGAGGACGAGGCGCGCCAGCATGGCGAGGACAACCTGCTGCGCGCCGACGGCCCGCGCGAGTAGGGCGGGGATCAGGCTCCGCCCCGTCCCTCTCCCCCGGCCCCTCCCCCGCAGGCGGGGGAGGGGAGAAGTGCGGTGTCGCCGCGTTCTGGCCGGACGGCTCTGTGTTCGGTTGGCCGTACTGGTCATCGGGACTCGGGGTTCGGCAGTCGGGATTCGAGACTCGGGACTCGGGACTCGGGACTCGGGATTCGGGATTCGGGACTCGGGATTCGGGATTCGGGACTCGGGATTCGGGATTCGGGACTCGGGATTCGGGACTCGGGATTCGGGACTCGGGACTCGGGACTCGGGACTCGGGACTCGGGATTCGGGACTCGGGATTCGGGATTCGGGACTCGGGATTCGGGACTCGGGATTCGGGATTCGGGATTCGGGATTCGGGATTCGGGATTCGGAGCGCACGCTGCTCCCCTCTCCCGCGGCGCGGGAGAGGGGCTGGGGGAGAGGGTTGCGGGTGCGTAGCGATGCCCCTGGTGTCTTGCGGTACGGGCTTCGGCAGCAGCATCACCGCGGCGTCGGTGCAGCGGCAGCGATCCGGGAGTGTCGACACCTCAGCAGGCGCGAAGCAGCAGCGACCGGCATCATCGACGGGATCGACCGCGGTATCGGACAGGCGAGCCACGCTGTAGTTCGTCGTTGCCGTCGCCCCCACTCGCCTGCCGCCGATCCGTCGCGCATTTCAGTGGAAATCCCGGCTGCCGGCCGAGAGCGACGGCAGCAGGGCGTCGGCGCTGTCCAGGCGGGCGGCGATCAGGTGGCGCACGCCGTGGGCGGCCTGCAGGTGGCCGCGCACGGCGAGCAGGCGCGATTCCAGCAGGGCGCGGCGGTCGCGTAGGGCGACCTGGCGCCAGACCACCAGGTTCACCTGGCCGGTCTCGTCCTCGAGCGTCACGAAGGTGACGCCGGAAGCGGTGGCCGGGCGCTGGCGCATGGTCACCAGGCCGACCAGGCGCACCGGCGCGCCGTCGGCCAGGGATTCCAGGTCCAGCGCCCGCAGCAGGCCGCGCCGGGCCAGGCGCGGCCGCACCAGGGACAGCGGATGCGCCGCCAGGCTCAGGCCCAGCGCCGCGTAATCGGCATGCACCTCGGCGGCGCGATCGGGCGGCCGCAGCGCGACGCGGCGCTCGTGGGCGCTGTCGTCGGCCAGCAGCAGCGGCGCCTGGCGGGCGGTCCTGCCGGTTCCGGTCGGGCGCCCGGGCCGGGCCGATACGCCGGTGTTCTCCACAGGCGTATCGGCGCCGGCAGTCGCGGAGGCGGCCCCGGTCGCATGCGCATCTGCTGCATCCGGGGCCGAAGCTGAGGCCCAGGCGACAGACGAAGCGACAGACGAAGCTGGGGCCGAAGCGATAACCGAAGCTGAAGTCGAAGCAGCAGTCGAACCCGGAATCGATGTCAGGGTCCCGATGGCGGGCCGGGACTCGAAACCGGTCAGGGCCGCGTCGCGACCGCGCGCGTGCGCCGCCGGTACCGGTTCGGTGCCGGCCACCGCCCACAGCGCGCGGTGGCGGTGCCCGGCCAGGCGGCGCAGGGCGCCGGCGGCGGCCAGCTTCTGCAACTGGCCGCGGTCGAGCGCGGCGCGCCGGGCCAGGTCGCCGACCTCGGCGAACGGCGCCTGCGCGCGCGCCGCGACCAGCCGCCGCATGGCCGCCTCGGCCAGGCCGTCGGCGATCCGGAAGCCCAGGCGCAGGGCCAGGCCGCCGGTGCTGCCGTCCTGTTCCTCCAGGGTGCAGTCGAAGTCGCTGGCCAGCGCGTCGACCGGCAGCACGCGCACGCCGTGCCGGCGCGCGTCGGCGACGATCTGCGCCGGGGCGTAGAAGCCCATCGGCAGGCTGTTGAGCAGGGCGGCGGCGAAGATCGCCGGCTGGTGGCACTTCAGCCAGGCCGAGGCGTAGACCAGCAGCGCGAAGCTGGCCGCGTGCGATTCCGGGAAGCCGTAGCTGCCGAAGCCCTTGATCTGCTCGAACACGCGCTCGGCGAATTCCGCAGCGTAGCCGTGCGCGGCCATGCCGCCGAGGATACGCTCGCGCCAGTGCTCCAGGCCGCCGCGCCGCTTCCAGGCCGCCATCGAGCGGCGCAACTGGTCGGCCTCGCCGGCGCTGAAGCCGGCGGCGACCATCGCCAGCTCCATCACCTGCTCCTGGAAGATCGGCACGCCCAGGGTGCGCTCGAACACCGCCTTCAGCTCCGCGCTGGGATAGTCGACCGGTTCCTCGCCGTTGCGGCGGCGCAGGTAGGGATGGACCATGCCGCCCTGGATCGGGCCGGGGCGCACGATCGCCACCTGGATCACCAGGTCGTAGAAGCAGGCCGGCTTCAGGCGCGGCAGCATCGCCATCTGCGCGCGCGACTCGACCTGGAACACGCCGATCGAGTCGCCGCCCTGGAGCATGGCGTACACCGCCGGGTCCTCGGCCGGGATCGTCGCCAGCTCCAGGCGCCGGCCGCGATGGCGGGCCAGCAGGTCCAGGCCGCGGCGCAGGCACGAGAGCATGCCCAGGGCCAGCACGTCGACCTTGAGCAGGCCGAGTTCCTCGAGGTCGTCCTTGTCCCACTGGATGACGGTGCGCCCGTCCATGGCGGCGTTCTCCACCGGCACCAGGGACGACAGCGGCTCGTCGGCGATCACGAAGCCGCCGACGTGCTGCGACAGGTGCCGGGGCAGGCGCACCAGTTCGTCGACCAGGGCCAGGACGCGCGCCAGTTCCGGCGAGTCCGGTGCGAAACCCTGTTCGGCCAGCAGCACCTCCAGCGCCGCGCCTTCCTGGCCACGCGCGAACACCCGGCTCAGCGCGTCCTGCTGGTCGGCGGGCAGGCCCAGGGCCTTGGCCACCTCGCGGGCGGCGCTGCGCGGCTGCCAGCGGATCACGGTGGCGGCCAGCGCGGCGCGCTCGCGGCCGTACTTGCCGTAGACGTACTGGATCACCTCCTCGCGGCGCTGGTGCTCGAAGTCGACGTCGATGTCGGGCGGCTCGTTGCGTTCCTCGGACAGGAAGCGCCCGAACAGCAGCCGGAACCGCGACGGGTCGACCTCGGTGATGCCCAGCGCGAAGCACACCGCCGAGTTCGCCGCCGAGCCGCGGCCCTGGCACAGGATGCCGCGGCCGCGCGCGAAGCGGACCACGTCCTCGACGGTGAGGAAGAAGGCCTCGTAGCCGAGCCTGCCGACCAGGGCCAGTTCCTGTTCGACCTGGTCACGGACGGCTAGCGGCTCGCCGCCGGGCCAGCGTCGGCGCAGGCCGGCCTCGGTGAGGCTGCGCAGCCAGGAGGCGGCGTCGTGGCCGTCGGGTACCAGCTCGCGCGGATAGCGATAGGACAGCTCGCGCAGGCTGAAGCTGCAGCGCGCGGCGATCGCCACCGATTCGGCGAGCAGCCGTTCCGGGTGGATGGCGGCCAGCGCCCGGCGGGTGCGCAGGTGGCGTTCGCCGTTGCCGAACAGGGCATGGCCGGCCTGCGCCACCGGCACGCCCAGGCGGATCGCGGTGAGCACGTCCTGCAGGGCGCGCCGCCGGCGCTCGTGCATGTGCACGTCGCCGCTGGCCACCGCCGGCAGGTCGAGGCGTGCTGCGAGGTCGAGCAGCAGCGCCAGGCGCGCGTCATCGTCGGGGCCGCGGTGCAGTTCCACCGCCAGCCAGGTGCGCTGTGGGAACTGCCGGGCCAGCCAGCGGCCCTGGCCGGGCGCGGGCCGCTCGCCGGGCAGCCACAGCGCCAGCAGGCCGTCGTTGCTGCCGGCTTCGACATCGCTGCGGCGCAGCTCGTAGCCGCCCTTGCCGGCGCGCCGGCGTGCCGTGGTGATCAGCGCGCACAGGCGCCGGTAGCCGGCGTGGTCGGCGCACAGCAGCACGCACTTCAGGCCGCAGGCCAGGGTGAACTCGGCGCCGACGATCAGCGGCACGCCATGCGCCTCGCTGGCTTCCAGGGCGCGCACGATGCCCGCCAGCGAGCACGCGTCGGTGATCGCCAGCGCCCGGTAGCCGAGCCGCTTCGCGCGTGCGAACAGCTCGTCGGCGCTGGCGGCGCCGCGGCCGAAGCTGAAGCCGCTCAGGCAGTGCAGTTCGGCGTAGTCGGGCAGGTCGGCGCTCATGGCGCGTCCTGCCCTCTCCCCCGGCCCCTCCCCCGCAGGCGGGGGAGGGGAGAAGTGGGGTGTGTTCGCCTAGAGCCTGTCGTCCCGGCCGCGGACAGGCGTGACGACATCCGGGGTGCGGAGGGACTTCCCTCTCCCCCGGCCCCTCCCCCGCAAGCGGGGGAGGGGAGAAGTGGGACGCCGTCGCAGCGGGAAAGGAAAAGTGGGGTGCCGTCGCGGCGGGAAAGGAGAAGTGGGGCGTCGTCGCGGCGGGAAAGGAGAAGTGGTGTGCCGTCGCGGCGGGGAGGGAGAGGCGGGGCGTCGCCGCGTCGGAGAGGGTCGCGGGGAGGGGGGCGACTTGCGCGTCCTGCTCCCCTCTCCCTCGGGGAGAGGGGCTGGGGGAGAGGGCCGGGGCTTGCCGGGGCCTCCCTCCATGCCGGACCGGCCTGCCCGGGTTTGCCGGCGACCTCTGGCTGCGTCGCCCGCGTGGAGCCCAAGTCGCCACGCCGTGCCGCGGAGGCAGCTCCGGCCGGGCAGGAGAGCCTGGTGTTGCCCAGCGACGGGACCATGCGTTCGCGCCTCAGGCGAACCAGCCGTGCAGCATCCAGCCGTCGCGCTCGCCGACCGGGCAGAAGGCCCAGGCACGCTGGCCCTGGGCGGTCTCGATGACGTAGTAGTCGCGGCGCAGGTCGCCGCCGTCCCACCAGCCGGTCTCCAGGCGTTCCGGGCCGGACAGCACGCGGGCCGGGCGGCCGCGCAGGGGGATCGGACGGGGCAGCAGCCAGACCGGGCGGCTGGCCGCCTGGCGGGGGTCGGCGGGCAGGGCGGCGGGGACGCCGCGGGCGGCAGTACCAGCAGCGGCACGGGCAGAGGCACAGGCACCGACTCCGGCAGCGACGCCGGTGCCGGGCAGTGGCAGGCCGCCATCGCGCCGCCTAACGCCGAGCCGGGGCGCGCCGGGTGTCGGCAGCGCCGAAGGCCGCAGGGCGGTGGCGCGTTCGGGGCGATGGTCGGCCTGCTCGACCGGATGGCGGATCGCCTCGTCGCCGAGCCGGGCGCGCAGGCGCTCGAGCAGGTCCGGCCAGTCGCCGCGCTCGGCGGCGCCGGCGAACAGGTCGGCCAGGCCGGGCCGGAACGGCGGCAGCTCGTCGGCGACCAGGGCCAGGCCGGCGACCGGCGCCGCCAGGCTGGCGCGTTCCAGGCGCGCGCGCGCCAGTTCCAGCAGGCGGGCCGGATCGCGCTCGGGACGCAGCAGGCCGACCGGCACGGTGGTCGCCGGCACGTCCTCGTGCAGCAGCACCAGGCGGAAGCGCTGCACGCCGCCGTCGCGCGCCTGCAGGGCGGCGGCGAGTTCGGCGAACAGCCGGCGCAGCGCGAACAGCAGCGGTTCCACGGCGGTCGGCCGGGCGTCGAACTCGATCACCGCCTCGAAGCCCTGCGGCGGCTGCCAGCCGGGCAGGGGATCGGGGGCGCGGCCGTACAGGCGGTCGATCTGCACCAGGGCGGCGGCGCCGATCCGGCGGCCCAGGCTGTCGCGCGGCAGGGCGGCCAGCTCGCGCAGGCGCAGGAAGCCCATGGCGCGCACCGCGGCCAGGGCGCCGGGCTCGAAGCCGGCGGCACTCACCGGCAGGTCGTCGAGCAGGCGGCGCAGGGCGTCGTCGCGGGCCACCGCGCTGACCGGGGCGGAGGTCGCTGCATCGATCGCCCGGACCAGGTCGCCCGCGGCGCGCACCCCGGCCTGCCCGGCATCCTCCCTGTCGCGTTTTCCGGAAGGCATCGTTGGCCCGATGCCCGGGCTGCATGCCGCCCGCGCGCTGCCGTCGGAAAAAACCGCCCCTCTGGCAGCACGGGCCGCCGGCAACGCGCCGGCAGGCGACGGCGCGGCCCGGATACCGCCCGCAGTCCGGCCCGCCGCCGGCGAGGAGGCCGCCCCGGCCAGCCCCGCCAGGACCCAGGCGGCGCGCGGCCGCGGCGCCAGGGCCAGGCGCGCGGCCAGGCCCAGCTGGGCGAGGTCGCCGCGCAGTTGCCGTTCCAGCGCCGGCCAGCCCCGGAACAGGCGCAGGCTGCCGCCGACCTCCAGCACCACGGCGTCGGGCAGGGCCAGGCTGACCTGGTCGCTGAAGCCGTAGGCCCAGGCGCCCAGCAGTTGCCACAGCGCCTGCTCGGCACCGGCATCGCGGGGCAGGGCGATGAGATCCGGGCACAGGGCGCGGGCTGCCGGCAGGCCCAGGCCCGGGCGCACCCCGGCGCGGCGGGCGCCGTCGCTGCAGGCCAGCACCTGCGGCCGCTGCGGCGGGCCGTCGAGCACCGCCAGGCGCTCCGGCACCGTGGCCAGCCGCCGCTGCATGGCGGCCAGCGCCGGATCGGCCAGGCGCAGGCAGGCCCACAGCGACGCGCTCATGGCGGCGTGCCGGCGGCGCCGCTGGCCGGGCCGGCGACGGCGGCAAGGACCGTCTGGAGCGGGTGCCCGGACCCGGCCGCAGGATGAGCGAGACAGGCCGGCCCGGCTGCCGGATGAGCCGGACAGTCAGACCCTGACGCCGCAGGCGCCAGGCAGGCGGAGGGCTGCCCCGCCGCCAGCCGCACGGGCACGGCACGGCCGGCGCCCGCCGGGTCGGCGCCGCGCCCCGACGACGGCGCCGGCAGGCGGACGGTCGCCGGGTCGGGCCTGGCCGTGTGGGGCGCCGCCCTGGTCGCGGGCTGGAACAGCGTGGCTTGCCGGGCACCGGCGGACCCGGACGCCGCGCCGGCCCGCCTCGTCTCGAGGCCGGTGGCCCCGGGTGCAGCGTCCGCCGCCTGCCTCGCCGGGGGGCTGGCCGGCCCGGGCCGGACAGCGCCCGCGCGCCCGGCATCGCCGGCCACCAGCGCCAGCTCGCCGGCCGGCGGCGCCAGCAGGCCGCGACACTTGAGCACGCGCAGCACCGGTTCGCCGCGCTCGCGGCGGACGACGATGCGCAGCGGTGCCGGGCTGGGGTTGCCGGCGTGGCGGGCGTCGCGCAGCAGGAAGGCGTGGCCGCGGCCGGTCTCGGCGGCCAGTTGCAGGCGGCGCAGGGCGGTGCCGTCGGCGCTGGCCGACCACAGCAGCACGGCGCCGCAGCAGCCGGCGCGCAGGCATTGCTCGGCCGCCCACAGCGCCTGCTGCGGCGCCGCCTCGACCAGGTGCAGGGCGGCCAGGTCCAGGCCGTGCGCGCGCAGGGCCGGCGCGAAGGGCCGGTAGGGCGGCGCCACCCAGACCAGCGGCCGCGCCGGGCTGGCCAGGCGGGCCAGGACCGGCAGCAGCACGGCCAGCTCGCCGCAGCCGTCGTGGCCGTGCAGGACCTCGCACACCGCGCCGGCCGGCCAGCCGCCGCCGGGCAGCAGGGCGTCCAGCGCCGGCCAGCCGGTGGCGCTGGCCGGCGTGCCGCTGCGGTTGCGGCGGCCGCGCCACAGGTCGGGGCGGACCGGGAGGGCGGGGTCGGCGGCGGTGCCGGCAACGGCCGGCTGGTGCAGGGCGGTCATGGCCCTCAGCCGCGCCGGATCACGCCGACGTGCAGGCCCTCGATGGCGAAGGCCTGGCGTGCCGGGTCGACCGGGATCGGCGCGTAGTCGGGATTGGCCGGCAGCAGGGCCAGGCCGCCGTCGGCGCCGCGGCGCAGGCGCTTGACGGTGATCTCGTCGTCCAGCCGCGCCACCACGATCTGCCCGGATTCGGCGACCGGCGTGCGGTGCACGGCGATCAGGTCGCCGTCGAGGATGCCGGCCTCGCGCATGCTGTCGCCCTCGACGCGCAGCAGGAAATGCGGGCGCGGCCGGAACAGCGCGCGGTCCAGCGCGTAGCGGCCGGCGATGTGGGCGTCGGAGAGGATAGGCGCGCCGGCGGCGACCCGGCCGACCAGGGGCAGGCTGAGCAGGTCGGCGGCGGCCGGCGGCGCGCCCGCGTCGCCCTCCTCGCCCGCGCCGGCCCCGGCCAGCACCCGGATGCCGCGCGAACGCCCGCCCTCCAGCGCGATCGCGCCCTTGGCGGCCAGCGCCCGCAGGTGGTCCTCGGCGCTGCGCGCCTGCGAGAAGCCGAACGCCCGGGCGATCTCGGCGCGGGTCGGCGGGTAGCCGTGGCCGGCCTGGAAGGCGGTCAGGAAGTCGAGGATGGCCTGCTGGCGGTCGGTGAGCTGCATGCCACCTTTTTATGTGGTTCCGCGGGCGGACGCAAGCGGTTTCCGGCGCGGCCGTCGCGCCGGCTGAGACGAACCGCGCCGCGCCAAGCACTTGCGCCGCGCCGCTCAGGTGCGGCCTGAGCAGCAGCGCCGCCCGGCCGGCTACGATGCCGGTCCGGCGTGCGCCGGGCGGGCGACAGCGAGGGAGACGGCGATGCAGGCGCAGGTGAGACGGGCCGACCCGGCCCGCGAATACTGGTTCGTCGAGGGCTGCCACATCCTGGAGCTGCTCAACGACCCCGCCGACCCGGCGCTGTCGGTGGCGCGCGCGCGGGTGCCGGCCGGCGGCCGCACGCGCTGGCACCGCCTGGCCGCCACCGCCGAGCGCTACCTGGTGCTGGAAGGCCGCGGCGAGGTCGAGGTCGGCGAACTGCCGGCGCAGGCGGTCGGCCCCGGCGACCTGGTGCTGATCCCGCCCGGCGTGCGCCAGCGCATCGCCAACCCCGGGCCCGAGGAACTGGTGTTCCTGGCCCTGTGCACGCCGCGCTTCCAGGCCGGCAACTACCAGGACCTGGAGGGCGGGGACGCCGCGCCGTGACCTGGCTGGCCGCACTGTTCGCGCTGACCGCCCTGCTGTACGCCATGGTCGGTTTCGGCGGCGGTTCCACCTACAACGCCCTGCTGGTGCTGGCCGAGGTCGACTACCGGCTGCTGCCCAGCATCGCCCTGGTGTGCAACCTGATCGTGGTGAGCGGCGGCGCCTGGCGCTACGCCCGCGCCGGCCACCTGGACCCGCGCTTCGTGGCGCCGTTCGTGCTGCTGTCGATGCCGATGGCCTGGTTGGGCGGCCGGCTGCCGATCGGGCGCGAGGCCTTCGTGCTGCTGCTCGGCCTGGCCCTGCTGACGGCCGGCCTGCTGATGCTGTTCGAACGCCGCCAGGCCACCGCCGCGCCGCCGCGGCGCACGCCCGGCCAGCTCGCCCTGGCGCTGGCCCTGGGCGCCGGCATCGGCCTGCTCAGCGGCCTGGTCGGCATCGGCGGCGGCATCTTCCTGGCGCCCCTGCTGCACACCCTGCGCCTGGCCACGCCCAAGGCCATCGCCGCCACCGCCAGCGTCTTCATCCTGCTCAACTCGCTGGCCGGCCTGGCCGGCCAGGCCGCCAAGCTGGGCGGCCTGGACCACGCTGGCGAACTGCTGGCCTGGTGGCCGCTGTTCCTGGCGGTGCTGGCCGGCGGCCAGCTCGGCAGCTGGCTGGGCGCCGGCCGCTTCTCCGAGCGCACGGTGAAGCGGCTGACGGCGGTGCTGGTGCTGTATGTGGCGGGGAGGTTGTTGTGGGTGGGGTGAGGGCGCGCGATTGCTCGGGCGACATGGGGCATGTGCTGCACCGTCCGCATGCGGCTGGAGGTCGTGCTCTCGAGGTGTCTGCCGGGTGGGGAGCCTGCGTTTTCCCGGAAACCTTTCCCGCACCGCTTGCGTCAGCGATTCGCAGGCGGGCAACGATGCCGGAACCCCTCCCTGTCGTCGATCGCCAGCCTGTTTCCGGCCTGGGAGAGTCGCAGCGTCATTGATTCGGCCCAGGTCTCGTCGCTCTCGCCGTGGAGCTCGGCCACGAGGGTGACTTCCTCGACGCTGTGCGCCTCCACCGAGCGTATGGGGCCGCCGCTGGCATAGAACGCGATCGAGTCGGGGGTGATCTCCAGCATCGACTCGTAGGGTTCCTGACCGCACAGGTCGGCATCGGCCGCCCAGGTGCCGAGAAACCGGGCGGGGACGTGCCCGCCGGGCGTGTCCGCCCAGGTTGCGCTGGCGACAGGCGAAAGCAGGGCGAGAATCGCGACGGGCAGCAGGGTGCTCATGCGCTTGATTGCTAACCGAAGGGAGCGCCGCGAAGGGACCGGGCGGCGCATTGACCTGGATCGGAAGTTCGTCCCTGGCAGCCTTGCACTGCACCTTTTCGCTGCCAGGGCGCGATCCCGACGGCCCCACTACGCGTCCTCGTGGACGTCCGGGCTAAGGGTCGATGCGCTTGGCCCAATAACCTGGCTCGCGATGCTGATGTGCGACGGCGTAGATCTGCGGGCCCGTCTGTTCATCTGGCTCGTACACCACTGTGTAAGGGAAACGATCGAGGTGATACAGGCGAAGGCCGTACTCCCCGTGCGGGCCTCGGTATTGGTTCTCGACTAGCAGGTCGCGAACGCGCTCGAATTCCGCCAGGAAAGCCCGGGCGACGAGGGGCTTGCTTGTTCGGCGTAGTAGGCTGCCGCCTCGCCAAGTTCTGCTTCTGCGTCCGGGTGAAGCCAGAAACTCACGTGATTCGGCTGCGGATGCGGGCGAGCGCCTCATCGCCAGGCACCATCGATACGCTGCCCGCGCGAACGGCATCCCGGCGAGTAGCGGCAAGCTGCAACCACGCCACCTGCGCAGGCGAGCGTGGCTCGAAGCTCTCGAGCAGGCGCTCGACCAGCTTCGCACGGTCCTCGGCTGGCAGGTTCAGGGCTTGCGCGGCTAGGTCTTCGACTGGCTTGGCCATGGCGCATCTCAGAGGCAGGTGGAAAGCATGCCACACCACGGTTGGACGAGCGCGGTCTGCGGGGTCCGCCGGACTGGGTGATCGGGGTGCCTTCACGGTCTACGGCCGGTCTCGACCCGATCCACAAACTTGCCGCCTATGAGCGTGCTGTTGCCTTCGAGGTCTCGTGGGTGCACCCGTTCCGCCGGGCGCTGTCGGTGTTCGGGCTTCGTGAAGGCCATACATATGCCCCGAGGTCTCCGAACTGGCGGGAACGACGGGTGCGCCAGCATGGCCGACTTGGGTGTCGCCTGGCAGCGGGTGATTGACTTGCTGGATTGGTCGCGGAGTGCGGTCGGCTGCGGTGCCGGGCAGTTATCGATGCGCCGCAACGTGGCTGACCATGGCGCCGTGGATCGGGCTGCGTGATCGTAGCGGTGGAAACCTGGCCGGCTCGACCGGTTTCCGCCGTGACCGGCTGCTGCTCACGCGGCGGGTTCGGGCGCCGACAGCCCCTTGCTCCACCTCCCCGAGCGATCGAAGCAGCAGGCCCGGCGCTTGCCGGACGCCAGCATGTCGCAGGTGGCGGCGATGCGTCTGGTGCGGGTCTGCGCCTGTTTGCCAGAGCCGATCCAGAAGATCCAGTCGCGGCGCGCGACCGGCGTCAGGCTGGCCCATTGCGCCTTTGCCGCCGGGTGTGCGGCCAGGGCACGGCGCAGGTCGGCGGGCAGGGCGGGTTCGGGTTCTTCGACGGCCGGGGCGATGGCCAGTTCCACGGTATCGCCGACCGCGACGCCGGCGGCCTCGCGCAGGGCGCGTTCGACCTTCAGCCAGTGGCTGCCCTGGCCATCCGGCGAGAGGGTTGCCTGGAAGGACGCGCCGGCCAGGGTGCCGGCCACCGTGACCAGGCCGCGCGAGGGCAGGCGGGCGCTGGCCGCGGCCGGGACATGCAGGAACGACCAGCTGGCGTTGCGCGGTTGCGCGGGGCGCAGCAGGGGGGCCTGGAAGCGGAGCGGAGCGGTTAGGGAACTCATCAGGAAGCTCCGGCCGGAGACGTCAGGGTGGCCTGCATGGCAGTACTCCTGTGGCCGGCGCCATGGTGAGTCCGCTCCCAGGGGGGGTGGTTGCACACGAAGCCCCTGCGGTCGAGTCGCCCCGGGTCCGGATGCCTGGGAAGGCTACGGTCAATGCGTGGGCGTGCCATAGCGCAGTTGCAGCAGCCGAACGTCGTTGCTTCCTGCTTGCACCACATACAGCCGGTCGTACTGCGACTCGTCGAGATCGGCCAGGCCGTGGGCGCCGAAGGCAGCGGCGAGGTCGTCGAGGGTGTTGGAGTGGCCGACGACCAGGACCGCCTGGCCGGCGTGGTCGGCGCGCACGGTGGCGGCCAGGGCCTGGGCGTCGCGGGCGTCGTAGCGGGTGGCGGCCAGGCCGGTGGCGGCGGCGACCGGCGCGGCGGTGTCGCGGCTGCGCCGGGTGTCGGTGACGAAGACGGCGGACAGGCCGGCGTCGGCGAGCACGTGGGCGAGGGTGATCGCGCGGGTCTGGCCGCTAGGGGACAGGGTGGGGTCGTCGCCGTCGGCCTTTTCGGCATGGCGGACCAGGTAGACGGTGGTGGTGGCGTTGGCGGCGTCCGCGGCCGGTGGCGCGGCCCAGGCCATTGCGGGGATGACCGCGGACAGGAACAGGACGGTCAGGCAGCGGAGAGTGAGGTGCTGGGCAGGAAGCATCGATCAGGCCGGGCTGGAGGGTGAACCGGATGGTGGCGGCTGACAGCGATGGCGGCAACGCTGCGGGGCGTGGCGGACGGTTCGGGCGCGGGGCCGTTGGGTAGGAAGCGGCTGTGCCGTGACGGCCCTCTCCCCCGCCCCTCCCCCGCAGGCGGGGGAGGGGAGAAGTGCGGTGCTGCGGCGGTCGGCAGCGGGCCTGGACGCAACGTCGGGGCTGCGATCCCGTCGATCCGACTTGCGTCCATCGTCTGTCGCGTCAGTCATGGATTCGATCAAGATCGGGCGGGTCCCGGAGGCTACCCCGCAGGCGGGGGGGGGGGGAAGTGCGGTGCTGCGGCGGTCGACAGCGGGCCTGGACGCAACGTCGGGGCTGCGATCCCGTCGATCCGATTTGCGTCCTTCGTCTGTCGCGTCAGTCAGGGATTCGATCAAGATCGGGCTGGGCCCGGAGGCTCCCCCGCAGGCGGGGGAGGGGAGAAGTGCGGTGCTGCGGCGGTCGACAGCGGGCCTGGACGCGATGTCGGAGCTGCGACCCCGTCGAGCCGACTTGCATCCTTCGTCTGTCGCGTCAGTCATGGATTCGATCGAGACCGGGCTGGTCCCGGAGGCTCCCCCGCAGGCGGAGGAGGGGGAGAAGTGCGGTGCTGCGGCGGTCAAAGGGCCTGAAAGCAGCGAGGGGTGTGCGGTTCCGCGGGAACGACTGCGGTCTTTTGGGTATCGTGCCGGCCATGGATTCGATCGAGATCGAGCTGACCGACCTTGAGACCGCGCTGGCCGAGGGCTGGTCGGTGCTGGACGTGCGCAGCGCGGGCGAGCGGGTGGCCATCCCGGTACCGGTGGATTCGCACTGGATCCCGCTGCCGCAGTTGCTGTCGGGCCTGGCCGACCCGGGGCCGGGTCGCTGGCTGGTGCTGTGCGCGCATGGCCAGCGCAGCCTGTATGGCGCGGCCGTGCTGCGGCAACTGGGCCATGCCGATGCCACCTCGCTGCGTGGCGGGCTGGCGGGGCTGGGCTTCGGCGACTGAGCCTTCGCATCAGCGCGGCCGACATCGACGGTGCGCCGGACGCCGCGCGCCGCTTCAGGCGAAGTCGGCGCGGTCCGGGTCGACGGCGCGGCCGTCGGGCTGCCAGCGGGCCAGGAACAGGGCGGCGTAGACGCGCGGGTCGACGTGCAGGCCGGCGGCCATGCGCTCGGCCAGGAAGGCGGCGGCGCGGGTCATGGGCACGACGTGCACGGTGATGTCCTCGCCGCCGTCGCCGCCGCCGGGGCCGGTGCGGCGCAGGCCGCTGGCGCGCACGAAGCTCAGCATCTCGTCGGCCATCCCGGGGGCGCTGGGGCCGTGCATCAGGAGCTCCAGGCGGGCGGCCTGGAAGCCGGTCTCCTCCAGAAGCTCGCGGCCGGCGGCGGCCAGGATGTCGTCCTCGCCGGGCTGGTCGCCGGCCAGGCCGGCGGGGTTCTCGATGCAGCGGCATTGCAGGGGTTCGCGGTACTGCTCGACCAGGACGATTTCGTCGGCGTCGGTCAGGGCCACGACGACGGCGGCGCCGAAGGCGTTGGTGCGCTGGACGAACTCCCAGCGGCCGCGCTGGCGCAGCGCCAGGAAGCGGCCTTCGTGCAGGGTGCGGGTGTCGTGCGGGGGCGGTACAGGGTCCACTGCGGTATCCTTTGGCGTCCTGACCGGCATCATGGCCGAATCCGGCCGCCGGGAACCATTGCCGGCCGCGCCGGTCTGCCCTGGCCGTGCCGCAGCGCCCGCTGCGGCCGCCCCGCTTTCCTTACCCAGGTGTTTCCACGCTAATGAGCAAGCTCACCGCAGCGCTGCTGCTGGCCGTCCTGTCGGTCTTTTCCGTCGCCGCGTCCGCGGCGCAGTCCCAGCCGGCGGCACCGGCCGCGCAGTCCGACGAGGACGAAGGCCCGGTCGTCGACCTGACCCAGATCACCGACGTCAATGCGCTGGTGGCGATGGCCAGCCGCCTGCAGACCGAAGGCGAGTTCGACGGTGCGGTGCGGGTCTGGGAGCGGGTCCGCCAGCTTCGCCCGCACAACCCGCACTACGTCTTCGAGCTGGTCGCCGCCTACGCCGGCAAGGGCGACCTCCCCCAGGCCTACAATGCCCTGCTGATCATGCAGCGCGCCGGTGCCGCCTACGACCTGGCCGGCGATGCGCGGATGGCGCCGCTGCGTGGCACCGAAGTGTGGGACTACCTTGTGGCGCTGTTCGACGATGCCCGCGAGAAGGCCTTCGGCGACGGCGAGCTGGCCTTCGAGCTGGCCCCGCGCGACCTGCTGCTGGAGTCGATCGCCCGGCATCCGGGCAACGGCGACTTCCTGTTCGGCAGCGCGCGCGATGGCGTGATCTACCGGCGGGGCCGCGACGGCCAGGTGCAGCCCTGGGCACGTCCGCAGGGCGAGTCCTGGTGGGGGCTGTTCGACCTGCGTGTCGATGCCGGTCGCGGCGTGCTGTGGGCGACCACGGCGGCGGTGCCGCACTTCCAGGGCTTCAAGGCCGAGCAGGGCGGGCGTTCGGCGCTGCTCAAGCTCTCGCTGGAGGACGGCAGCCTGATCGCCGCCTACCCCGCGCCCGAGGATGGCCTGCCGCACGTGCTGAACACCATTGCGGTGTCGCCGCGCGGCCAGGTGATCGTCGCCGAAGGTCTGCGCGGACAGCTGTTCCGTCTGGGCGAATCGGCGCTGGAGCCGCTGATGGCCGAGCCGCGCCTGAACCGTCTGCGTGGCCTGGCGTTCTCTGGGGACGGCAACACCCTGTACTTCAGCGACTACGACATGGGCCTGTTCGGGCTGGACCTGACACGCGGCATGGCCTTCGACGTGCGTCATCCCGGCGCGGTGATCCTGCACGGCATCGAGGACATCTTCGTCTACGAAGGGCAGATCGTCGCCATCCAGAGCGGCACCTCGCCGCAGCGCGTGCTGCGCATCAAGCTGGACGACGCCGGCCGGGCGATCGCGCAGGCGGTGCCGATCGAGGCGAACCAGCCGGGCTTCGACAGCCCGACGCGGGGCGTCCTGGTCGACGACCAGCTCTACTACATCGCCAACACGCAGCGTGGCTACTACGACAGCTACGGCCTGCTGCGCAGCGGGCGCGAGCTGCCGCCGGTGCGGGTGTTCCGCACGCCGGTCCGCTTCAACTGGGACTTCGAGCCGCCGCGCCTGCCCGACCACCTGGTGCCGCGTCCGGGCGAGTGATCCAGCGGCCGCCAGGCGGCCGGTGAGTTTCCGGCCGCTTCGGGCGGCCCTCTCCCCCGCCCTGCGGGGGACCTGATTAGCGTCGTGTCTCAGCCCGTTGCCAGGCGGCTTTACGCGAGTGCGACGACACCGCACTTCTCCCCTCCCCCGCCTGCGGGGGAGGGGCGGGGGAGAGGGCCGCCCCGGCCAGCGCACGCCGCTGGGCCGGCAACGATGCAGATCATGGCAAGCCCCGACCATCTCCCCCGGCCCCTCTCCCACAGGGAGAGGGGAGCACAGCGCGCTCCGTTCACCGAACACCGAGTCCTGGTCCTTGGTCCCCGATCCTGGGCTGAGACACGACGCCAATCAGGTCTCCCAGAGGGAAAGGGGAGCAGAGCGCGCTGCGCTTCCCGGGTCCCGGGTCCCGAGTCCTGGCCCTTGGTCCCCGATCATGAACTGGGACACGACGCCAATCAGGTCAGCCTGTGGCGTCCGGCAGCAGCGCCAGCACCGCTTCCGGCGGCCGTCCGATCACCGCCCGCGCGCCGGCGATCGCCACCGGCCGCTGGATCAGCCCTGGATGGGCGACAAGGGCGGCAACCACGGCTCCGGCGTCCATGCGTTCCGGCGCCAGGCTCAGGGCGCGGGCGTCCGGCTCGTCGCCGCGCAGCAGGGCCTGCGGCGGGCCGTCCAGGGCCGCCAGCACGGCGCGCAGCGCCGCGGCGTCGGGCGGCTCGACCAGGTACTCCACGATGTGCGGCTCGATGCCGCGCTCGCGCAGCAGGGCCAGGGCCTGGCGCGACTTGCTGCAGCGCGGGTTGTGCCAGAGGGTGATGTCCATGCCGGGATTGTCCGGCGTCGCTGCCGGCGATGCCAGTCGGCGCGACAATGGTCGCCCGCGCCAGGCCGGAGATCCGCCTTGAGGACATCACCTCTCCGCCCCGGGGGTGCCCCGGGATGACCGCCTTCAAGGACCACTTCTCCGGGCACGCCGCCGACTACGCGGCGGCGCGACCCGGCTATCCCGATGCCCTGTTCGACTGGCTGGCGCAGCGCAGCCCCGGACGCGAGCTTGCCTGGGACGCCGGCTGCGGCAATGGCCAGGCGGCGCTGGCGCTGGCGGCGCGCTTCGAGCGCGTTCACGCCAGCGACGCCAGCGCCGCCCAGATCGCCAGCGCCGCCGCGCATCCGAGGATCCGCTACCAGGTGGCGCCGGCGCACGCGCCGGACCTGCCGGCGCGCAGCGCCGACCTGGTCACTGTGGCCCAGGCCTGGCACTGGTTCGACCGCGAGGCCTTCCACGCGGCGGTGCGGGACGTGGCGCGCCCCGGCGCCGTCGTGGCGGTCTGGTGCTACGGCCTCTGCACCGTGTCGGCGGCGGTCGATGCGGTGTTCGAGCGCCTGTACGAGGGCGTCCTGGGTCCGTACTGGCCGCCGGAACGGCAGCATGTCGAGGCCGGCTACGCCGACCTGCCGTTCCCGTTCGACCCACTGCCGGCGCCGACGTTCGCGATGGCCTCCGAGTGGGATCTGCCGGCGTTCCTGGCCTACCTGCGTTCCTGGTCGGCCAGCCAGCGCCACCGGGCAGCCACCGGCCGCGACGCGGTGGCCGATATGGCGGACGCGTTGGCGGCGGCCTGGGGCGCGCCGGCGACGCTGCGTACCGTGCGCTGGCCACTGGCGCTGCGCGCCGGCCGCGTCTAACCCGCCTTAGCGGCCGGGCGGAGCGCCGGGCCGCCGCGACCGCCGGCGGCTCCGTCGGGTGGCTGGGAAGCCTTGCCGGGAAGCGCCGCCGACGCGGTCGTGTCGGCGTTCGATCTGCTACCGGCGGCTGCGCCGCGCGGCCGCTCAGCCGCCCTCGTCGTCGGCCCCCGCGGCAAGCCGACCGACCGTATTGAAGCCGCCGGTCTCCAGGTAGTTGGGGCGGTCCACGGTCAGGCCGCGACGCCAGCGCACGTCGTTGTCGCGCCCGTTGATGCGGATCTCGTCGATGACCTCGACCTCGACCTGGTTGTCGTTGCCGTCGATCACCAGGCCGACGCACAGGCCGGAGATGCGCACGATGTTGCCGCTGCCGACCAGCTGCACGCGCTCGCCCGGGCTGCACTCGTGGCTGCGCGAATGGCCGTCGCCGACCAGCTGCGCGCCGGCCGCCTCGGCCGCGGCCTGTTCGGCTGCGCGGTCGCGGCCGACGCCGACCCGGATCTGCGGTGTTTCGCGGTCGAAGGCCTCGCGGGCGGGCATCACCGCCTCGCCGGTCTGCCGGCTGGGCAGGGCCTGGGCCGGATCGCGCAGGGTCCGCGGCGGCGGCTCGGCGTCGTCCTGTGCGACGGCGACGCCGGCGAGGGCCAACGGGGCAAGCCCGAGCAGAGTGGCGAAGATGGCGACGCGCATGGCAGGACCCCCGTGTCTGGATGGTTGCGCCGAAGATTCGTCCGGCGCGGGATGGCCCGACCCGCCGGATGCGTGCGGCGTATCGTGCCCGGCACGCGCGACAGGCGTGCCACGGTGCCGACAGTGTCGCCGCCTGATCCGTGACGATCGCGGCAAGGCCGCGCGACAGCCGTCATCGACCTTTGCCATCATGCGCCCTGGTACCGCCGGCCGCCAGCGCAGCGGATCACATTTCGCGCTTTTTCCGGATCCCGCATGCCCCCGGTCCAGGCCCGCCCGCAGCAGCCCGCGCAACCTCGCCCGTCGCCGGGCGCCCCGGTGCCCGGCGATCGTGCGGCGCTGCTGATGATGGTCCTGGGTGCGGCGTTGATCAGCACCACCGGCGTGCTGGTCCGGTACGCGGACGTGCCAGCCACGGTCTCGGCGTTCTGGCGGATGGCGTTCGGTGGTGTCGCCCTGGCGCTGCTGTTGCTGCTCCTGAGTCAATGGCGCCCCACCCGCAGTCGCGACTGGCTGTGGATGAGCCTGCCCGCCGCAGCGTTCGCCGCCGACCTGTTCGTCTGGCACCGAAGCATCCTGCTGGTGGGGCCCGGGTTGGCCACCCTGCTGGCCAACTTCCAGGTCTTCTTCATGGCCCTGGCCGGCGTGCTGCTCTACCGCGAGCGACTGGGGCCGCGTTTCCTGGCCGGCCTGGTGCTGGCGTTCGCGGGCACCTGGCTGCTGGTCGGCGTCGACTGGTCGACGCTCGGCCCGGGCGCGCGCACCGGTGTCCTGCTCGGCCTGCTCACCGGCCTGTGCTACGCGGTCTACATGCTCAGCTTCCGGCACGCCCAGCGCGGCCATACCGACCTGCCCTCGGCGCAGCTGCTGGCCCTGTGTTCGCTGCTGTGCGCGGCCATGCTGGCCGGCACCGGCGCCGTCGAGGGCGTCTCCTTCGCGATTCCGGATGCCCGCTCGCTGACCGCCCTGGTCGCGCTCGGCGTGGTCGGCCAGTGCCTGGGCTGGGTGCTGATCGCCCGTGCCATGCCACGCCTGCCGGCCTCGCTGGTCGGCCTGCTCCTGCTGCTGCAGCCGGCGCTGGCCTTCGTCCAGGACGTGCTGCTGTTCGATCGCGCCACCAGCGGCCGGGAGTGGCTGGGCGTGCTGCTCGCCCTGCTCGGCATCTTCATCGGCACCGTGCGCCTGGCAGCGCGGCCGACCCCACCCGACGCTGCGACCCCGCCATGACCGATCTCGACCGACTGATCCGCGACGTGCCCGATTTTCCGAAGCCGGGCATCGTGTTCAAGGACATCACGCCGCTGCTGGCCGACGCCGGCGGCCTGCGCGCCGCGATCCAGGCCATGGCCACACCCTGGCGGGACGCCGATATCAACGCGGTGGCCGGCATCGAATCGCGCGGCTTCATCCTGGGTGCCGCCCTGGCCGTGCACCTGGGTACCGGCTTCGTGCCGATCCGCAAGCCGGGCAAGTTGCCCGGAGCGACCATCGGCGAGGACTACGGCCTCGAATACGGACACGACCGCGTGGAGATCCATGTCGATGCGCTGCCCCCGGGTCGGCGGGTGCTGATCGTCGACGACGTGCTGGCCACCGGCGGCACCCTGGCCGCGGCGCGCGCCCTGGTCGAGAAGCTGCACTGCCAGGTCGCCGGCGCCGGCGTGCTGCTGGAGCTCGCCGGCCTCGACGGCCGCGCCCGCTGGCGGCAGGGCCCTCCGCTGGAGACGGTGCTGCGTTACGACTGAGTGTGCGTGGGGCGAGTGCCTGCGCGCGGGATGTCGGACGCCGGGCGAAACATCGCGGCCTCTCAGAGGGGCGCATGCGCAGGGAGCGGGGACAGGCGCAGGTCTGCGCCGGAAGGTGGTCCGTGCAGGAGCGTTCGCGGCTGGAGCGCTCAGGGCGCCGGCGCGATGTCCTTGAACAGCCAGGCGCCCAGCTCGTTGCGGATCGCATCCTGCGCCACCGGGCGGGTCGCCGAGAACAGCCGGGCGGCGACCAGGGCGCCGCCTTCGGCGAGGCGGGCACGGACCTCGCGCAGCAGGGTCTGCTGCTGGTTGCGGCCCAGCTTGTCGGCCTTGGTGAGCAGGGCCATGGCCGGCAGGCCGCGGTCGGCGCAGGCCTCCAGCAGCAGCCAGTCGCTGTCCTTCAGTGGGTGCCGGCAGTCCATCACCAGGACCAGGCCGATCAGGCTCTGGCGCTCGCGGAAATAGCGGCCCAGCTCCTGGCCCCATTGCGCGCGCACCGCCACCGGCACCTTGGCGTAGCCGTAGCCCGGCAGGTCGACCAGGCGATGCCGGGCATCGAGGTCGAACACCACCAGTTGCTGGGTGCGGCCGGGCGTGCGCGAGGTGCGGGCGAGGCCGGCGACGCCGGTCAGGGCATTGATGGCGCTGGACTTGCCGGCGTTGGAGCGGCCCGCGAAGGCCAGCTCGCGGCCCTCGTCGGGCGGCAGGTCGGGCAGCCGCGGCGCGCTGCGGGCGAAGGTGGCTGAGGCGAAGGGGTTTCTCACGGCCGCCATCATAGAAGGTCGACGGCTCCCGCAGTCCCCGGGCGCGATCCCGGCCGCCGCCTGAACCGCCTGCCGGCGGCGGCTGCTAGAATCGCCGCCCTGCTATGGAAACGAGTTCCCTGGAGTGTCCTTCATGAGCATTCGGCTGGTTGTTGCGCTGGCGGGTCTGGCCAGCTTTGCCGTGCAGGCGCTGGAAGCGCCGCCGGTCGGTGATGCCCAGGCCGGCGCCGAAAAGGCCGCCGTCTGTGGCGCCTGCCACGGCCTGGACGGCAACTCCGCCAACCCGGCCTGGCCCAAGCTGGCCGGCCAGCACGCCGACTACACCTACCGGCAGACCCGGGCGGTGCGCGACGGCGAGCGCGAGATCATCGAGATGACGCCGTTCGTGGCCGGCCTGTCCGATCAGGACATCGCCGACATGGCGGCGTACTTCGCCGGCCAGACCATCGTGCCCGGCCTGGCCGACGACAGCGCCATCGACGGCCGCGACGACACCTACGCGGGCCTGGGCGCGCGCCTGTATCGCGGCGGCAAGCCGGAGGCTGGTGTGCCGGCCTGCCTGGCCTGCCATGGCCCGAGCGGCCGGGGCATCCCCGGCGCCGGCTATCCGGCGCTGGCCGGCCAGCACGGCGAGTACACCAGGACGGTGCTCGAGCGCTTCCACGCCGGCATCCACTACGGCGGCGCCGACCACCCCAGCACCCAGATGGTGGCGATCGCGCGCGGCCTCGACGAGACCGAGATCGCCGCCCTGGCCACTTATGTGGAGGGCCTGCACCGGGCCGACCCGGCCGCCGCCGCCGCCGCGCGCCGCACCCCGGTGCCGGCCGCAGTGGCGGATCCGGCACCTGCCGCGGCCGAGGCGCAGCCCGTCGCGGAACCGGGAACCTGAGCCGCCGGTTCCGGTCCGTTTCGCCCCCTACCGAGGACGCACCGATGCCCATCCGCCTGCTCGCCCTGCTGTTCGCGCTCGTCCTGCCCGGCCTGGCCGGCGCCCAGGCGCTGTTCCAGGAAGGCACCCACTACCAGCGCATCGATCCGCCGCAGCCGACCCAGGTCGCCCAGGGCAAGGTCGAGGTGGTCGAGGTATTCGCCTACACCTGCATCCACTGCGCCCACTTCGAGCCGTTCCTGGCGTCCTGGAAAGCACGCAAGCCCGAGCACGTCGAGTTCCGCGGCGTGCCGGCGGTGTTCTCGCCGGCGATGGAGCCCCACGCCCGCGCCTTCTTCGCAGCCGAGGCGCTGAACGCCCTGGACGCCCTGCATGAGCCGATGTTCAAGGCCATCCACCAGGAGCGTCGGGCGCTTGCCACCCTGGAGCAGATCGCCGACTTCGCGGCCCAGCAGGGCATCGACCGGGCCGCCTTCATGGAGGCGGCCGGCGCCAGCTCCACCGACCTCAAGCTGCGTCGCGCCCGCGAGCAGGCGATGCGCTGGCGAGTGCCGGGCACACCCAGCGTGATCGTCAACGGCAAGTACCTGGTGCAGGCCGGCCAGGGCGGCTTCCAGGGCATGCTGGAGGTGGTCGATTTCCTGGTCGCCCAGGAAATGCGCGGCAACTGAGGCCTGCGACCGGCGCCGTGACCGCCTCCGCGCAGGCAGCCCGGCACGGCGCCGACGGCGCATTGCGCCTGCTCAGCTTCAACATCCAGGCCGGCGCCCACTTCGAGCGCTATCACCACTACGTGACCCGGCCCTGGCGGCACCTGCTGGGGCACGGCGCGCGCCGGCGCAACCTCCAGAAGCTCGCCGGCCTGCTCACCGACTACGACATCGTCGCCCTCCAGGAGGCCGATGCCGGCAGCCTGCGTTCGGGGTTCACCAACCAGATCGAGTTCCTCGCCGAAGAGGCCGGCTTCGGTTGGTTCAGCGTGCAGACCAACCGCCGCATCGGCGGCATCACGCACACCTGCAACGCGCTGCTGATGCGGCGCAAGCCCAGCGAGGTGCGCGACTACGCGCTGCCCGGCACGCTGCCCGGTCGCGGCGCACTGTGGGCGCGCTTCGGCGATGGCGACGACGCCCTGCTGGTGGTGGTCGTCCACCTGTCGCTGGGGCCGCGCGCGCGGATGCGCCAGATCGAGTTCCTGCGCGGCATCATCGACGAGCATCGCCATGTCGTCGTGATGGGCGACTTCAACTGCCCCGCCACCGCCCGCGAGATGATCCAGCTGTACGAGCGCACCCCGCTGACGCCGCCCTCGGCCTCGCCGGCGACGTTCCCGAGCTGGGCGCCGGTGCGCGGCATCGACCACATCCTGCTGTCCGACACCCTGGAGTCGCTGCGTTGCGAAGCGCCCTCGTTCGGACTGTCCGACCACCTGCCGCTGGCGCTGACCGCGCGCCTGCCCTGCGACTGCGCCTGGACCCGACTGCCCGGCGCCACCGAAGAGGAGCTTGAACCATGATCCAACGCATCGCGCTGCTGGCCGTCGCTGGCCTGCTCGCCGCCTGTGGCGGCGGCTCCCAGGAATCCCCGGCGCCTGCCGGGACCACCGGCGGCGCCTATCAGGAGGGGGTCCACTGGCATCGCCTGGCCACCCCGCTGCCGGCGGCCGACAACGAGGTCACCGAGGCGTTCTCCTACGCCTGCCCGGCCTGCGCCCAGTTCCAGCCCGAGGTCGATGCCTGGAAGCGCGAACGCGGCGACGCGGTCGTCCTGCGCTACGTGCCGGTGGTGTTCTCGCCGGCCTGGGACCCGCATGCGCGCACCTTCCACACCGCCCAGGCGATGGGCGTGTTCAGCCGCGTGCACCGGCCGATCTTCACGGCCATGTACCAGCAAGGCCGTCCGGGACAGACGCTGGAGCAGCTGGCCGACATCGTGCAGGTCGCCGGCATCGATCGCAGCCGCTTCCTCGAGGTCGCCCGTTCCGCAGAGGTCGAGGCGGCGATGGCGCAGGCCCGCGAGTGGTCGCTGGCCGCCGGCATCACCTCGACGCCGACCCTCGTGGTCGCCGGCCGCTACCGGGTCGAGCTGCGCCAGCGTGGCGACAGCCGGCCCTTTGCGGTGGCCGACTGGCTGCTCGCCAACCTGCCCTGACCCAGGCGGGCCCGAGCAGACCAGACCCGAGTCTCTGGTCGAGCGGGCTTCAGCCAGGCAGCGCGGGGTCGATGCGCGGCAGCCGCGAGCCATGGAAGGCTCGCGCGCGCCTCGGGCGCGCAGTCAGGCGTGCCCGAGCCGACCAGGCACTCAGTGGCGCAGCACCGCCACCGCCATCAGCGCCGCGATCAGCAGCAGGAACCCGGCAAACACCCGGCGCAGCAGCATGGCCGGCAGGTGGTGGGCCAGCCGTGCCCCGGCGGGTGCGGTGAGCATGCTGGTCGCCGCCACGGCCAGCGCAGCGGGCCAGTAGACATAGCCGAGCGTGCCGGGCGGAAGCACCAGGTCCTGCGGTGGCGGCGCGAGGGCGTAACTGGCTGCCGCCGCCACGGCGATCGCCAGCCCGCAGGCGGCCGAGGTGGCCACCGCCTGCACCGGCACCACGCCCCGCCAGACCAGCAGCGGCACCGTCATCGAACCGCCGCCGATGCCGACGATCGCCGAGACCACGCCGATCACCGGACCGGCCAGCGCCAGCAACAGTCGACCGACCTCGTGCGCGGCGCCGGCGGCTGGCCGCACGCTGCCCAGGGCCAGCTGCCAGGCGCTCAGAAGGCAATAGACCGCCACCACGGCGGCCAGCAGCCGGCTGGGCAGCCAGGTGGCCAGCACCGCGCCGCCGGCGGCGCCCAGCACCAGGCCGGGTGCCAGCCAGGCGACCAGCGGCCAGCGCACCGCGCCGCGCCGCCAGTGGGCGCGGGTCGAGGACGCGGCGGTGAACACGATGCCGGCCAGGGCGGTGGCCAGCGCCACCTGCATCAGGACGGCGGCCGGCACACCGCGGCCGGGAAGCAGCCAGACCAGTGCGGCGACCACCACCAGGCCGCCGCCGATGCCCAGCAGGCCGGCCAGGAAGCCGGCCAGGGCGCCGAGCAGCAGATAAAGGACGAGATCGACCAGCAGCGAGGGATCGGGCATCGCCGGATTATCGCGCGCGGCACCGGCGATCCGGTCCTGGCCGCACACGCTGCGTGCATCCGTCCCCGGGGTAGACTGGTCGCGATGACCGTGCGCCCTGCCGCGTTCCTGTTCGCTGTCCTGCTGGTGGTGGCGCCGCCCCTGGCCGCCGATGCCGCGCGCGACCGCACGCCGGCCTGGCGTGCCGAGTTCCTGGCGGCCGCGGTCTCACTCGCCGCCGGCCGCCAGGACGACTATGCGCAGCGGCGTCGCCACCTGGACGGCTACGTGCTGGCGCCCTACCTGGACTACGCCGCCCTGCGCCGCGAGCTGCGCACCCTGGACGCACGTCGTGCCCGCGCTTTTCTGGCGTCGGAAGGCGACAGCCAGCTCGGCCGCCAGTTCCTGCGCGACTGGCTGGGCGAGCTGGCGCGGCGCGGCGACTGGGCCGGCTTCCAGGCCGACGATCCCGGCGACGAGCTGGGCGGCAGCCTGGCCTGCCACCGTCTGCGCGCCGGCATCGAACGCGGCGGCGACGCCGCCGCGCTGCGCGCCGGCCTGCGGGCCCTGTGGCCGACCGGGCAAGGTCTTCCCGACGCCTGCGACCCGGTGATCGCCCATGGCCGTGCCCAGGGCTGGCTGGATGCCGCCGCCACCTGGCAGCGCCTGCGCCTGGCGGTCGAAGCCGGCAACGGCGGCCTGGCCGGCTTCCTGGCGCGGCAACTGCCGGCCAACCAGCGCGCCGCCGGCGAACGGCTGGCGCGTGCCGCGGGCGACCCCGAGGCCACTCTGCGTGCCGCTGCCGCCTGGCCGGACGAGCCCGCCACCCGCGAGGCCGCCACCCTGGCCCTGCAGCGCCGCGCGCGTTCGGCCGTGGAAAGCGCGATCGGCCACTGGCAGGCGCTGTCGCCGCGGCTGGCCTTCAGCGATGCGCAACGTGCCGCCGTGCTGCGCGAGATCGCGGTGTTCGCCGCGGCCGGCTACCGCGCCGACGCCGGCGACTGGCTGGACCGCGTGCCGGCCAGCGCGCGCGATGCGCAGATCGCCGACTGGCGCCTGCGCACCGCCCTCGCCGCGCTCGACTGGCCGGCCGTGCTGGCCCTCGTCAACGGCCTGCCGGCCGACCAGGCGCAGGCGCCGCGGATGCGCTACTGGCGCGCCCGCGCGCTCGACGAGACCGGCCAGGCCGAGGCGGCGCGAAACGCCTTCGCCGCCCTGGCCGGCGACGCCAGCTTCCACGGTTTCCTGGCGGCCGACCGGGCCGGCCTGCCCTATTCGCTGTGTCCCATCGAGGTCGGCGCCGACCCGCAGCGCCAGCGCGCCCTGCTCGCCGACATCGATCTCGCGCGCGCCCTGGAACTGCATGCGGTGGGCTGGCGGCCGGAGGCGGCGCGCGCCCTGCAGCGCGCGCTCTCGCGCGGCGATGCCGCCGGCCGCGACCAGATGCTGCTGATGGTCGCCGCGCAAGGCTGGCACGACCGGGTCATCCACGCCCTCAGCGGCGGCGACGACCTGCGCAAGTACGCCCTGCGCTTCCCCTTGCCTCGCCGCGACACGGTGGAGCGCGAGGCCGCCGCGAACGGCCTCGACCCGGCCTGGGTGCTGGCGCTGATCCGCGCCGAAAGCGCCTGGCAGCCCGATGCCCGCTCGCCGGCCGACGCCTGGGGCCTGATGCAGCTGCTGCCGGGCACCGGCCGGCAGGTGGCGGCGCAGCTTGGCGAGCCCTGGCAGGGCACCGCCACCCTGCTCGATCCCGACCGCAACATCCGCCTGGGCAGCCGTTACCTGGCCGACCAGGCGGCACGTTTCGGGGGCAGCCCCTGGCTGGCCAGCGCCGCCTACAACGCCGGGCCGGCACCCGTGCAGCGCTGGCTGGACCAGCGCGGCGACCTGCCCGCCGATGTCTTCATCGAGACCATTCCCTACCGCGAGACCCGCGAATACGTGGCCCGGGTGCTCGCCTTCAGCGTGATCTACGACTGGCGCCTGCATGGCCGCACGCGCCCGCTGGCCAGCCGCCTGCCCGATCCCGGCCAGCGCCCGGCGGCGACCGCGTTCGCGGCCAGCGGCGGTGTGCACTGCGCGGCGCCGCTCGCCCAGGTTCCGGCACGGGACGGCATCGGCATGGAGGACACCGCGCCATGAACACGACACGGCACATCGTCATCGTCGGCGGCAGCGGCTTCATAGGCCGCCACCTCGCGGCACGGCTGGCCAATGCCGGCCACCGGGTCACCGTCACCAGCCGGAATCCTGCCGGCCATGGCGACCTGCGGCTGCTGCCGGGGCTGCGCCTGCTGCAGGTCGATCCCCTGGATCAGAAGGCGCTCGCCCGCGCCTTCGCCGGCGCCGACGCCGTGGTCAACCTGGTCGGCATCCTCAACGAGCGCGGCTTCGGCGGCAAGGGCTTCCGGCGCGCCCATGTCGAGCTCACCGCCCAGGTGATCGCCGCCTGTGCGGCGGCCGGGGCCGCCGACCTGGTGCAGATGAGCGCGCTGCGCGCCGGCGAGGGCGACAGCCACTACCTGCGCACCCGCGGCGAGGCCGAGGCGCTGGTCCGTGCCAGCACGCTGCGCTGGCGCATCGTTCGGCCGAGCGTGGTGTTCGGACCCGGCGACGGGCTGTTCAACCGCTTCGCCGGCCTGCTGCGGCTGCTGCCGGCGCTGCCGATCGCCCGGCCCGGCGCGCGCTTCGCGCCGGTCCATGTGGGCGACGTGGTCGAGGCCGTCGCGCGCTGCCTGGCGCGGCCGGAGACCGCCGGCGAGACCTTCGAGCTGTACGGCGCGCGGGTGATGAGCTTGCGCGAGATCGTCGCTTACACCGCCCGCCACCTGGGCCTGCGCCGCTGGGTGATCGGCCTGCCCGATCCGCTCGGGCGGGTGCAGGCGCTGGTCGGCGACCTGATCCCCGGCAAGCCGATCTCCAGCGACAACTTCCGCTCGCTCAAGCTCGATTCGGTCGGCAGCAGGGACGGACTGGCCGCGCTCGGCATCGCGCCGACGCCGGTCGACGCGGTGGTGCCGCAGATGCTGGCCGGCGGCCGCCACCAGGCGCGCCTGGACCAGTACCGGCACCATGCCCGTCGCACCTGAGCCGTTCGCTCCGGCCGGCCGCTTCGCCACCTACCGGGTCGGCGGCGCCGTGCGCGACCGCCTGCTCGGCTTGCCGGTGCACGACCAGGACTTCGTGGTGGTCGGCGCCCGCCAGGCCGACCTGGAGGCGCTGGGCTTCCGGGGCGTCGGCCGCGACTTCCCGGTGTTCCTGCACCCCGACAGCCAGGCCGAATACGCGCTGGCGCGCACCGAGCGCAAGCAGGGCCGCGGCTACCGCGGCTTCGTGGTCGACGCCGACCCGTCGGTGAGCCTAGAGGACGACCTGCGCCGGCGCGACCTCACCATCAACGCCATGGCGGAGGATGCGCAGGGCCGCGTCATCGATCCCTGGGGCGGCCAGGCCGACCTGCAGGCGCGCGTGCTGCGCCACGTGTCGTCGGCGTTCGCCGAGGACCCGGTGCGCCTGCTGCGGCTGGCGCGCTTCGCGGCGCGCTTCGCGCCCCTGGGTTTCACGGTGGCGCCGGAGACCCTGGACCTGCTGCGCGGCATGGTCGCGGCAGGCGAACTCGACCACCTGGTCCCGGAACGGGTCTGGGCCGAGCTGGAACGGGCGCTGCGCGAAGCGCGGCCCTCGGCCTGCCTGCGGATGCTGCGCGACAGCGGCGCGCTGGCCGTGCTGCTGCCGGAGCTGGACGCTCTGTACGGCATCCCGCAGCGCGCAGAGTTCCACCCCGAGATCGACACCGGCCGGCACCAGGAGCTGGTCAGCGACATGGCCGCGGCGCTGGCGCCCGGCGACAGCCAGGTCGGTTGGGCGGCCCTGCTGCACGACCTCGGCAAGGGCGTCACGCCGGCCGGCGAGCTGCCCGCGCACCGCGGCCACGAGCACGCCGGCCTGCCCATGGTCGAGGCGGTCAACGTCCGGCTCAAGGTGCCCCGCGACCACGCCGACCTGGCCCGGTTGGCCTGCCGCCACCATCTGGACATCCATCGGGCGGCCGAGCTGCGTCCGGCCACCGTGGTCGACCTGTTGGCGAAGGTCGACGCGTTCCGCCGTCCGCAGCGCTTCCAGCGGCTGTTGCTCGCCTGCGAAGCCGACGCCCGCGGCCGGGCCGGGCGCCAGGACGACCCCTACCCGCAGGCCGGGCGGCTGCGCGCTGCACTTGCGGCTGCGCGCGCGGTCGACGCCGGCGCCGTGGCCGCGCGCGTCGCCGGTACCGATGCCGACATCGCGGCCGCCGTGCGCGAAGCGCGCATCCGCGCGGTCCGCGCGCTGGCCCTGCCGGATCCGACGGGCTGACCCGATTGGCGTCCTGTCTCAGCTCAGGGTCGGGACCAAGGGCCAGGAGCCGGTGTTCGCTGAGCGCAGCGCGCTGTGCTCCCCTCTCCCTCTGGGAGAGGGGCCGGGGGAGAGGGTCGGCACTTGCCATGATCTGCATGGTTGCCGGCCCAGCGGCGCGCGCTGGCCGGGGCGGCCCTCTCCCCAGCCCCTCCCCCGCAGGCGGGTGAGGGGAGAAGTGCGGTGCCGTCGCACCGGCGACACGCCGCCTGGCAGCGAGCTGAGACACGACGCCAATCGGGACGGGCTGAGCCCGGCCATGCGCGGCAACCGTGGCCCTGGCCGCGCGGCGATAATGCCGCGATGACGGCATCGCCCGCTCCACTCCGTGTCGCCGTGATCGGCGGCGGCCCCGCCGGCCTGTTCGCGGCCGAGCGGCTGCGTGCGGCGGGCGTCGCCGTGGACCTGTACGAGGCGAAGGGCTCGGTGGGCCGCAAGTTCCTGATCGCCGGCAAGGGCGGGCTGAACCTCACCCACTCCGATCCGTTCGAAGCCTTCGCCCCCCGCTACGGGACGCGCAGCGCGGCGGTCGGACACTGGCTGCGGCGCTTCGACGCCGACGCGCTGCGCGCCTGGGCACGGGGCTTCGGCATCGACACCTACGTCGGCACGTCGGGACGGGTGTTCCCGACCGACCGCAAGGCGGCGCCGCTGCTGCGCGGCTGGGTGCGCCGGCTGCGCGAGCAGGGCGTCGCCTTCCATGTCCAGCACCGCTGGGCCGGCTGGACGCAGTCCGGCGACCTGGCGTTCCAGACGCCCGTCGGCGAACGCAGCGCCGGGGCCGATGCCGTGGTGCTGGCGCTGGGCGGCGGCAGCTGGCCGCAGCTCGGCTCCGACGGCGCCTGGGTACCGGTGCTGCGGGCGCGCGGCGTGGACATCGCGCCGCTGCAGCCGGCGAACTGCGGCTTCGACCTGGACTGGAGCGCGCACTTCGCGCAGCGCCACGCCGGCGCGCCGGTCAAGCCGGTGGTGGTGCACTGGCTGGACGACGACGGCACGCCGCGCGCGCTGCAGGGCGAATGCGTGGCCACCGCGACCGGCCTGGAAGGCAGCGTGGTGTACGCGCTGTCGGCGCTGTTTCGCGAGCGCATCGCCCGCGACGGCCATGCCGACCTCGCGCTCGATCTGGCGCCGGGTCGCAGCCTGGAGGACCTGCAGGCGGCGCTGTCGCGACCGCGCGGCAAGCGCACGCGCGCCGAGCAGTGGCGTCGCGACGCCGGCATCCACGGCGTCAAGGCCGGCCTGCTCCAGGAGATCCTGCCGCGCGAGGTGCTCGACGATCCTCAGCGCGTGGCCGCCGCGATCAAGCGCCTGCCGCTGCGCCTGCTGCGCGCGCGCCCGGTCGCCGAGGCGATCAGCAGCGCCGGCGGCGTGCGCCTGGAGGCGCTCGACGAGGGCCTGATGCTGCGCGCGTTGCCCGGCGTGTTCGTCGCCGGCGAGATGCTCGACTGGGAAGCGCCGACCGGCGGCTACCTGCTGACCGCCTGCTTCGCCAGCGGCGCGGCGGCCGCACAGGGCGTGCTGGCCTGGTTGCGGGATCGGGGCGTTGCGTACGACCGTGGGTACCGGGAGCAGACCCAGGACACCTGAGGGGTGTCGCGGCTCAGGCGCGTTCCGTGGCCAGGCCCGAGCGGACCCCTGAGGATGCGTGCCGCCGGTGCCGTGTCCGGATCGATCCGTGTCGTCGCGGCAAGGCCGCAGCGCCCGGGCGCCAGGCGCGCATCTGGGCAAGGCGCGTGGCGACCGATGCGGCGCCGCACGCAGGAACCATGGCGAACGAGGACCGAAGGCGGATCGTCCGGGTCGTGCTGGCTCGCGGCCTACTCGCCCTCGAAGCGGAACCAGCAGTTGAAGGCGACGGTGATCCGCTCGCGCAGGCCGCGGTAGGGCTGCACCTGGTGGAACAGCCAGGAGGGGAACAGCACCAGACGGCCGGCGGTGTGGCGATAGGTGATGTTGGCCATCCCGTAGGGCCGGCGCAGGTGGACGTTGGCCGGGTCCTGGAACATGTTGGCCAGGGCCATCGGGTTGACGAAGGTGAGGGCGCCGGAATCCGGGTCGTCGGCCGGGCTGTCGCCGGGATCCACGCAGTAAACGCCCGACCACGAGGCCATCCCGTGGTTGTGCAGGTCGAACTGGCCGCCGCCCCGGGTGATGTGGAACCAGGTGTGGGAAAAGATCTGCAGGCGCGCCATCTGCTCGGCGCCGAAGCCGTTGAGCTGCGCCACCGCGCGCGACAGGCCCGCCCAGCAGAACTCGCGCAGCGCCTGCACCGGCGCGTCCGGCCAGGAGAACACCGTGAAGTCGCTTTCGAACAGGCCCTGCTTGATCTTCATCGACGACGCCGGGTTGGCATGGCGCAGCCCCTCGGCCTCTCGGGCCAGGAACAGCTCGCGCAGGCGCGCGTTGAGATCGGCCGGATCGGGGTGCTGCACCTCGATCATCGGCACGGCGAACAGCGGGGTCACCTGGAACATGGCGGCGGCCTGGCGGAGCGGAGGGCCATTGTAGGCCGCGTCCGACTCTGGCCCGGTTGATCCCGGTCAAGCCGCGCCGCGCCGGTCTCGACACCCCGGCCGGGGCCGGGCATGATCGGGCGCGGGTCATGCCGGAGGGTGCGATGAAGCGTCTGTTCCTGGCCAATAGCAAGGGCGGCTGCGGCAAGAGCACGCTGACCGTCAATCTTGCCGCGGCGCTGGCCGGCAAGGGCCGGCGCGTCCTGCTCGCCGATTGCGATCCGCAGCTGTCGACCGCCGCGTGGTGCGAGCGCCGGCCGCAGGACGCCGCCCCGGTGGAATGGGTGGTGCTGCGCAAGCTCAAGCGCCTGGGCGGCTTCCAACCTCCCGCCGGGGTCGACTGGCTGATTGTCGACACGCCGGCCGGTGTCCATGCCGAGGACCTGGAAAAGCTGCTGCAGCCCGATGACCGGGTCCTGGTACCCATGCTGCCCTCGGTGATCGACCTCGATGCCAGCGAGCGCTTCCTGGCCGACCTGGCCGGCACCCGCCCGGTGGCGGGCGGGCGCGCCAAGGTCGGTCTGGTGCTGAACCGGGTGCGCGTCGATACCCTGTCGACACGCGCCGCGCTCGAGCGCCTGGCCGGCCAGCCGTTCCCGTTGCTGGCCCAGGTCCGCGATACCCAGGCCTACGTCCTGGCCGCCGCCATGGGCAAGGGGCTGTTCGACTACCGCAGCATGCTCGCCCTCGATCGCCAGGAGGACTTCGCACGCCTGCTGCGCTGGCTGGGGCGCTGACGGGAGGCGCTGCCGCCCTCGCGGCGACCGATCCGGGGCCCGGCGCCGCAGCCAGTCCCGTCCCCCCTGTCCTGATCCCCGGTCCCTGCTCGCCCCCTCTCGCTCCTGGCCCCTGGTCCCGGTCCCCGCTCATGCGCTGAGACTGGACGCCTCTCGGGTCGCGGCAGGGCGGCTGCGCCGGGCGTGAGAAGATGGCCACTCCCGTCCCGCGCGATCTTCCCGGAGATGCTCAGCAACGATCTCGACCTGCGGCACTGGCGGCAGCAACTGCAGCAGCGCGGCCGTATCCAGATTCCCGACGTGCTCCAGGCCAGTGCGCTCGAGCGGCTGCGTGCCTGCCTGGAGCAGGAGGTTCCCTGGGGCCTGGCCGTGCGTCATGCCGGAGACGTGGCCCGGCTGCTCCCGGCGGCGGAGTGGCGCAACGGCAGCGACGGCGAGGCCGGACGGGTCGCGCAGGCAGCGCAGGGCGCCCGGGGCGGCTACGCGTTCGCCTATGAGAGTTACATGATGGTCACCGCGGCGCTCGAAGGCCGCGATCCGGGCCTGCTCCTGCACGCCGTGCTCGACTTCCTCAATGCTCCGCCGTTCCTGTCGTTCTGCCGGATGCTGACCGGCGACCCGTCGCTGCGACGGGTCAGCGCCCAGGCGACCCGCTATCGGCCAGGCATGTTCCTTCGCCGACACAACGATTTCGAAGCGGATGAAGGCCGTCGCTACGCGTATGTCTTCAACCTCGGCCGGTCCTGGTCGGCCGACTGGGGTGGCCTGCTGCACTTCCAGGACCAGGACGGCCGGGTCGTCGAGACGCTGGAACCCATGCCCAACAGCCTGAGCCTGTTCAAGGTGCCGGCCTGGCATTTCGTTTCGCCGGTCGCGCCCTGGGCGGAGACCGATCGCCTGGGCATCACCGGCTGGTGGCTGACGTGACCCTGGCCGCACTGCGCTCGGCCTGGTCTGCCCTGTCGGCGGGCCGGGCCGAGCAGGCCCTGGCCCTGCTGCAGCCGGTGCTTGAGTCCCATCCGGACCATCCCGATGCCCTCCAGATACAGGCGGGTGCCGCACTGGCGCTGGGTCGGGCCGGGTTGGCGGTGGACGCACTGCAGCGCGTCCAGGCCCGTCGCCCCGACGATCCCGGTGTGAACTACAACCTTGGCCTCGCCTTGCGTGCCGCGGGCCAGCCGGCTGCCGCGATCGAGGCTTTCGCCCGATCCGTGCAACGCCAGCCGGCGCCCTCGGAACCCTGGATCGGCCTGGCGCAGGCGGCGGGCGAGGCCGGGCGCCCCTTGGAGGCGGCGAAAGCCTGGCAGGCCGTACTGGCGCGCCGGCCGCACGACCTTGAAGCGGCATCGGCCCGGGTGCGCGCGCTGGCCGACGCCGGCCACGCTGCCGATGCACTGATCGAGGCCCGGGCCCTGGTCGGACGCCAGCCAGGCCGGACCGAGCCCTGGCAGGCCCTGGCCTGGGCCTGCGAGGTAGCCGGCGACGTTGCCGGTGCCGAAGCCGCGCTGCAGGAAGGTGTCGCTGCCGGTGCCGATCGATACGTGCTGGCCCTGGCCCGCGGTCATCTCGCCTGGCGGCGGCGTGCCTGGCTGGCGGCCGCCACGGCATTCGCCGACGCCGCGGCCTTGCGAGCGGACGGCCACGAGGCCTGGACCAACCTGGCGGCCAGCCAGATCCACCTCGACCGTATCGATGAGGCGATCGCTTCCGCCGGAACTGCCGTCGCCCTTGCGCCGGATGCCGTGCCCGCCCGCATGACCCTGGCCGCGGCCCTGTCCCGGGGCACGGCGCCAGATCAGGTCGAGCGGGCGCTGGCTGCTTCGCGCGCGCTGATCGCCGACCATCCCGGGCTGGGCGCTGCGCACGACTGTCTTGCCGCCTGCCTGCTCAAGCAGGGAAACGCCCAGGCAGCCCTGCAGCCTGCCCGGGAGGCCGTGCGCCTGGCGCCGGACGAAGCGGGTCCGACGGTGACCCTGGCGCGCGTCCTCGAAGCCCTGGGTCGCCTCGACGAGGCCGAGCAGTGCCTGCAGCTGCTCGCCCAGGCCGAGGATGCGCCGGCGCCGGTATTGCGCCAGCTCGGCCAGGTACGCCTGCGCAGCCAGCAGTCCGCCCCGGCGCTGGTTGCGCTCGACCGGGCCTGCAGGCTGGAGCCCGCCGACCAGGGTGGCATTGCCGCGCGCGCCATCGCCTTGGCCGGTGTCGAGGGCTGGCCGGCCGCGGAGGCCTGGCTGGGCCTGCACGACTGGGTGCGCGAGGTCGACATCGCCACGCCGCCAGCCTTCGCCGACCGTGACGCCTTCCTGGCCGCGCTGGCCGACGACATCCGCAACCACAGCAGGCTGCGCTACGAGCCGGTCGGTCTGGTGGCGCGCGGCGGCTGGTTGACCGGCGAGCTGCTGGCCGACGACACGCCGGCGATTACGGGCTTCGCGGACAGCCTGCGCGCCGCCATTGCCGCCTTCATCGCCGGCCTGCCCGATGTCCCGGGCCATCCGTTCCTGGGCCAGGTGCCGCGCGGCCCGCACCTGATGCACGTCTGGGCGACGCGGGTGCGCGAGCAGGGATTGATCGACACCCATATCCACGAGGGCTCCTGGCTGTCCGGGGCGTTCTACGTGGCGCTGCCGCCCGTACTTGGCGACGGGAGCGCCGCCGGCTGGATCGAGTTCGGCCAGCCCTATCCCGGCCTGCCCGCGCCGCCCCCGGATCGCCTGTTGCGGCTCCGCCCGCGACCCGGCGCGATGCTGTTCTTTCCGTCCTATCTGTTCCACCGCACGCTGCCCTACAGCGGCGAGGGCGAGCGCATCAGCATCTCGTTCGACCTCGGGCCGGCGGCGTAGCAGCTTGTTGAAGAACGACCATCCTGGTCGTTTTTCAAGTCGCCCGTCCGGCGCAGGTCCGGACGCGCTCCCGTCGAAGCGGCTGCTTGTGCAGTCTCTTCGCCGAACAGCCATCCATGGCCGCAGCCAGCAGGCTGTTCTTCAACAGCCTGCTGGCACGCCCTCGACGCCCCACGACGTGGGTCCATGACTGGTCCGGGCCCGCGCGCTCGGGAATCGGGATCGGGGCCGTGACCTGCACCTCTTTTTTCCGCGGCGCGGGATCGGGGTTGAAAGACCTCCGCAGCGGGTCGCCCTGCCGACGCGCTTCCCGGAACACGGTCGGGCTGTCGAGTGCCGCGGGCTCCACAGCCGCGAAAAGGCACCGCTACGCCGCTGATTGCAGGAAGGTTCCCAAGGGCAGGCGATCAGGAGCGCCTGGCCCGTGGGCCGGCGAATTCGGCGGCCAAGGCGGATAGGCGCGTCGTTGCGCGACGGGCCGAGGCAGGCGCTGGCGGTCCCCGGGGTGCCGGGCTCCCGGCGCAAACGACACACACGTGTCCTTGCCTGCGGGGCCGTTGCGGACTGCCCGGGTGCTAGCATTCGCGGCCCATGAGTCTGCTGCTCGACCTCGTCCGGCATGCCGATGCCCTGCCCAAGGCGCCCGCGGGCAGCGACTTCGAGCGCGCGTTGTCGCCCCTCGGTCGCAAGCAGGCCCTGCTGCTGGCCGAACGTCTGCGCGAGCGCGGCATCCCCGATCAGGTGCGCTGCTCGCCGGCCACGCGCACGCGGCAGACGCTGGCGCCGCTCGGCTACGACTTCACCGCCGCGGCCGAGTACCCCGAGCAGATCTACGAATGCGAGTGGGAAGTCCTGCTGGACCTGGTCGAGTCGCTGCGGCCGCAGGCCGCGCACGCCCTGGTGGTGGCCCACAACCCAGGGCTTACCGACCTGGCGACCTTCCTGGTCGGCGCGGACGCCCCGCCGATGGTGACCGCTGCCCACCTGCGCATCCTGGTGCCGACACGGCCGGCGCGGCCGCTGCGCGGCAAGTCCAGGCTGCTCGAAGCGTGGTCGCCCTGAAAGCCGCGTCGCGGGCCTCGTCCCGGCAATCGCCTGTCCTGCCACACTTGCCGTCGCACCCGTCGCCGACCGGCCAGGACGACGCCGTGCTGCCTCGCGCGATCGCGAACGTGGACCAGGGCCGGTGAGTCCATCCGTGCCGGGCGGGCCGAATCGTCGATGCCGCGTCGCGCTGTCGCGCCTGGCGACCGCGCTTCTGGCCATGGCTCTTGCCGGTTGCGCGCTGTCGCCGGCGCGCCGCGCCGAGGTCGACGCCCGGCTGGCGCAGGCGCAGGCGCACGCACAGGCCGGTACCGCGCAATCCTGTACCGCAGCGGCCGGTTGCGCGGCCATCGATTCGCCCTTCCATGAATTCCTCGCCACCCAGGCCGGTCGCCATCACGTGCTGCCGCTCGAACTGGGCAGCGACGCGCTGCGCATCCGCCTGCACCTGCTGCGCGCGGCCCGGCACAGCATCGATCTGCAGACCTACATCTTCAAGCCGGGCGCCGGCTCCGACCTGGTGCTGGCCGAGCTCGAGGCCGCGGCGCGGCGCGGCGTGCGGGTCCGCCTGCTGGTCGACCAGCTGTTCTCGCTCAACCATCCCGGTTTGTTAGCCAACCTGGTGCGCGTCCATCCCAACCTGTCGCTGCGCGTCTACAACCCCACCTTCAACCAGGCGCGCACTTCGCCGGGCGAGTTCGCCGCCGGCATCCTGTGCTGCTTCTCGCGCTTCAACCAGCGCATGCACACCAAGCTGTTCGCGATCGACGGCGAGGTCGGCATCCTGGGTGGGCGCAACTACGCCGACACCTATTTCGACCTCGACCCGGAGTTCGCCTACTACGACCGCGAGCTGCTGGTGACCGGCCCGGTGGTGGCGGACATGGTCGCGGCCTTCGACCGCTTCTGGGCGCATCCGCGCGCGGTGCCGGCACAATACCTGACCGATGTCGCCCGGCAGTTGCGTCGCGTCGCGCCCGGCGAGTCCGCGCCCCAGCCGCAGGCCGAGATCGATCCGGCGATCCATGCCCAGGCGGCGCGTTTCGCCGCCGAGGCCGCCGACGATGCCCTGGTGCGCGGCCGCTTCCTGGCGCCGATGCTGCCGGTCGAGTCGATCCGCTTCGTCGCCGATGCCCCGGTCAAGGTCGGCTCGCGCCGGCCCGAGGCCAATGCGGTCAGCCTGGAGATCGCCGGGCTGGTCGCCGGTGCCCGCCGGGACCTGCTGATCCAGACGCCCTACCTGGTGCTCGACCGGCCCAGCCGCCGCCTGCTGCGCGCCCGCCGCAGCGAGCCGGAACCGCCGCAGGTGCGCGTCTCCACCAACTCGCTGGCGGCGACCGACGCCTTTCCGGTCTATGCGCTGACCTGGAAGTACAAGAAGCGTTACCTGCGCGAGCTGGGCTTCCAGATCCACGAGATGCGGCCCGACCCGGAGGACCTCGAGCGCATGGTCGAACTGGCCGGGCCGGTTCGTGCGCCGCGCAACAGCATGCACGGCAAGACCCTGGTGGTGGACGGACACACCAGCCTGGTCGGCAGCCACAACTTCGATCCGCGCTCGGACCGCTTCAACACCGAGTCGGCCCTGGTCATCGAGGATGCCGCGCTGGCGGCGCGGCTGACCGCCACCATCGAGCGCGACATGGCGCCCGGCAACGCCTGGCTGATCGCCCGCGGCCCGCGCGGCCCGGCACCCTTCTACCGCATGGGCCGCGCCATCGAACGGATCTCCACCGCGCTGCCAGTGTTCGACCTGTGGCCGTTCCGCTATGCGACCAGCTACGAGCTGCAACCCGCCTGTCCGCCGCTGGCGCGCACGCACCCGCAGTTCCACCTGTGCCACGCCGACGTCGGCGACTTCCCGGGCGAAGACAGCTTCTGGAAGCGTGTGCTGACGCGACTGTCGGCGGCCTTCGGCGCGCCGCTGCTGCCGGTGCTGTAGGCGCCCGCCTCGACCTGATCAGCGTCGTGCCTCAGCCCACTGCAAGGCGGCGTATCGCCGATGCGACGACACCGCACTTCTCTCCTCCCCCGCCTGCGGGGGAGGGGCGGGGGAGAGGGCTGCCCTGAGCAGCGCGCGCCGCTGGGCCGGCAACGATGCAGATCATGGCAAGCCCCGGCCCTCTCCCCCGGCCCCTCTCCCACAGGCCTGATTGGCGTCGTGCCTCAGCCCGTTGCCAGGCGGCGTATCGCCGATGCGACGGCACTGCACTTCT